>DATGUV010000056.1:0-56514 GCA_035301025.1 Bacillota bacterium | reverse complement strand
GATTATAAAGGTCCTTTCCAGTTTCGAGCGAAAGATGCTTGGTATTTGGAGAAGACGGATGGATGTGTCATTTTAATGGATGAGGAACATGTAGGGAGTGTGAAATATTTCTACAATCAAGCAGTGAAGCAGGACGACTATCCCATTGAGCTCATTACACCAATGGATATTGATGACGTCATTCAAGAAATGCAGATGCAAGATCCTTCTTATTGGGAGTAGCATTATAAAAATAGTATAAACTTTTCTAGGTGTATGAAACAAAAGGCTATAGTAAACGTATGTATGGTTTGAAGGGGAGGAAATAGGATGGTAGATACAGCAATTACATTAACGAATTTAACGAAAACTTACGGCAGTGCGAATGCTGTAGATGACGTGAGTTTCAAGGTGAAAAAAGGCGAACTGTTTGGTTTTCTAGGTCCAAATGGGGCAGGAAAGACAACTACGATAAAGATGCTCATTGGATTGTTAGAACCCACCTCAGGTGAGGCGAATATTATGGGTGTGAACATGTGGGAGCACCCACTGGAAGCAAAAAAATATATTTCTTACGTTCCAGATCAACCGAATTTATATCCAAAACTAACGGGTCGCGAGTATTTAGAGTTTGTTGCGTCTGTTTTTCAAATGGATGCAGATACATTTAAGCAAAACGCAGAAGAGTTACTTACATTATTTAGCTTAAATGACCGGGCAGATGAATTGATTGAAAGTTACTCACACGGAATGAAGCAAAAAATCGCCATTTGTGGCGCTCTCGTTCATGAACCGGATATATTATTTTTAGACGAACCAACTGTTGGACTGGATCCAAAAAGTGCACGAGATCTTAAAAATATTTTACGAGCCAAATGTGATGAGGGTATGACAGCATTTATGTCGACACATATTTTGGAAATTGCTGAACAAATGTGTGACCGAATCGGGATTATTGCTGAAGGGAAAATCATTACCCTTGGTACAATGGATGAACTTCGCGCATTAGAAGGTGAATCAGAAGGAACACTAGAAGACATCTTCTTGCAAATCACTGGAGGAGAAGCGGAGAAAGCACTCATTCATGAAATAACAGATGATGAGCAAGGTGATCGCTAATGATGAAAATCCTACTTAGAAATCAATGGAGAATGATTGTTAATACGATTCGATCACAAAGTGGAAAAAATTTATTTAGCTATGGTGTATTAACACTTGTAATGATTATTCTATTAAATTGGATATCTAGAGGAATATATGCAATGAGTGATCAATTAACACCTGCTTTATTTCAAGGAATCGTTTCTTATGGTTCATTGATGGCTATTGCGATGGTTATTTTAATCGGTTTACCCCAAGTGTTTAAGCATTTGTATGCAGCAACTGATTTAAATCTATTATTTACAATGCCGATTCCAACGAGAAATATTTTTTGGATGAAATATATTCAAAGCTTTATCGGGGTACCTCTTTTTGTATTTATATTTTTCTCAATCCCAGTAATTGTGTATGGGACTGCAACAGGAGCCCACATAATGTATTATCCAGTCGTCATATTAACAGTGTTTTTAGTAACGATTTTAGGTTTGTCGATTGCTTACTTATTAAACTTAGTCATTGTTCAAATTGTACCTGCAAGTAGGGCCAATGAATTTATGATGGCTATGAGTTTCTTTTCTGGAATTATTATTTATTTAATGTACATGTTACCTACATTGATCAATGATGAACCGGTTTCTGAACTACTGTTAAAAGGACTTCCATTATTTCCAGACTGGGTTCCAGCTACATGGGTAGGAGACGCCATTGTCAAATCAGCAAGTGGCTCCATAGACTTTATTATTCCATTTGGAATGTTCGTGTTACTCGTTTTAGTATTTGCTTTTGTAGCGACTTCACTTGTAGAAAAGGGATTCCGCACAGGTTGGATACGCTTGAGTGAAGGTGGCAAGAAGAAAAAGAAGAAGCGGGCACAATCTCGTGTATTAGCACTTTCTCATCCAGTAATTGCCATTAGTAAAAAAGAGTGGTTCTCAATCAAACGGGATTTAAGAGAATGGTTTGTACTTATGCCTATTCTATTCATATTTATTTTTGGTGCCATTGGATATTTCAGTGGCGGTGGTGAGATAGATTTTCAAGTAATGCGAGAATATAACAAACTTTCTTGGCCAATTTTCCAAGGGATTTTATTGTTTATTTATGCGTTATCCAACGGAAATGTAGCGGCTTCTTCCATTGGGAGAGAAGGGAAGTCTTCATGGATTTTACAAGCAATTCCTGTATCAGGGATGCATATTGCCTTAGGAAAGTTTTGGATTAGCTGGCTCATTCCATTTATATTATTAACAGTTGTGGAAGTTGTTGCTGGACTATTTCTCGGCTGGACATTCTTTCAATTTATTACTGGAATATTGTTGAAAGTACTCATCACAAGTGGTATTAGTGCTATTGGGTTGTGGCTAGGTACAACTGGGGCACGGTACAACCCTACAAATCCACAACAACGACTCAAGTTTGGAACATCGTTTTTATTGCTCATTGTATCGTATATTTACTTGCTTGTATCTGTTATTCCTTTTGTATGGTTACTACTTCCACCAATTGCTGGACCGGATATTATTCAAACGGGTGAAGGGATGAATGGGATCATAGGTACCATTGTAACGAATTTTGGATCCCTGTTAGAGTGGAAAGGAAGTCATCCTGCTCTAGGCATGATCTTAGGAGTAGGGATAATGGTACTTTTCTCAGGAGGAATATTTTATCTTTTTATTCGAGCAAGCGCCCATCAACTAAATAAAGGAATTAAAATTGAAATGGTTGATCATACGTCTGGTAAAACGTTCCGAAAAAAACCTGAAGGAATTCTAAAGTAATACAATAGGATTGTCTTGTACATCAATGTACGGACAATCCTTTTTAAAAAACGGGGATCGAAGCAACTAGGAAGAGTGATGAATAGATAGACATTTTTGGAGGGAAAAGATGAAGCTTTCAGATCTTTTATATCGAAAATTAATTGCTAGCATAATCACTGTAAACATTTTTAGCCTCGTTGTATCTATCATCTTTGTATTAGGATATGATACTTATGGGTCATTAGACAGTGGGATTATAGGAATCTCTTTAATAACTTTATTTTATATAACACCATTCGTATTATTGTATGGGGTTCCCGTGTCTATATTGATTGAATATATGAGTTTAAAATTCTTACCAGCCTCAAATACGTTATTTATTGGTATGCATAGCATATTTGGCATGGCTAGTTATTTTATATTTTGGGATTGGGCTGGAGTTATTTACGGAATGATTTTAGCTGCTTTATTTGCCTGTGCTGACCGTTTGTTATCCTCATATAGGATGACGAAAAAATTGATTGTTGCTAGTATAGTAATTCCAATTGGATTATATGCTTTTGGTATCATTCTGATTGCAGGGATTGAATAGATACATGTTATATAGGAGGAAAGACAGATGATTATTAAACCTCAAGCACTACAAAAAGGAGATTGTGTAGCAACAGTTAGTACGTCATTTGGTGGAGCAGGGGATCCGGATATGCGGTGGCGTTATGATCAGGGGGTTCAACGATTAGAAGAAGTATTTGGCCTTCACGTAGTGCCCATGCCCCATAGTTTAAAAGGAAGTTCGTATTTGTATGAACATCCTGAAAAAAGAGCTGAAGATTTAATGACAGCTTTTAAGGATCCGACTATTAAAGGTATTATTACGAATATTGGTGGTGAGGAAAGTATCCGACTACTTCCATACATTGATTTTGATGTCATTCGTGAGAACCCTAAAATTGTAACTGGATATTCAGATACGACGATTACTCATTTATGTTGCTGGAAAGCCGGGCTATCATCATTTTACGGATTATCTCTTTTAGTAGATTTGGCTGAAAATGTAGCAATAGATCCTTATACAATTGATATGGTAGAGCGATTGATGTTTCAAACAAAACCAATTGGAGAAATACTTCCTCCTACAGAATGGACAAGTGAATTTCTCCCATGGGAAATATCAAATAAATATACACGTAGACAGATGCAACCGAATCATCCGTATGAATTACTATCTGGAAGCGGTGTAGTTGAGGGGCATTTATTAGGCGGATGCATGGCTGTGCTGGAATTTGCAAAATCTACCTCTATATGGCCAAAGGAAGAAGATTGGGAAGGATGCATTTTGTTTTTTGAAACATCTGAAGACAAACCGACACCTAAAGAAGTTACTTATTGGCTCAGGAATTATGGAGCACAAGGGATTTTGCACAAAGCACGTGGAATGTTATTTGCGAAACCAGCTGATGAAACATATTACGAGGAATATAAAACGTGTATTTCAACGGTTCTTCGGGAGTACGGGATAGAAAATATGCCTGTCTTATATAATGTGAGCATCGGACATACAGAGCCAAAAGCAATTATTCCTTATGGTGCTAAAGCACGGATTGATTGTGAAAAGGTTGCATTATCTATTGATGACTGTGCTGTAGTAGATTCAGTGTAATCGATTGATTTTGAAGACAAATTCCAGTGAGGTATTCAAAACTACATGCTAGATTAAAATAGCTATTTCAAGAAATGAGGAGGTTTTATTGCATATGAGCGAACATATTCATCCAATCATAGATGCACATATTCATATGGACCAATATACTTCCACTGAACAAGCAAGAATGATTCAAGATTGTGAAAAGTGGCAGGTAGAAGCATTTATTGCGGTTTCAAATGATCTTCACTCAGCCCAAGAAACGCTACTTCTAGCAGGAAAATACCCACAAATGAAGCCAGCATGTGGATTTCATCCAGAGCAAGCACTACCAGCGCAGGAAGAAATCAATCAACTTCTTGCATATATCGATACGCATCATGAAGAGTTCATCGCAATTGGCGAAGTGGGATTGCCTTATTACAGTAAACAAAAAAACCCTTCTTTAGAAGTAGAACCATATATAACTTTGTTAGAACAAATGATTATAAGGGCCGCTCATTATCACAAACCAATTGTACTTCATGCCATATATGAAGATGCTTCCATTGTGTGTGATCTACTTGAGAAACATCATGTTACCCAAGCGCATTTTCATTGGTTTAAAGGAGATGAGCCGACCATCCAGCGAATGATTCATAATGGTTACTATATTTCTATGACTCCTGACGTCCTGTATGAAGAAAAGATTAGAAAACTAGTTGAAACGTACCCAATCGATAATATTATGGTAGAAACCGACGGGCCATGGCCTTTTGAGAATATATGTAAAGGGAAAATGACGCACCCTTGGATGTGTCATCAATCCATACGAGAAATCGCGGCGATTAAAAATCTACCCGTTCAAAACGTGTATGAACGGGTGTTGCAAGCAACGAAGGGATTTTATCGATTGTGAATGAGGAGGTAGTTTACCTTAAAAATGAGGGAGGGGTTTCATGGGACAAGGAGGACAAATCGATTCATTAGAAGATTTGACTCATCAAATGAACATTGAATTTTACAAATATCTAGGATTTTTATTGTTGTTAATTTTGTTCGCCTTAATGTTTGATAAATTATTAAGCAAGATGTTTAAATTAGAGCGGCGGAAAAATGTGCATGGTTATTATAAACGTAATTTTGTGAATCGATATCATTATGTAGCTACGACATTACTTGGAATGACGTTTTCCATTTTAATAGCATATTTAGGAATAAAAGATTTTATAAAAATAGAAGTACTCATACTCATCGGAATAAATTACTTTGTACTCGCTTTTATTGATATATTCATGTATTGGAAATACCCTGTTCAAAAAAATGAGTATAGGAAGTATATGATATCATATGTAGTTATTTTTCTCGTAACCTTTCTAATCGGAAAAATGTTTTTAATAGAGAACATTGTCTAGGCTCAAGAGAATAACTTGTTTAACTTGATGATTATATATTTTTAAGGCATTGAAAAGAGCTTCAATTCTTGAAGCTCTTATCTCCCTTCTCCAGCCATGACAACACCAATCGGTTTTAATTCATGAAGGACTTCTATCGTTCCCGCATGGGCATCGAGAACTTCTCTTAATTTGCGGTAAACAAAGGGGCTTTCGTCTGTGCCACCTCCACGTAATTCAACTCCATATTTATCAATGGCTTGTTGCATGCGCTCATGCGTAATTTCTCCGCCACTACGACGTCTAGTACGCCAATTCATACGGCCAGCCGCTTTTGTCCGGCTCATAATACGACCTGAACCGTGAACTGTACTGTATAAAGCTTCTTCACTTTTCTTTGATTCAACCCCTTGCAAAATAACGGAAATGTCTCCCATACTTCCACCGACAAATCCAAGTTGACCTGGAGCGGCAGGGGTAGCACCTTTTCGAACGACGACAATTTCTCTTCCATTATGGACTTCTTTCCAAGCATAGTTATGATGGTTGTGTACTTCAAAGGTTGATTTTGCTTGTAAAATATTAAGCACTTGATCAATGACAATATCTCTTCCTGCATATGCATATTTACCAGCCAGTTGCATTGCACGAAAATACATCTCACCTAATTCACTATCCAGATCTAACAATGTTGGAGGTTGTTCCATATTTTCATGTGGAGGCTGATCTAAAAATGCTCGGTTTTTGGCTAGGTTTAAAAATCCTGTCGCTGTTTTATGCCCAAAGCCTCTACTTCCAAAGTGATTTCCAATCCACACATCATCAGTTTGTTTATCAATCAGTAGATCAACATAGTGATTCCCAGAACCAGTTGTTCCAAGTTGTTCCCGAGCTGTAGACTTTAAATCATCATGTTCATGGGTTCCTAAAGAGCGGTACACATCCCATTCTGAATCATCAAAAATGGGGTGGTTTTTATTCTTTTGGCTTTTCTTACCAATACCAAATGGAACTTGCCGCTGAATTTCATCCATAATTTTTGGCAAATCTTTTTTAATATCCTTGAAAGAGAGATTTGTTTTAACCGCTTTATTTCCACAAGCAATATCATATCCAACACCTGAAGGAGAGATCTGACCGTCATATGCTATCACTCCACCAACGGGTTGACTATATCCAAAGTGGCCATCTGCACATAATACAGCGCCTACGACGTTACCTGTTCCCATACAGTTTTTAAGTTGTGCAATCGTTTCTTTTTCGTGTGTTCCAAAAATAATTGGTTGTATCTTTCTCAACTCCTTTTATACTAGTATAAAGCAAAATGAAAAAGAATTCATAATGACTAAATCTGGAGCTAATATTCGTTATATTTGTTGGAAAAAACACCCACAATTGGAATGTTTACGGGCCGAATATTACAATTGTTTTATTTTAAAACGATGTGCAACTTAATTTTAATCCAATTGAAACTCCATGTTTACCATTGTTACACAGTTTCAAGGTATTATAGAGATAGAAAGAAAAGACATGCAAAACACATGTCTTTTTAAAAAAGTTAAAGGATGATTGCTATGTATACAAATCTTGTATCGTTTATCGTCCCTTGTTTTAATGAAGCTGAAAATATAGCTGATTTATTAGCGTCTATACAAGAAGAGATGAAGCAAGAAGATTATATGTATGAAGTACTATTTATTGATGACGGAAGTACTGACGGAACATTGGAGGAAATGGAACGTTTATCCTTTGATGAAGAAGTAGTGAAGTATATTTCCTTATCCAGAAACTTTGGTAAAGAATCTTGTATGTTAGCAGGGTTACACCATGCTGAAGGGGATGCAGTTATTTTAATGGATGCGGATTTACAACATCCACCAGAATTGGTTCATGAATTGCTTCACCATTATGAACATGGATATGATCAAGTTATTGCTAAGCGGAATCGAAAAGGAGATAGTTGGGCTCGGTCAAAAGTATCCTCATTGTATTATAAAATTGTGAACAAGATGGTTGATGTAGAACTGGAAGATGGAGAGGGAGATTTCCGTTTACTCAGTAGAAAAGCCGTTACATCACTTCTAACGTTAAGTGAAGGAATCCGTTTTTCTAAAGGATTATATTCTTGGATTGGTCACGATTCGATTACAATTACCTATGAAAATGAACAGCGTCAAAATGGTGAATCGAAATGGTCTACAGCAAAACTGTTAAATTACGGAATTGACGGGGTTATCTCTTTTAATCACAAACCTTTACGCTTATGTTTTTATGCTGGAGCGGTAATTTTGCTCCTCGCTTTAGCTTATATCGGCTACATGTTTGTGAATACATTAATCAATGGAATTGGTGTGCCAGGGTACTTTACTGTTATCTCTGCAGTTCTTTTCTTAGGAGGAGTGCAACTCGTCTGTTTAGGAATTATTGGGGAATATATTGGACGTATTTATTATGAAACGAAACAACGCCCACATTATTTAGTAAAACAATCCAATATTCTACCTAAAGAAGAGAAGCAAAAAACGTTCATGCAATAACATGTATGTTGCTGAAGTAGAGGGGGAGGTTCATTTGAAAATAGTAAACACACCATTTTTCCGGTTTATTATTGTAGGTTGTATCAACACACTCGTCTATTACACAATGTACCTCGTGATATTGTATGGGTTGTCGATCCATTATGTAATTGCGCATGGAATAGGATTTGTCATTAGTTTAGTTGTCTCATTCTTTTTAAATGTGTATTTTACCTACAAAGTGAAACCGACATGGAAGAAGTTTTTAACCTTTCCATTAACACAAGTTGTAAATGTGAGTACGTCTACACTATTTTTACTCGTATTTGTCGAATGGTTTCATATGTCAAGTACGATTGCACCACTTATTGCGGTTTTCTTTACGGTACCCATTACGTATATTGTTACGAAAAAGATTTTACAACCGAATGAATATCAACAGCCTGAAGAACAGGTGTAGCATACATCCAACATGTAGAGAGGACTTCGTTCGTACCCTTTGCATGTTGGATAACTATATTGAAGCATCTATTTAAGATGTTCTTCAGATTATATTACAATTGGCTGAAAGTATTGGATTGTGAAGACGAAAGGTATGAAGAAAGATATGAAAAATAAGATGTGGATCATATACGTAATTGGTGGAAGCTTGTGTGTGTCTGTATTGAGTCATTTATTTATTTTACATGAATGGATGGGTGATACGTATTTTATTGGAATACGTGATGGTATGTCACAAATGCTTCCATTCAAAGAATTATTATATGATAATTATACAAATGGAAATTTCTTTTACGCTGCTGATTTTGGAATGGGTGGCGGAACATATGCCCAGCTCGGATATTATTATTCTACATCCCTGATATTTATCGCGACAGTGATTGTTACGTACGTGCTTGAAGTTTTTGGAATCATACAACATCCATCATTGGCATATTGGGCAGATGCAGTATTAATTGTAAGTATCATTCGAATGGTCATTATAACACTTGTTGCCACCATTTTTATTCGTTCATTCGGTTTTAAAACACGATTTGCTTTTGTTGGCGCTATTATTTATGCAACAAGCACGATTTATTTCAGACATGTTGTCTACTGGGAATTTTTTGCAGATGCAATGATATGGTTACCATTATTACTTCTAGGAATTGAGCGTATTATTCGTGGGAAAAGTAGTATCCTCTTCATTATTGCTGTGGCCATTCATATGATTGATAACTTTTATTTTGCGTACATTAATTTTGGAATTGCACTGATCTATATCATCGGTCGAATGATGGTACCTTTTGAAGAAGATATTCGAACAATCCCTGCACAACTTATTCGCTACACCTTAGGGGGACTGGCAGGCCTTGGCTTAAGCGCCTTTGCATTTATACCTACTGTGTACGGATATTTAAAAAATGATCGACCATTATTTACAGAATCATTCCCAGTGTATGACTTTATCGATAATCCATTATTAAATGGAAGGATTATCGTAATTCCAGCAATTATTATTGCTTGTTTATGGATATTTAATTTGTATGCATCCAAAAAATTTCGCTTTTTTGCATGTTTAACCTTGTTGATGATTGGAATGCACTTTAGTCCTTATGTAGCAAGTATGTTTAATGGCTTTTCTGCTCCACAATATCGATGGGAATATGCCTTAATCCTTGTTGGAGCTGTACTTGTAACCTATGTATTATCCAACGTAAAGGAATTAACGAGAGCTTCTATCATAGTTTCACTGATCGGGACAGTTGGAACATATGCTTATTTTTATGTGATCGACCCAGATATTCATGTGACTTCAGATGAAATTCACTATTTAGTTTTAAATGCAGCACTGATTATCATAACGATTGCATTATTGCTCTTGAAACGATCGCCCGCTATGCCATACATCCTTGCTACGGTTGTGCTAATTTCTTCTGTCTGGATAGCCAATGGGTTTCAATCAGAGAAAGTTACTTTTGCTGGAACAGATGAAGAGGTAACAAAGAAATGGATGAGTAGTGACGATTACAACGGCGAAGATCAACGGGAATTAATTGATTTACTTCAAGTGCGGGAAAAGGATCCGTTAATGCGAATCGATTGGATGATTAAGGAGCGTAATAATACTCCTCTTGTCCAAGACTTTAGAGGGTTTAGTGCATATTCAAGTATTTTAAATGAAAATGTACTCCATTTTTATTGGAATGATCTTATGATTGATATGGGGAGAGAAAGTGTCAGCAGGTATGGAACGTTAGGTGACAGAACAAATATGTTAAGCCTTCTCTATGGAAAATATCAGATTAAAGAGATGGATGAACAATCTATTCCTTTTGGTTTTGAGGAAGTAGCTACCATTGGATCATATGTTGCTTATGAAAACACGTACCCACTTTCATTTGCACGGACGACAAATAAAGTGTATACAGAAGAAAGTTTAAAAGATGCTCACCCCATTGAACGAGAGCGAGCGATGATTGATGGAGTGATTTTGGAAAATTATCCAGCGAAAGAACCGATTGATTCATTAAAAGCAACACAAATGGAAGATATCACCATTCAAACAAGCGGAAGTTCGTATGAAGATGATATCCTCAGCGTTACATCAGACCGCGGGGGACTAGATCTCATCATTAATGACGTTGAAGACCATGTAGGAGATTATTACGTTTCTTTTTACATGAAACGAAAAGACAAAGATAAGCTGTATCATTTATCTGTCAATAATTACGAAACATCCCGTAAGAAAAATACATCCATTTATCGCACAGGAATAGATGATATTGTTATTCGGGTACCTGCAGAGCGCGTCCTATCTATACGTGTTCCTGAAGGAGAATATGAACTAAAAGATATTGAAGTGTACCAAGAAACATACGAAATCTTAGAAGAAGAAGTAAACAGGCAGGAAAAAGGCAATGACACCTCTGTTACAATGGACAAAAACAAAGTATATATGAATGTTCAAAATGAAGAAAATGGCGCGTTTGTTGTTATTCCAGTACCATATGAGGAAGGTTGGAGTGCAAAGGTGAACGGAGAAAAAGCAGACGTTCTCCAAGCAAACTATTCATTTATTTCTGTCCCAATTGAAAAAGGAGAAAACGATATTACCTTAACGTACATTCCACCATATTTGCTGGAAATGGGGATGTTATCCTTAGGAACATGCATAGGATTAATGGTCTTTTATCGTATTCGAAAAAAAGTACGTTGAATGATAGATACGAATAGTCATATCCCTACAATATACCTAGTGAATGGATTTCATTATACGTAAGTTATGCGAGTTTTGGTCATTATGAAATGCATTCACTCAGGTAAAACATATATATTGTGGGGATATGCTTTTTTAATGCTGTTATACATTGTCCAAATCACTAACCACCTCTATGAAGAGCATATTCAAATCAATATATAGAAGAAAGAGTAAAGTAAAAGAAAATCCTTGTGTTGTTGATGATTTTTTATTTAAGCGTATAATAGTGAATGAATTTCATCTTTTATTCATAGGACCATGGGAACGAAAAGTGTTTTTTTTGAATGAAAAGAATCATTTGATAGGTGCCTTATACGCGCAGACAGGAGATTTACATGAAACGCTACAATACAGAATTTACTCGATTTATGCTCGTCGGTGGAATTAATTCATTAAATTATTATGTTGTATATCTAATATGTATCCATATTCTATCCATCCATTATTTTGTCGGACATGTACTGGGCTATGTTGTGAGTTTAATAGGATCGTTCTTTTTAAATGTGTATTTTACATATCGAGTAAAACCGACTTGGATAAAATTCCTTACATTTCCACTCTCACAAAGTGTTAACATCATCGCGTCAACGATCTTTTTGTTAACATTTATTGAGTGGTTTAATATTGACCGTTCTTTAGCACCAGTATTTTCAGTGTTACTAATGATTCCGATTACATTTTTAATTACTGGAAAGATATTAAAACGTACGTAATCTAAATAAAGTTACTCATGTGAAGGAGGTTATTCAAGGATGAACCCAATAGCTAAAAAATCAGCCGACCAGAGAAAAGCACAGAAGAATTTTCGGAAATTTGCTTTTCCAAGTATAAAGGTACTGGAGACTAAACCAATCCTCGTACAACAAAACGCATATCGGATCATCGGTCAACAAGTAATTCCTTCTCCATTATTCTCACACTTTATAGTAGTTGACCAAGAAGGAGTTCGAGCAAATCGCGTCATTACAGAAAAAGTGTATATGTACATATCTATGGTCCAATTAGCAAATCATTATACACAAATGATGCCTTGGTTAGACAGCCAGAAGGGACTCAAGGATGATCATGAGATTTTTTCATCAGACCCATCTATTCAAGAAGACTACCTGTATCTATGTAAAACCACTGAGGAAGCGTTGCGGAAGCTTCAAACATGGATCCAACAAATGGACTCACTTCATCAAGAAGACCAGTGGACGGAACAATCTTTTAAAGATATGGAACAAAGCTGGAAAGAATTTTGGGATTTTTATGAGAACAGGCTAGAAAAGTTATTCAATGTACATACATATATGAAAGCAGAACACGTACATACACCAACTAGAAAATCACCACTTGACGGAATGTATAAAGAAGCCCATTTTAATAAATATTTATTCACCGACACAATATCCTTACATACTCCATTCATAAATGATATAAGAGATTTCATTCATTTAAATGGACAACTCGGAATAATCAAAGAATCATCCAATCAAGGAGAAATAATTCAAAAGAAAGAGCATTTCTCTTATCACTTTTTTAAGTCCATGGTTTACGCGCTCGTTGCTATTTTAATAATTGCTTCAATCTTAACTTTTGCAGGGAAGCTACATATTACCTCTGTCATAACTACATTTATAATTGTTTGTGTAGTCTTTTATTTTGGACAAGTACATGACAAAGAGTTATTAAAGTCTATGGAAACACGATTAAAAACCTTACGTAAACATGAATTATCTCATGCGCCAATCATTCGCAAGAAATATAAAAAAGAGTACAAAACGTATATCCAACGCGAACAACGTCAACAAAAAGATGAAAAACCGTATCAATTTATCGTATCCATCGCAAAGTTGCCAACATGGATAATGATTTTTGCAGTTCTTATCATTGTTATGGGGCTTGTTTCTTTACCACTGGATCAACAATCAAACATCTTATCCTTTAGTTATGTTGTTTTTGGACTTATTCTTGGATTCCTTGCCCGATGGTTACCCAAAATGCGGATTGGACAGAGGAAAATTACACTCGAGCCTGAAAAAATAACCGTTCATAAAAAAGTGTATGAAAGTAAACATTGTAATCTTATACGGATGAATAGCACATATAAACATATATATATTCATATGAACGCTCGACCAGACCCAATTAAATTCCATGTTCCAAAGGATACCCGCACGGAAGTATATACACATATCTCTAAATGGTGTGAGCGAAATCTAGTGACCTTTCAATTAAAAAGATGATTGTAACAATAGGGATTGAACACACCCTACCTTACGTAACAAACGAAATGAGAGGATATGATGGGAACTTGGATTTTAATGATCGTTATGGGTATTACTCTACTTGTCTACGGTACTATCACTTATTTTTTTACTGTGAAAAAGAACTATTTCTTATTAAATGGATATGAAAATAGATCTGCTGAAGAGAAGGAATACATACAAAAAAGCGGCTATTTAGAAGCAACAGGTAAATTACTTATGGTTACTTTTTGGATGCTATGTATGAGCTTCATTTTAGGATTACTTCCTATACCTCTTGGGTTTGAAATTGGTATGGGAGTATTTTTACTTACTTTATTAGGCGGTCTTTTTTGGGTGCAACGTTATGAAGTTCCTAAAAAAAGAACAATGATGCGGTGGATTATAGGGAGTATAGCAGGACCGACAATCATTTTTGTTCTATGGGTTGCTGCTGATGGATTTAGCGACAACACATTTGAGGTAACGAAGGATTCATTGGAAGTAACAGGATCCTATGGGGATACATGGGAACTTTCTTCCATGCAAGATGTGAAGCTACTGGATGAATTGCCGGAGGTTCGCTTAAAAACAAACGGTACGAACATTGGCGGAATTTTAAAAGGAAAGTTTCGATTGGTAGATCCATACGGTTCAGGCTATTTGTTTATCCAAAATAAATATGAAACATCAAAAGTACTGTTTATTCAGATAGATGATACATTTCTAATGATTAGTAGAAATACAGATGAAGAGACGCTTCAATTATATGAAACACTCACCGGTCAACTTTCCCAGCAATGAATAGATTCTTGAAATTTGAATTTCATCTAAATATGTTCAAGATATATGATACCATGAAGATATATCCAAAAAGGAGAGTGTTTATCATGGTTTCATCGTTATTTTTTATCGCTGAGAACTCTTTTTTTGAAGCAGAACGTATAAGTGAACAATGGAAACTAACAGAAAAAACATTTGATTGGAAGTTTATGTCCATTGCTTCTGATCCATTTAATCCAAGACGGATTTATGCTGGAACTTTTGATCATGGACTGCTAGTAACGGAAGATCAGGGAGAGAGTTGGCAACAAGTCGAAGCAGGAATCATTGAAAAAAGGGTCATGAGTGTTGCTGTTAGTCCAACAGAAAAAATCAATGGATATGGAGTTATTTGGGCTGGAACGGAACCGAGTAATGTATATCGTTCAGAAGATGGAGGGAATACTTGGACAAGTTATCCTAGTTTCCTAGAGCTCCCATCTGAGGACACATGGTTTTTCCCGCCTCGCCCTCATACACATCATGTACACGCCATTCAACCAGATTTATATGACCCAGAAGTGATTTTCATTGGAATTGAACTTGGAGGCGTCTTAAAAAGTACGGACAAAGGAAGAACATGGGAAGATCGCAAGGAAAACTCTCAATTTGATTGCCACTCTTTAACTATGAACCAATTTGCTAAGGGTAGATTGTATGAAGCGGCTGGGGGAGGCTATGCAGAAACAATTGACGGCGGAAAGAGTTGGAATACGTATAATGATGGATTAGGTTCATATACGTATTTAGTAGACGTAGCCGTTGATTCCTCCGACCCGAACATTATTGTCGCTTCAGGGGCAAAAGGGCCACGTACAGCTTATAACGCAGAAAAAGCAGAAACATTTCTCTTTAGAAAAGTACATGATAAGCCATGGGAAGTGTTATACGATGGTCTTCCGGAAGAACAAGGAAGTACTGTATTTTCTTTAGCTACTGATCCCTCTGAGCCAGAAACGTTTTTTGCGGTAAACAACCGTGGAATTTATCGTTCAACAGATCAAGGAGTTTCTTGGGAGAACTTAGGAGTTGAATGGAAGCAGTCTTATGAAAATTTGCGCATCCGAAAATTAATTACGGTATGATAGTGATGAAGATTGTATGGTTAAAAATAAACCCATAACATTTTAAATGAAAAAAAGAAAAGTTATCCATTCATTTGTGAACAAAATAAAAAATAGTATAACTACAAATAATACTTTTATGATATACCTTGAGAGTCCTTTTATAATAAGGGCTCTCAAGGTATTTTTATGGATGAATTGGTTGATGTGAAAACGCAGAGTTCACAATTTAGACACATATAGTTCATATTGCGTTCATTTACTTATGTTAGCGAACATAGTATATTAGTTGTAGCCTCGTGAGAAGGGCTGAACACAATTTATTAAAGCGTAAATCATTTTTCAGGTTTACCTTTAGCAGAAAAAGAAAAAGGGAGAGAAGAGAATGAAGAAGCTTTCGTGTAAGACGATTTTTATCGGATTAGCACTAATCATTTCTTTAATTGCACTGCCTGCAGGATCTGTTTTTGCAGCGTATGCAGACGGAACTTATCAAATTAGTTATGAAATAAAAGAAGCTGGAAACGACAATGCATCCATTGCTGACGGATACTTTAGTAAACCAGCAACGTTAACAATTCAAGATGGAGCCCAATATATTCAACTCACATTAACGAACAGTGATATGATCAAATCACTTTCAGTTGAAGGTACTCCAGTAGAAGTAGTAAGTGATAGTGGAGATACACGGGTTGTGAAGTTTAAGGTGAGTGGAGATTTAACGCAACCGGTAAATATGGAAATGCACGTTGTAGTTCCAGATTTGTACGACACAACACATGGTGCTCGTGCAGTTTTTGATGTCAGTAATGTCCCTGCACAAGAAGCAAATGGTGGTGGGGGAGAAGCAACAGAGGATTCATCTAACGAAACAGGAACAGCTGATGGTGAACCAGTAGATAACCCTCCAACAGGTGATGAGACACCAATCGCAATGTACATAGCTTTACTTGTAGGTTCAATCGCTGTATTTGCTTTGTACAAATTTCGCTTTGCACGTAACTAAAAGAATAGGGAGCTGACATAATTGAAAAGGAAATTTACACTGTTATTAACAGTTTTATTTACACTTTTTACGTTGCCGGTTAATAGTTTTACAGTTTTAGCGGCGGAGGATGAGAAGACATATGACGATATAGAAGATGGGACGTATGAAATAAAGGCTTATGCAAAACAATCAGGAACTGATAAAAAATCAACGGCAGCTGACTATATGAGTGAAGATGCAACACTAACAGTAAAAAATGGTGAAATAGAGCTAACTCTATTTATTCCTGATAACCCAGCAATGATTTTTAAGAAATTAGAAGTAGATGGTGTTGAACCAACGGTAACTCCTGGTAAAATTGATATTGATGAAGGAAATTTTTATACTTACAATATTACTACACTTCAAGCAATCTTAAATGCTGTTACAACTTATGAAGTTCCTATGATCGGATTAGTTCATGAGAATGTAGATCTCGACTTCCATTTAGAGGGATTAGATGAATTACCTGTAATTGAAGATGAGGTTGAAGAGCCTGAAACACCGGAGGAACCTGAGAATCCGGAAGATGGAAGTGACGATGGATCTGACGAAGATGAAAATGAACCAGATGAAGGCGAAGAAGAAGAGTCTAACGAAGGAAACGAGCTTTTATTAGAAAAAGGTTTCTACACAATTGATGCATCGTATTTGCATGCTAAGGAAGACAAACCTTCATCAATGGATCGTTATATGGATAACACTGTGTTTTTAAATGTTCAAGAAGATAAAATTGAAGCAACAATTATTGTGAATGATGATAAAACAGTGACGAAATTACAAGTTGACGGTAGTGACGCTGTAGAAATAGAAGTAGATGATGAAAAACGCTACGAAACGTTTGAGTTTGATACTTTATTTGCATTACACAATGCATATGTAGAATATCAAATGGGTAATCATAGAGGGCAGGCAGAGTTTCTGATTTCTTTAGATTCAAAATCTGTAAAAGAAGCACAAGAATCAGATAAACCTGGCTTTAAAGAAGAGGAAGAAGAAGACCCAGAAGAAGACCCAGAAGAAGTTCCTGAAGAGGAGAATGATGAAAATACTGAGGGAATAGAAAATGAAGAAGAACTGTCTTCTTTAGTACCTGATAAAGTGTATACAATCAATTATGATATTTATGATGAGAATAAGAATAACCTTTCTGTTGCAAACCAATTCTTCACAGGTGATGCTATTTTACTTGAAAAAGATGGTAAAACATATGCTCAAATGACAATTACGGATGGAGACATGGTCCGAGCATTAAGTAATGTATACGATGATGCGATTCTAGTAAAAGTAAATGAAGATGGATCGATTGTTGTACAGTTAAGAGTTGAAAATGATTTATCAGATATGTTGTTAGATATGCATATTGTAGTATCAGAAAATGCTATCCCTGGATTTCCTGGTTATGATGCGGAACACAGTGCTTATTTAGTATTTAATACAAATACAAAAGAGGAAAAAGATGTTGGCAACCACGAATTATCAGCAATTGCTGGTAACGGTAATGGTCCAGAAGTAACTGAAGAGGAATCTACAGGGGAAGTTATTGATGATATAGAAAACAATAATGGTAAAGAAAACGACGAAGACCCACTAGAAAAGCCAGTTTTTGGTACAAACGATGAAGACGGTCAAGAAGTAGCTGCTTCAACAAATGGAGATCCAAAGAACCCTCAAACAGGGGATACGAGTGCAATTATGTTCTACGCATTGTTATTAATTGGTTCACTCATTCCTTTAGCAGTTAAATTCAAACGTCGCTTTGTATAAATTGATGGTTGGTTACCGATTTTGACATTGTAAGTCTTACTGCCGGGTTAGGTAGTAAGACTTCCTTTGGTATCAAGGAAGTTTTCACTGAGAAAGGTGTGCTTTACAATTGAGGAATAAATATATATTTTTTATACTTGCTTGTTTTGTATTTCTTTTCATGGCAGGGTGTGGAACGAGTTCAGATGCTAGTGAGAAAGATTCTAATAAGAATGCAAGTAATGAAACTTCTTCAAATGAAACGGAAGAATCTAAAGAGGAAAGTGATCACCGCATTGTTGCGACAACCTACGCAATTGTAGAATTTTTAGAAGCTCTAGACCTTGACGCAGTAGGTGTACCTACAAGTTATAAAGAAATACCTGATCGATATAAAGATGCTACAGAAGTAGGAAATGCCATGGGTCCGGACCTTGAAACTATTTTATCACTCGATCCAACACATGTCCTTTCAGTCACAAATTTAGAAGCAGATTTAGGCAAGCCATTTTCGGATCATCATATTCCTGCAGACTTTTTAGACTTAGACACAGTTGATGGAATGTTTTCCGAGTTAGAGATGCTAGGTGAAACCTTTAATCGCACGGAAATTGTAGATCAAATCATTCGTGATTTTGAGAAGAAAATGGTAGAAGTTGAGGAGTTTGCTGAAGGAAAGGAAGCACCTAAAGTACTTGTTTTAATGGGTGTTCCCGGCAGTTACATTGTAGGAACAGAGAACTCATATATTGGAGATTTAGTAGAGCGTGCAGGTGGGAAAAATGCTGTAACGGATCGAGATGAAGATTTTATATCAGCAAATACAGAGTATTTACAACAGTTAGATGCAGATATCATCCTACGAGCAGTACATGGAGCACCTGAAGATGTTGTAGAAATGTTCAATTTGGAATTTGAGCAAAACGATATTTGGAAACATTTCTCTGCTGTTAAGAACAATCGTGTATATGACTTAGAAGAAACACTATTTGGTACAACGGCAAATTTAGCAGTTGATGAAGCAATTGATGAGTTACTAACCATTTTATATCCAGAAGATTAAGATGGTGTATGTGAATAGAGGTATCATCTAATGAATAAAAAGATCATGAGTTTTATAGTAGTACTTACATTAATTCCTCTGACAATTACATATGCTGCAACCACTGGAAGTATTGAAGTAACAGCAATGGAATTGATTAAAGGGTTGTTCACGGGGACAAATGACCATGTAGAAATTATAAAGGATTTGCGATTTCCACGGATTATTATTTCTTTATTTGCTGGAGCAGCACTATCTGTATCAGGTGTTCTTCTCCAAGCCGTTATGCGAAATCCACTAGCTGAACCAGGTATTATTGGAGTTTCATCTGGCGCAGGTTTCGTTACAATTGTTATGGTCACATTTTTCCCTACGCTTTACTTTTATACTCCGTTATTTGCGTTTATTGGTGGAGCGTTAGCGTTTTTATTGGTGTTTACTTTTTCATGGAAATCCGGATTGAATCCACTTCGGATGATTTTAATTGGGGTAGCGATTAACGCTGTGTTTGTCGGTTTAAGTGAATTATTTGAAGCAAGAGGTACAAGTTTAATAGAAGCCGCTTCTGTAACAAGTTCAACCTTGTCGATGAAAACGTGGAATGACGTACATATTATTGTGTTATATGGGTCGATTGGATTAATAGCTTCTTTTGTATTTTTCACTTATGCAAATCACTTAGGACTACGTGATCAAACGCTAAAAAGTTTAGGGTTTCGGGTCAATCGTGCACGATTTATTTTATCGGTTTTAGCCGTATTATTAGCTTCGATTGCTACAGCTGTTGCAGGAATGTTTACCTTTGTCGGTTTATTAATTCCTCATATTGGTAGGTCACTAGTTGGAACCGATCATAAAGTGCTTATCCCGTTTTCGGCATTATCTGGAGCATTACTCATTTTAGTGGCTGACACGTTAGGGCGTACGATTATGGCACCGATGGAAATTCCAGCATCGATAATTATGGCAATTATAGGTGGACCATTCCTCATATTCTTGCTTAGAAAGAGTGATCGTATTTATGGAAATTAAAGATATTTCTTTTGCATACCAAGACAATATCATGCGGCTACATCATATAAATGGAACGATTAAAAAAGGTGAAGTTACAACGATTATAGGGCCAAATGGGTGCGGGAAATCGACGTTATTAAGTGTGCTAACAAATAATAACGCGCCTAAGGAAGGGCAAATTATTTTGGATGGTAAAGTGTTGAATACGTATAAACCAAAAGAGTTGGCTCGTACGTTAGGGGTTGTGTATCAGAAGAATGTAGCCCCTTCAGATATGACTGTTGAGAAACTAGCACAATATGGTCGTCTACCACACCGGAGTACATTTTCTCCTGTATCTGATAGAGATACGGAAATGGTCAAATGGGCACTTGAATGTACAGGATTGTATGAACGTAGACATATGACAATTGATACATTGTCAGGTGGACAGCAACAACGGGTATGGATTGCTATGGCGCTTGCTCAAGATACACCGTTTTTATTTTTAGATGAACCAACTTCAAATTTAGATATTTATTATCAATATGAAGTGTTAGAACTTGTAAAACAACTAAGTGATGAACATGGTTTAACAATAGTAATGGTTCTTCACGATATTAACCAAGCGATTCAATATAGTGATTCCATACTAGCCTTGAAAAATGGCCATGTAGTTGCGGAAGGAAAACCAACAGAAATTGTCACAGAGGAACTTATAAAAGAAGTATATGGAGTACGCGTCATTGTAAAGGATGATGTAGAGGCTGGAAAATACATTGTCCCTTTAGGCATATAAGAACAGAGTAGAAAGGAAGGTCGTAATGAACAAGAAGAAAAATACAACTAAAAAGATCCTATCACGTTTGATTACGATTCTTTGTGTATCTGTGTTTTTATATGCTGCGTATGGATTAGCAGATGTATTTATCGATTATTATAAAAATCGTAAAATGCTTTCTGAAGTACAAGACATGTATTATGATGTAGCTTCTGCAAAAGAAGATGATGACGATAGGGAGCCGGGAGAAGTCCGATCAGGCTTTGATGAATTGTTAAAACACAATGATCATGTCGTCGGTTGGATTACAATTGATGACACACAAATTGATTATCCAATCTTGCAAACAGATAATAATATTGATTATTTAACAAAAGATTATAATGATCGAGTGACGCGGGCAGGAAGCATCTTCTTAGACTTTAGAAATGATATTACTAAGAATGATAAAAATACAGTTATTTACGGACACCGAATGAAAGACGGGTCCATGTTCCAGCATTTAACGAAATTTCTCAATGAAGATTTTTTCAAAGAGCATCAAACCTTTGAATATGATACGTTATATGATAGTTATGAAGCGGAAATCTTTTCCGTATACAACACATTAACAGACTTCAATTATATTGAAACAGATTTTCAGAGTGAAGAAACCTACGAACAATTATTGCAGAAAATGAAAGAGAAATCACGATTTACGACAGGAGTAGAAGTGAATCCAGAAGATCACATCATTACATTGTCTACATGTGATTACGAGCTAGATGAAAATGAAGGGCGATTAGTTGTCCACGCGAAATTGGTGAAAAAATAAAATGATGAACAAATAAAACATCCCTCAACAGTTGCAGTTGAGGGATGCTTCATTTTTATTTGCTTTCTACTGACACATTTCGTTTACGGCGATACATGACGTAAAGAGAAATACCTCCAGTAATGGTTAAGATAATTCCAAGTAACATGTAGTTAAATGTGTTTGTTGCAGTACTTGGTAAAGATGCACCATCATCTCCATCGTTACCACCATTAACAACTTCATCTCCCTCGTCGTCATCTTTGTTTCCGTCATCATCTCCGCCTGTGTTGTCATCTCCGTCTCCATCTCCATTATCGTCGTCACATGGAATACAAGGTTTCGGATCAGCTGGATCTCCCGGAACACCAGGATCTTCAGGGTCACCAGGTACTTCAGGTTCTTCGTTAATGATGTTCGTAATCGTAACAGAACTTACTACTTCTGTTCCATCACTATTTTGAAGATACACTGAGTACGTACCGTTTGATGTAACTTCAAAGGACATAGTATCGAGATCTAAAGCATTTCCATCGGCTTTAATTTCTTCAAGAGATACGTTTCCTTTCATCCATTTAGCATCCGTAAGATCAGCTTTTGTATCGGCGAGAACTGTAATCGTAATTGGTTCATCAGTAGGATCTGATTTCGATAGTTCATAAGATACCTTAATTGGTTCAGGTGCTGGTTTCTTTACAATGTTGAAAATGGAAATTGTTTCAACATTAGTAACACCTTGTTCATTTTTAAGATATACAGTGAATTCACCATTTTTGGCTACATCGAAACTCATTTCTTCTAGATCAATAATATGACCTTCTGCATCAAAATCTTCAACAGATTTATTACCTGGAAGCCATTTTGCATCTGTAATAGCAACTTCACTATCATGAGAAACACCAATAGTTATTGGACCTTCAGTTTCTTCTGTTTCAGAAGGAGTAAGAGTAATTTCAAATAACTCTGGGTTTTCAATGATATTAGTAATCTCAATATAATGAATCGCCATTTGTCCTTCTTCATTTACAGCTAAGACTGTGTAGTATCCATTCGCGTCGACACTAAATGATTGAGTCTCTAAATCGATGTTGTTCGCTTCTTCGTTAAATGCATCTAAATCATGATGGATACCTGGTAACCATTGTAATGATGCAAGTTCAGATTCAGAATCTGTGTCAATCGTAATTGTAATTGGTTCAACCGTTGAATCCGTGTTGTCTACTTCAGATGTAATCTCAAAGTCGTTCGCATCCGGATGATTGATATTCGTAACTGCGATTGTTTTTAAGTCTGAAGTACCACTAACATTCTCGGCAAATACAGTGTAATATCCATTTTCTTCAACTTGGAATGCTGAATTACTTATATCGATATTTTCACCATTATCTACAAAGTCTTCTTTGTTATGCTCACCATGTAGCCATTTTAATGTAGTTACATTTAATACGCTATCAACGTCAACGAGTATTTCTATAGGAGCATCTGTTTGATCAGTAGTAGAAGTAGATAATGTGATTTCTATATTTTTATCTTCAATGACAAAATCAAATGTTTCCTCTGCAGAGTGACCTAATTCATCCACAACTGAAAGTTTAATTTTATAGTCACCATAATCTAAATCAGCAACAGAGATATCAAATGATCCGTCATCATGAAGAAGAGTTTCACCTTCCTCAGCTACTTCTCCGTCTTTCATAATTTCATACGTAACATCAAGATGTTCGTTTACGTTGTAAGGAACACCAATATTTTGCTCTACAGCTTGTTTGAAATCTACAAATTGATCATCGATAGTTCCAGAGATTATTTCAACAAATTCTTGTGAGTCAGTAGAATCAAAATCAATTTCAGGATTGGTAGATTTAATAAAGAATGGGCCATCCGCATTATCTTGCTCTTCATATTCAGCATTTAAAGTGTAAAGATTAACGGCATAAACACCATCTGGAGCATTTTTATTGACCTCGTTAAGAGTATCGAAATATTTATTAGAGAAATCTACACTGTATAAACCTGGCACAAGCCCATCTGCCATCACAATAGATCCCATATAAGAAAGTTCTGGAGTATCCTCATCTAAATTATTAGCATCATAAAATTCAAGTGACAATAATAATTTTTCCTCGAGTATATTCATTACTGCAGTTGTTTCATTCGGACTTCCTTCACTATCAATTGCAATTGCATAATCAGTTAAATATAGATATTCCTCTTCAACTGGTTGGGGTCCAAATTCTGCTGCAAATGGAAGGGACAGGTCTGTGCTTCCGTTTGTAATATGAATATATCCTAGAAGTTCATTGCCTGATTCAGGCTCACCTGTAGGAACTGTTAACGTTACTGTAATGGTATCTGTTCCATCTAGCGACACTACATCTTTATCGACTGTAATGGAAGCATCTGATAAGTTTCCACTAGCTTTTTTAGTTACGTCTACAGATACATCATAATTGCTAGTATCATTTGTTGTATTCTTTAGTTCAATTTCTTTCGTGATAGTAATACTTTCCTCTGGATCAGGTTCTACGTGACCAAAAGTAATGGTTCCTTTTTTATGATCTACTAATCCATCATCACTTGGTGCGGTATCAGAAACATAAGCATAAGCTTCAGCATCGATAGCTTTTGCGGCTTGTACGAGCCCAGCACCTTGTTCAAATACATCGTACGTGTCTGTATCTAATAATTCAGCGGTATTTGACATTGCAACTTTAACATCAAATGGATTGAAATCAGTATTATTTGATAAGATAAGCGCTGCAACAGCTGCTACATGTGGTGTTGCCATACTTGTACCTGACGCACGATCATATGCTTTGTTATAGTTTGCTTCAGGAAAATCCCTTTTATAAGCAGGAACTGTAGACATAATATTTGTTCCCGGTGCCACAACGTCAGGTTTAATATCAAAATTCGGAATCGAAGGACCTTGTGAACTTGATAGACTCATTTCGTTTCCTTCTGACTGTACTGTATCAAAATTGCTAAATGAAGCGGTTGCTTCGTGATTTTCAAGTGCTTCTCTTAAAGCTTCTCCATCTTCTGTAGACATATCAAAGGTTGGAATAAACTCAAAAGCAGTACTTACATATACATCAGCTGGACCGGTTTCTACATTATTATGAATCAATGCTCCACTAGCTCCGGCATCTCTTGCAACTGCTATTTTATCTACAAATGGTGTTTCCCCACGAGATATTAAAGCGATTTTACCTTCAACATCAACTTCTTCATAATCTTTAGGCTCGCCATATCCTGGTACTGAAATGACTTCAAACTCACCATCAAGTGTCTCGGCGGGATCAGAGCCATATGTCCAAGCCATGAGACTTATATGGGAATCAATCTCTAAGTCACCAGCTTTAATGGAAACATCTGCTGACTTAAACTCCTCAGGTGGTGTAGAGTTTCCTACTGAAATTGCAAGAGCTGCTGTTGCTGGATTTCCAATCGTTCCTCTACCAGGACCAGCGTTTCCTGTTGCAACAACTGCTGTTACTCCAGCTAATACAGCATTATTTATAGCGATACTATCTGGGGATTCTTCACTATTGCTTCCTCCACCAAGCGATAGATTAATAATATCCATCTCTTCTTTAACAGCAGTATTAATAGCATCAATAATACCGGAAGATGAACCACTACCATAAGCGCCAAGTACACGATAAGCATATAGCTCAATATCTGGAGCAATTCCTTTAATACTGTAGTCATTATTACCTTGAGCGGCTATCGTACCTGACACATGTGTTCCGTGTGTCGTGTAATATGGACGTCCATTGTTTTCTTCAGGAGCGTCTTCTGGTCGTTCACTTGGAGACGTTTCATAAGCATCATCATCATCTCGCTCTTTATTGTATAGCTCTGGATCATGATCAACAAAGTTCTGTCCACCTTTATAAACGCCTTCAAAATCAGGGTGGTCCTCATCAATACCAGTATCAAGTACCGCTACTTTAACACCTTTTCCAGTGATTCCACGTTCGTGAAGCTCATCAATACCTAAATGTGGAACAGTTTGATCCATGAAGGGAGTGATTTCACTACTTGATTCAGGTGTTTCAAGTGCGTACATTTCATAGTCTGGGTCAATGCGAAGAATTCCAGGAACTTCTAAAAGGTCTTCTAGATCACTTCTGTTGATTTTTCCAGAAACTCCATTTAAAACGGTGTCATAAGATGCACCTTTTTCAAATGGAATGTTGTGTTCTTTTAGAAACTGTTCGAATCCTTCTTGTTGAGATTGAACCCGGCTTTTAACCGTGTTTTCCTCTGCTGCAGAAAAGGCTTTCTGTTGAATGGTGTTTTTACCTTTTTCTAATGCGACAGGGGCTTCCGTAAATTGAATGATCACGTCGACTTGTGCATCAGCAGACCGCTGACGCAAAAGTGCAGGGTTTATAGAAGGCTCTCGTTCTAGTAAGCTTTCATGTTTGTCAATGACTTCCTGCATGAGTTCTAACTTTTCATCAACATCAATTGTTTTGAAATTGTCTTGCCCAGGTGCTGCTGAAAAAGCAGGGGAGAGCAATGAAAAAATAAGAGTAAAAATAAAAAGACTGCTAAATAACTTTTGAATATTAATCTTCTTCAATATGTAATTCCTCCTATAGTTTAATAGTTGTTACCGCTTTCGATAACAAAAATGATGCACCTCTTCTTATGTATATTTTAAAAGTACAGCAATAATAGGGGAAATGAGTCGCTGTTTTTCAATGAATTAAGTAAAAAGGACACATTTCCTCAACATGCTTGTACATTTTAAGCAAAATTCAAAAAGTCTTCTGTTTAAGTTTTGTGGTATTTCATAAGTTAATGAATTTCATAATACGTATTTTATGCCATGTCGCTACAACATGTAGTTCCGTTGGGCTTTCGAAACTACATGTTGTAGTGACATAGCTGTTTTTGATAATTATGAAATTCACTTAAGTAGGTTATGAAACTTATTTTCTAGGAGAAATTATTCATAAGGTGTAATCGTGGATGATGCAAACGTTAAAATAATCTCTCAATTTCGATAATATAAATGAAGTATAGGGAGTGTCTGAACTTATAGCAAGGGAATATTTACAATTATTTGGAAATGAACAGGAAGTAGTAGTTCTAATTGTTCAGATAATATTGAAAAACGAAAAGAAATAAAAAACATCCCTCAACAACTGTTAAGGGATGTTCCTTACTTTATTCCATATTCGTTCAAGCTTTTTGTTTGCGTCGGTGAAGAGCGTAGGCTGATAATCCACCAACAATGGTTAAAATGACACCAAACAAGATTACGTTAAATGTGTTTGTAGCAGTTTCCGGTAATGTGCTACCGTCACCATCTGTGGATCCATTGTTAGAATCAGATCCATCGCCACTTCCGCCATTACCTGAATCCCCGTCATCTCCACCGTCTCCATTATCGTCATCACAAGGGATGCAAGGACTAGGATCAGCTGGATCTCCAGGGACACCTGGTTCTTCAGGGTCTTCAGGCGTTTCGTCAATAATATTTGTAATGGTAAATGTCTTAACGACTTCTGTGCCATCACTATTTTGAACATATACAGAATATGTTCCGTTCTTTGTTATGAAAAAGGACATAGAGTCTAGATCAATTGATTCTCCATTTTCCTTTATATCATCTAGAGAAGGTCTACCTTCAAGCCATTTAGCTTCAGTAATGTCTGCATCAGATGTTGCGTGAACAGTAACAGTAATCGGTTCTTCCGTAGGGTCTGTTTTCGAAAACTCAAACTCTACTGCAATCGGTGCAGGTGTTGGTTCAGGATCGGATTCGATAATGTTATCGATCGTAATCGTGGAAACAACTTCTACGCCGTCTTCATTTTGAACATATACGGTGTATGTTCCATTTTCTGTTACATCAAAGGACATTTGCTCTAAATCAATGTCAGTTCCATCTTCAGCAAAGTCTTCTGCTGATTTATCTCCAGGAAGCCATTTAGCTACAGTGATTGGTGCTTCACTATCATGTGTAACATGAATGCTTACTGGACCTTCAGTTTCTTCAGTTGTAGAAGCTTCAAGAGCAACGTTGAAGGAGACTGGTTCTTCTTCCTCAATAATGTTTGTTACTTCTACATAATCAATCGACATTTCTTCTTCACTATTTTCTGCTAACACTGTGTAATAACCGTTTTCTTCTACATCAAAAGCGTTTGTTTCAAGATCAATTTCATTTCCTTCAAATGCTTCTGGATCGTGGTGAACGCCAGGTATCCATTGCAGAGAAGTGAGCTCTGCTTCAGATGTTGAATCAACAGTAATGGTTACAGGTCCTTCAGTCGGTTCAGATGGTGATAATTCAAACGATAGTTCAAATCCACTAGCATCTGGGTGAATGATGTTTGTAATGGCAATTGTTTCAACGACTTGAATACCATCAGCATTTTCTGCAAATACGGTGTATATGGCATTTTCATCTACTTCAAATGCACTTGTTTCAAGATCAATGTCTTCACCGTTTTCAGCGAATGCATCTACATCATGTTCTCCTTGTAACCACTTTAATGCTGTTAGTGCTGCTTCAGAATCTGTTTCAACAGCAATCGATACAGGTCCTTCCGTTTGTTCTGTTGGGGAAGGAGTTAACTCAATGGAAAAGGTTTCTACTTCTGAACCAATATTGGTAATGTGAATGGTTCCGACAGCTTCAGTTCCATTTTCGTTTTGAACGTAAACAGTGTATACGCCATTTTCATCGACTTCAAATGCGCTTGTTTCAAGATCAATGTCCTCACCATCGTTAGCAAAGTCAGCAACTTCTTTCTCACCAGCAAGCCACTTCATACTTGTTAGATCAGACTCGCTGTTTGTGGAAACATCAATAGTAACTGGGTCTTCCGTTGGCTCTGTTGTTGATGGTGTAAGTGTTACGTCAATCGTTTCTGGTTTTTCTTCAGCTACAAAATCGATACTTGATTCAGCAGTATGTCCAAGTCGATCCTCTGAGAATAAAGTGAGTGTGTAAGCTCCACCTTCTAATGCAGAGAAATCAATTGTAAATGAACCATCATCTGCAAGTACTGTTTCGTCTTCAAGTACAACTTCATCATCTTGAGATACTTCAAACGTAGTACTTAGGTGCTCATTTGCGTCATATGGAACTCCAAAAGCACTTTCAACAACTGACTTAAAGTCTATAAACTGATCATTAATCGTACCTGTTAAATTTTCAATCGGTGTATCTGAATCGACTTCTTCAAATGATATTTCTGGGTTTGTGGACTTGATATAAAATGGTCCATCCCACTCTCCAGATACATCATCATTTAAATTACTTGTTAGAAGATCGATTGAGTACACACCATCAGGTGCGATCTCTATTTCTTCAGTTTCGTAGCTGTGATATTCACCGTTCATATCCATATAATAATTACCTGGACTTAAGAAGAGACCACTACCTAATTCACCCAAAGATCCATCTCCATATACACCACCCTCTGGATCAGAGGCATCCCATAGTTCAACTAAAGTCACAAACTGTATGTCTAATAATTGGAAATTAAATCTTGTCTCACTTGGTGATCCGTCACTATCAATAGCAATTGCATAATCATCTAAATATGCATATCCAATATCTGAACCAGTTCCACTACTTTCTCCAAATGAAGCAGCAAAAGGTAGGGATAGATCTGTAGTTCCATTGGAAATGTGAATATATCCGAGCAATTCGCTATTTTCCTCAGAGTCTGTTGCTGGTACATTCAAAGAAACCGTTAAGTTTTCTGAATCTCCAAGTGCTACAGAGTCTTGATCTACCGTCACTGTCGCATCTGCAAAAGCTCCAGTTGCTTCTTTTGTAACTTCTACGGAGATCTCATACGTACTTGCATCTCCACTTACATTTTGAAGCTCAATTTCTTTTGTAAGTGTTGTTTGTTCATCCGGATCTGCTTCTACATTACCGAATGTTATTGTTCCTTTGACGTTGTCAATTTCCACGTCCTCTGAAATTGCTGTGTCCAATACATAAGCATATGCCTCAGCTTCTACAGCTGCTAATGGTTGGACGAGTCCAGCACCTTGAACAAATACGTCATATGCTTCTGTATCTAATAGTTTCGCAGTATTCGATAAAGAAACTTTAATATCAAAAGGATCAAAATCAGGATTTGCTGACTTCACTAGTGCGGCAATTCCAGCTACGTGTGGGGTTGCCATACTTGTTCCAGTTGCACGATCATAAGCCCCTGTGTAATCTGCATCAGGATAATCCCGCTGAAATGCAGGTACAGAAGACATAATGTTTGTTCCCGGCGCAACTACGTCAGGTTTAATGTCAAAATTCGGTGTGGAGGGTCCTTGAGAACTAGAATCTGCCATTTCATCACCAGCAGAAGAGGTAGTTTCAAATTCTCCAAATGACACATATCCACTACTGTCTTCTAACGCTTCCCGTAATGCTTCACCCTCTGTTGTTGCCATGTCAAAAGATGGTATAAAAGCAAAAGATGTACTTAAAAATACGTTTGCTGGACCTGAATCTACGTTATTATGAATCAATGTTCCAATGGCTCCAGCATCACGAGCAGCTGCTATTTTGTCTACGAAAGGAGTTTCTCCACGAGAAATAAGTGCAATTTTTCCGTCAACATCTACTCCTTCATAATCTGCAGGCTCACCATAGCCAGGAATAGCAACAATTTCATGTTCACCTTGTAAATCTTCTTCAGGATCTGATGCGTAATTCCACGCCATTAAATCAATTACGGATTCATTGGAATAATAACCAGCTTCTACATGAACAGTTGCTTGCTTAAAGTCTTCTGGTGGAGTTGAATTCCCAACTGCAATTCCTAATGTTGCTGTAGCAGGGTTTCCGATTGAACCTCTACCAGGCCCGGAATTTCCTGTTGCAATAATAGAAGTAACTCCTTCTAACGCAGCGTTATTGATTGCAACAGCATCGGCAGTGTCTTCACTATTGCTTCCGCCACCTAAAGATAGATTAATAATGTCCATATCTTCTTCTACAGCCATTTCAATGGCGGCAATAATTCCATCTGTTGCACCGCTTCCATACGCACCAAGAACACGATAGGCATACAGTTCAATATCTGGTGCAATTCCCTTAATACCATATGAATTATTTCCTTGAGCAGCAATAGTTCCTGCTACATGTGTTCCATGGGTCGTCTCAAATGCTCTACCATCTCTTTCAGGAGCAGCTCCTTCTGCCCGTTCACTTGGGTAGGTTTCATATGGGTCGTCATCAGCTCTTTCTTCACTGTATAAAGCATCATCATGAAGAATAAAGTTGTGACCTCCTTTATATACCCCATCAAATTCTGGGTGATGATAATCAATCCCTGTATCAAGTACAGCAACTTTCACACCTTCACCCGTAATTCCTTGATCCCACAGTTTTTCCACGTCTAGATGTGGAACCGTCTGATCCATAAAAGGGGTTACTTCACTTGCAGACTCTGTAGGTGTTTCTAGTGCATAAAATTCAGTATTTGGTTCAATACTTGCAATTCCAGGAACTTCTAATAATTTTTCTAAATCACTTGCCTTAACATTCCCAGAAATTCCATTTAACACCGTATCAAACGTGTAACGTTCAGCAAATGCAATATTTTCTTTTTTCGTAAATGCGTTAAATACTTTGTGTTGAGCTTGAACTTTCTTTTTAACATGTTGTTCATCTGAAGCAGAAAACGCCTGTTGTTGCACCAACTTTTTTCCTTTTACTAAAGATACAGGGGCTTCAGAAAATTGAATGATAACGTTAACATATGAGTCGCCACTTTTCTCTTTTAGTAATGCAGGATGGATGGTTGGTTCTTTTTGCAACATGTTTTCTTGCTGTTGAATAATTTCTTTCATTTTCTCAAGTTTTTCACTTGTAGGTTGTTTACTCTTAAATGTTTCGTGCTTATCTGCAGCAGCAAAGGCAGGAGTAAACAAGGAAAAAATTAACATTGCTACAAAAATACTACTTAATATTCTACTAGATTTGTACTTGCTCAATATTAAATACCTCCCAAATTTTCAAAAAATATTAATACAATTGATACAAGGAAATGATTCACCTCGCAAAGATATATTTTAAATGTACGAACTTTTAGCTCGTACAGTTTAAGCATGATAAAAGATGTTTTTCTTAGTGATTAATCGTTAAATTATGTAAAATTGATTCTAGTTGTAGGATGGTCGTGTCAAGCCTAGATGAGGGTGTGGGCAAAAAATCTGTGAATTCAAAATGATATTGATCTTTTGTCATAAATGAAGTATATGTAGGAAACATTGATATATCAAGATGTATTTTCTTGATTTTTAAAAATGAGAATAAAGTATCAAGCAAAAAGTGTCATAAAACATCGAATGAGGAGTTTATAACTGTTTTTAAAGGGAGTCTTAAGACTCACTCCTGTGGATTCGTAAAGTAGCTATATAATGATTGCATACATTCATCTCTAAATATCCATTAAAAAAAGCGCTTAAATGCGCTTTTTATTTGTGTGAATCACTGCTCGTTTCGTTATGATCGGATTGATTTTCTTCGTCTGTATGAATATGTTGATGTATTTCGTCTTTATTCTCTTCAGCGTGTTTGAATTGAAGAGGTACTTGCCATGCTGTTACTACCGCAAGAACAATAAAAATAATATCAAATCCACCGAAAAATAAAGATAAGTTCTTTTGGAAGACGGGAATCATGTCAAAGTCAAAAATTCCTCCAATTGTTTTTCCGTTAAATGAATATGCGAATGCTGCGTATTTACCAATGACAATTGCTAAAAGTGCGGATATGACCGCGAGCAATTGGTGAATGGTTTTTACGTTTTGTTTGGCAATTGTACCTACAGCATATCCAGACAAACCACCAAGTGCCCAAGCGATGATACCTACCTCATACTTAAATAATATTGCAATAAGTGCCCATACAACTGCTCCTACTATAGCTGCAATAAGTGCAACGACAACGGCGACTCCGACGTTGTTATTTTCAGTTTCCATAATATTCCTCCTCTCTAAAAACAAATCCTCCGTAAAATTTACCATGATATAACAAGCAAAACAAGAGCCATTTATCCTATTTTTCATCCTGGAAGTGCTTTTGTAACAACTTTTTCCTTAAGAAACTATAAAATATTGAGTAAATCTATGAAGAATTTAAAAGATAAGTAAACATATAGGATTTTAGTCCGATATAATACGTACCGTCATTATATATTTTATGAAAAGGGGACTTATTGAATGGATAAGGAGAGGATTGGAAAATGGCACGATTAAAAAGTATTAAGTATAAAATGTTGCTTGGCTTTTCTATAGTGTTGATTCTAGTGTTAGCGCAAGGTACATATGCAAATATAACAGCACAAAAAGTGAAAAAAGAAACAGAGTACATTGTGGATGAACAAGTAACAGTATTGACTGCAAATCAGCAATTGGCCTATACCGTTTCAAACCGAATTGCATTAGTTCGTTCATATATCGCGACAAGAGATACTTCTTTTAAGGAAATGTTCTGGGAATACAGTGAAATAGGTGAGCACTATGCACAAATTATGGAAGATGCTTTAGTATCAGAAGAATATGATTCATCTGGAATTAACGCTCTTCGTGATTGGGAAATGCGTGTAGAAGAGGAAATTTTTGATCGATTTGAAAACGGACAAATCGGTGCTGCACAGAAAAACATTTCTGAGTTAATGCCTGTAGGACAAGATATTATGCTTAACTTTGAACAATGGGCTTTAACTGGTGAAGAGCAAATCAAAGAAGCTGGATCGGGAATGGTGAAGGATTCAATGGTGACCGCTTTAATTGTAGGGATCAGTTCTTCAATTGTTATTATTTTGGGAATTGTGATCGCTATAATTACGGCACGAATGATTACAAATCCACTTCGAGTAGTCATGCATCGTATGAATAGTATTGCTGCAGGTGATTTTAGTGAGGAACCACTACAGATAAAATCAAAAGACGAAATTGGTCAACTGGTGGAAGCGACAAATCGCATGAGCGAAAATAGTAAGTTGCTACTGCAAGATATTGATCGTGTATCTGGAAGAATCAATGAACAAAGTGATGGATTACGTGTCTACTCAACAGAAGTTCAAACAGGTTCAGATCAAATTGCTGTAACAATGGAGGAATTAGCTCGTGGATCAGAATCCCAAGCTGAACATGCTTCTTCATTATCAGCTATGATGGATTCTTTTAATCAAAAGGTAGTTGAGACCAACGATAATAGTGGTAGAGTACACGCAGTTTCTGAAAACGTTCTAGAAATGACGAATGATGGAACGAGTATTATGGAAACATCTACAAATCAAATGCAAGTCATCGACGGTATCGTTCATGACGCTGTTAAAAAAGTGGAAGGATTGGATACACACACAAGAGAGATTTCAGCTCTTGTTTTAGTGATTCAAGATATTGCTGATCAAACCAATTTACTTGCCTTAAATGCTGCAATTGAAGCCGCGCGGGCAGGAGAGCATGGTGCAGGCTTCTCAGTTGTTGCTGATGAGGTACGTACTTTAGCAGAACAAGTATCGCATTCAGTTACAGATATAACTGGAATTGTTGAGAGTATTCAGAATGAGTCAAGTGCTGTAACTGAATCCTTGCAAGAAGGTTATAAAGAGGTTGAACTAGGAACGAAACACATTCAAACGACGCATGAAACATTTAAACAAATTAGTGAAGCTGTAACAGACATGGCACGAAACATTCACATTTCTTCTGAGAATTTAATAGATATTACGAAAAATAGTGAAGAAATGAGCCGATCCATTCAAGAAATAGCTGCAATCTCTGAAGAATCTGCTGCCGGTGTCGAGCAAACCTCTGCTCAAACCCAAGAAGCTAGCAGTTCAATGGAGGAAGTTGCTATAAGTTCTAATGACTTGGCGAAGTTAGCTGAGGAGCTAGATCGTTTAGTCAATCAATTTAACCTGTAGGAACATTGTTACGTATACACACAGAAGTGTTGAACTTCTGTGTGTATACGAGTAACCCTCTATATGGATGGAAACAGGATACATGAATCGGGTCCCTAAAGGATAAGATTTTTGTGTACATATGGAGCAATTAGATGAGCAGGCGGATAATGAAAACAAGTAGGACGACTAAAAATGAAACCATTGAATGAGTTTCATAATGACCCAAAATAGCATACATATTATGAAATTCACTCAATTATAAACATAAGTCCACGTGTCAATGACAACGTGGACTTATGTATAATTACTTGTATGATTCGGATTCTTCAGTAGCTAGTACCGTTTTATTTAAAATATCTTCTGCAGACTTACCAGAGTAGTTACGGGTTGTCTCACCTGTAACAGAGATATTTAACAAATTGCGCATTTGCTGAGTCAGTTCTGCCGGACCAGCTAAATGAACAAATGACCATTTTTTATTGCGTGATACTCTCTCAATAATAGGAACAATACTCTTAAACCAACGTTCCTGGTTTTCTTTTATTCTTCGGTCATATTTATCTCGGTGGTTGGCACTACTTGCATACACATTAGCAAAACCAACCCCTTTATATTGGGTCCAATCTTCGTTTTCTAAGTCGAATTCATAGTGAACCTCATCCATTAATGTTCCTAAAGAAGAGGTTATTAATGTAATTTTATCGCGTTGAAGCAATACGACACCACTTTTTGGATATTTTTCAAACAATTCTTCTAATTGAGTTGTGGCAGGTGTATCATTCCACTGAAAATCATTTTTCACTCTAAATTGAAAGTGATACGTTAAAATTTCATCTTTCGTCGCAAAACAAATGAGGCTATTCATAAAACGTGTTTGATCATCTTTAATTTGTGCATCAACACGTTTACGAATGGCTTTGAATTGCTGGACATCATCGGGGTTCGATACTTCAATATATTCTTCAGTTTTCTTTAACCCATTTTTTAAGCGTATTTTCCAGTTTTCATTGGTAGGGTTAGTGTTTAAGTAGATCGTTAGAACGGGTCCTTCGAGCTGTTCGACTGCTTGTTGAATTTGTTCAATATTGTTTTCCACTTTACGATTCCCCTTTCATGAATTACCTATTATATCTATCCTAGCAAACATCTTTGATAATTTAAATAAAAGGAGTATCATTTTTGAATTTTTCATCTGATTGTATATATTTACTGCTTTGTTCATCAGGTTCATGTATTTCACTGTCGTATAAAAGGTATTAGTTGGTCTGAAAAATGTTTCGTGCTAAAATATATAAGATTAGTGAATGAACGTATGGACAAGAAGATTGGTATTGTATACCGAAGTATAACAATCAAATATCTCTTGATAAGGAATTCAATGAAAGCCAAATGATCCTATTAAAAACATCTTAGAGGAGAATGACAGTGAAGATTGGTATTGATAAAATCAGTTTTTATACCCCTGATTTATATGTAGACATGAATGAATTAGCTAAAGCAAGAGGGGATGAACCTGCTAAATATACAATTGGTATTGGTCAAGACGAAATGGCACTTGCACCAATAACCCAAGACCCAGTTACATTAGCGGCAAATGCAGCGAATCAAATTGTATCTGAAGAAGATAAAGAGTCGATCGACCTTGTCTTATTCAGTACAGAAACGGGGATCGATCATTCGAAATCTGCAGCCGTTTATGTACATAGATTGTTAGGGTTACATCCTGAAGCTAGAGCAGTAGAATTAAAGCAAGCTTGTTATAGTGGAACTGCAGCTATTCAATTAGCAAAAGGACATGTAGCCCTTTATCCAGATAAAAAGGTACTCGTACTCGCTTCTGATATTGCTCGCTATGGACTACAAACTTCTGGGGAAGTAACTCAAGGAGCTGGCGCTGTTGCTATAATGATTAGCGCAAATCCTCGTATTATGGAAATTGAGCACGTACATACTGCTAAAACAGAAGATATTATGGATTTTTGGCGCCCGAATTATTCGGATAAAGCGTACGTAGATGGACAATATTCCAATGAACAATATATTGAGTTTTTTAAGGATGTATGGAATCAATATAAAGCCAAAACAAGTCGTACAATAGATGATTTTGAAGGAATCTGTTTTCACCTTCCATATACGAAAATGGGAATGAAAGCTATTAAATCCGTTCTATTAGATGAGCTTGGACAAGCAGAAGAACGAATTCTGTCCAACTATACAGTAAGTACAACATATAATCGTCGTATTGGAAACGTGTATACAGCTTCGTTATATGTAAGTTTTCTATCATTACTTGAAAATAATGAAAAACTTCCAGCAGGTGCACGCATTGGAATGTATAGTTATGGATCAGGTGCAGTAGGGGAGTTCTTCTCTGGGATTTTACAAAAAGGATACCGAGACCACTTATGTACTGAAAAACATCAAGAATTATTAAACCATCGGAAAAAAGTGTCTGTTGAAACGTATGAGAAGATTTTTGAACAAATTGTACCTGAAGACGGAGCAACAACTGAATTTGAAGCTTCTACAGATCCAGCACCGATATACTTAGCTGGAATTAAAGAGCATATGCGTCAATATAAACGAAGAGACTAACCTTCAATATGAACCTGCACACCACATGGGTATGAACTATGGATGTGTAGGTTTTTTAATGTCTTTATACGTTAATGAATTTCATAATACGTATGTGTTGCTCCTTTATAATATGAAATTCCGGTCAGCCGTTTTAAACGACATGTTGTATTCAAAACGATCATTTTGGTCATTAGAACATTCCCACAGGTAGGAAAAGGACGTGAAAAAAATAGAGGGGACATTGTTATTATAAAATTTATTCTATTGAAATAAAACTGAATATATAGGATAATACATATAAAGATGAATTTCATCATACATAAGCGATGGTATGCACAGTTTTCGTTTCAGCATTATGAAGTTCATTAAAAAATATGGATAACATCCTTTAGGAGGTAGGAAAATGCTCGTAAAAAATGATTATGTGAATAAAAAAGATGTAGTTTTTGTTAAAGAAACTGATTCTATGGAAGATGTTACCCAAAAGCTATCTTCCACAGGATATCGTTGTATCCCTGTGTTAGCTGAGGATGGAGAGACATATGTAGGAAATATTTATAAAGTACACCTACTGAAACATGAGAGAGAGCACGGACTTGAAGGAACCATTGAGTCAGTAATAGCAGATAAAGAGAATAGTTTTGTCAAAGAAGATGATCCTTTTTTCAAAGTATTTAAATCGATTAAACGTCTACCGTTTCTAGCGGTTGTAGACGAAGATAAAAAATTATTAGGAATTTTAACCAATGGTAACGTGATAGACGTTCTAGAAAATGCATGGGGAATTGACCGTGGTAGTTATTCATTAACCATTGGTACAATTGAATATGCAGGTGCTTTGCAGAAAATGTTAGAAGTTGTTAATAAATATTGTAATGTTGAAAGTGTCATTTCTTTAAATAATGATTTACGATTTGTTCGTCGTGTCTGTATTGTTTTACCAAAAGACGTGGATGAAGCTACAACGAATAAAATTGCTAAAAGTTTAGACGATAATAGCTTTACGGTTGTAGATATCGAGAAATTAAATTAAATAAATGCATTTCATCATTGTTATTAGTAGCTTTTTTAATCCAACATGTAGTTTCGCGTTAATGAGCGGGACTACATGTTTTTTGACGTAGTATAGAGTACATGCACGTATCATATGTACTCTCATTTTTAGTGTGGTAGAATAAGAGGAATTAACTGGGGGACATAAGGGGGAATGGTGATGCACATTCGCAAGGCGCAGCTAACAGATGCATATGATTTGGCTGTCGTTCATGTTGCAAGTTGGCGAACGACGTATCAAGGTATTATTGATGAGGCATATCTTTCCGCAATGAGCGTCGAGGATAAATTGAATCAATGGGAAATGATTTTGCGGGATGGGGACGTATTTGTAGTAGAAAATGAAGAAGGAAAAATTATCGGATTCGGTGGAGTAGGACCTGAGCGGACAGGCTCGTTCACTGGGTATGACGCAGAAGTATATGCAATCTATTTATTATATCCATATCAAGGAAAAGGAATCGGCAGAGCGTTACTGAAGCGGCTGGCAGAGTTTTTACTTGATGAAGAGTATACATCTTTGCTTATCTGGGTATTAGCGGAGAATCCTTCTGTACACTTCTATAAAGCTATGGGTGGAACGAAAATCGGTGAGGAACGTATACAGATTGGAGAACAATTCCTTATTGAACATGCATATGGTTGGAAGGATTTGCGGTTCGTGTAATGATTAAATGGGATATTCGTCGAGGTGGACGAATATCCCATTTGTTTATGAGTCTTTATTATCCCGATCTCGAGGCTCTAAAGGAACATTTGGATCGTCCTCTAGATGTTCAATAATTTCTTCTTTTATATCCTCAATCAGGTCGTTTTGAACTTTTTCCTTCATATCATCGTATACCTGATCCTTCATATCGTCATAAACGCGTTCTTTCATTTCATCATACATCTCGTTTTTCATTTCATCATAGACTTCATCTTTCATCTCGTCATACATGTCGTCTTTAATCTCATCGTATACTTTTTCTTTCATGTCATCGTATACTTTATCGGGTATTTCATCATACACTTTCTCTTTCATTTCATCGTATACTCTATCCGGCATCTCATCGTATACGTGATCTTTCATTTCATCATAGACTTCATCTTTCATCTCGTCGTACATGTCGTCTTTAATCTCATCGTATACTTTTTCTTTCATGTCATCGTATACTTTATCGGGTATTTCATCATACACTTTCTCTTTCATTTCATCATATACCTTATCAGGCATGTCATCGTACACTTCTTCTTTCATGTCGTCCATTAATACTTCTTTTACATTCGTTGTTTGTGATCTAGATTCTTTTCTCATTTGTACTTTGTAATCTCTACTAAGCATAATTAATATAGAGACAACCATACAAATCATAATGATGGCAAAGGGTAAGGCTGCGACTAATGATGCTGTTTGTAGTGCATCTAATCCACCTCCACCACTGAGTAAAAGTACACTTGCAGTTCCGGCAATAAGCATACCCCAGACAAGTTTTTTACCTAATGTAGGTTCAAAACTACCACGAGAAGTCATCATCCCTAATACGTATGTGGCTGAATCCGCCGAAGTAATGAAAAAGATGAAAATGAGAAACAGCCCAGTAATACTTGTAATTAGTGTCATTGGCAAAGCTTCTAAAGTTGCAAATAATGCTAGCTCAACTTCACTAGTAACAAGTTCAGCAAGACCTCCTCCACCGAAAAGTTCTACATGTAATGCTGTACCACCAAATGTCACGAACCAAAGGATAGCAATTATAGAAGGGATGAGTAACACCCCAGCAATAAATTCACGAATCGTACGACCACGTGAAATACGTGCGATAAATAACCCCATAAATGGTGCCCAAGATATATGCCAAGCCCAGAAGAAGATGGTATTTTTACCTAACCATTCATTTCCTGAGAATGGATTCAACGTTAAACTCATTGGAATTAAATTGGAAATATATCCTCCAACAGTTGTTACAAAGTTATCCGCGATAAATAGTGTTGGACCAACGATGAGTAAGAACATGAGCAGAAGCCCAGCAACCCATACGTTAATATTACTTAAGATTCGAATTCCCTTATCAAGTCCTCTAGATGCAGAGACCATAAAGAGTACGGATACAATTATAATGATAATTATTTGTACTAAAGGACTATTTGGAATCGGTGATATATAAGAAAGTCCTCCAGTAATTTGCATCGCACTTAATCCAAATGTCGTCGCTACCCCAGTACAAGTAGCTAATACTGCAAGAATATCAATTACTTGACCGATCCAACCTTCTGTTTTGTCCCCAATTAATGGATAAAAGGCTGAACTAACAAGAGCGGGACGACCTTTTCTAAATTGTACATAAGCTAACGTTAATCCAACAATGGAGAAAATCGCCCATGGATGCATTGCCCAGTGATATGCTCCATATCTGAGTCCAGCGGTTGCAGCTTCTGTTGTTCCTGGCTCCACACCTACTGGTGGATCTAAATAATAAAGTACAGGCTCAGCAACTCCCCAGAATACAAATCCAACCCCGATTCCGGCAGCAAATAGCATACCAATCCATGATATCCATGAGTAATCTGGTCGATCATCTGGCCTTCCTAGCCGCATTTTACCGAAAGGGCTAATTGCTAGCACGATTACGAATAATACAAAGAATGCGGTAATAAGCATGTAAAACCAACCAAAGTTTGTAATGAGCCATGTGAGTGCATTGCCGGCAACATTACTTAATGAGCCTGGAGAAATAATTCCCCACATTACAAAAAGTCCAACAAATGTTGCTGATAAAATAAATACTGGATTCCTTGCCTTATCTGTGTCTGTTTTCATATGGTGACCTACCTTTCTTAAGTTGATGTACATCGTCTTGACTCATAACGTAATGAATTTCATCATGCTTTGTTCTGCTAAGTCTCTTGAAACTGCATGTCGTAGTGAAGAGGCTTATTTTTGGTTATTATGAAATTCATTCACTGAATGTTAATTCTTATAGGTTGATATACATTCTAATGATAGGTTCCTCCTTTTCCGTCTACATTAGACATTTTTTATTCCATCACATACAAAAATGAATGAATTATGTCCCCAAAACTATTTTGATGACTTTTTATAATCCTACATGTATTTAGAGATTAATTCAACAGAATATGTACCAAAAACTGGATGAATCAAGGGTAATTCATTCATGGAAAAACAAAAGAGTATCAATAAAAAATGTCAATAAGAGAAAACTAAGCAATTTCTACAAAATATCTTGATTTTCGCCATATACTTACTTTAAAAATTGTACACCTTAGGGTTTCTTATTTTTAATAACTTATTCAAAGGTAAACACTCAATTTGAGTGAATTTCATAATGGCTAAAAATAGTTACCTCACTACAACATGTAGTTTCGAAGGTCTGAAAGGAACTACAGGTTGTATGAAGATAATCTTACACACGTATGATGAAACTCTATTCATCATGATTTTTTAATATTTTTAGGTATACTGTATGTGAGGTGATGTTCGTGACGACGATTTGTTTAATGAGACATGGAGAAACCACTTGGAACGCAGAGAAGAAAATTCAAGGTAGAAGTGATATTCCATTAAATGAGCGGGGAATCAGTCAAGTAGAGGAAATGCTTGCAGGCATATGGAGCACGACTTGGGACGTTATTTACACAAGTCCACTGGAACGGGGAAAAAGTACAGCACATATGATTAATGACCCGTATGGTGTACCGATGTATGTAGATGAGGCCTTTATCGAAAAATCCTTTGGAGAAGTAGAAGGGCAACCTTATGAACATGTGTTTTCCACGTATCCAGATGGGGTTTATCCTGGAGCGGAAACAGATGAAGAAGTAGTAGCACGTGTACTGGATGCATTTGAGAGAATCGCACAAAAGCATCCAGGTAAACATATCCTAGTTGTCACTCATGGAGCTGTTATTCACGCAATGCTGTCACATTTTCAAGTTATTCCTGATGGACTAGAGTATATTATTTTAAAGCAATTATGCATGAACACATTCATGTACGATAAAAGTTCATGGACAGTTGGAACATATAATAAATTACCAGGTGAATGAATTTCATAATAACTAAAACAGCTATTTCACTTTTACATGTAGTTTCGAACGATTTAACGGAACTACATGTCGTAGGAAGGTAGCATAGCATACGTATTATGAATTTCATTATGGTGAATGAATTTCATAATAACTAAAACAGCTATTTCACTTTTACATGTAGTTTCGAACGATTAAACGGAACTACATGTCGTAGGGAGGTAGCATAGCATACGTATTATGAATTTCATTCACCTACGATAAAAAGGTTTCAGAAACTGGAGAGTGTGTCCTGCTTCGAAACCTTTCATCGTAGGTGTATGGATTGAATGGACCTCCCCAAAGTCCTTTTGCAATATGGATACATAAGCAATGTTGTCCAAATGCTCAAATTCATTAAAAAATCACAGCAAAGTGTTTTGTCTCTATCGTATAATTATGGGAGTATTGCGAAAGATCGAACCGGAAAGCCGGAAGCTTTTTCGGGTTTTGCTACAAAGTTGGCAATAAAAGCACCCTTTGCAGGTAATTTATCTAAGTTATTTAATAATTCGACTTGGAATGTATCTTGATCCAGTACGTAATATTCTCCTAGTAACTCTCCGTTTTTCTGAAACTCAATAGAAGAATCTGTATCATATGTCTCATGTCCAACTGCTTGAATGGAGCGTTCTTCAAATAAGAATTTTAATGCTTCCAATCCCCACCCAGGAATACGGTTATTTCCATCATCATCTTGGTTGTTGAATGCGTCTTTATCTGGCCAACGCTTACTCCAGTCTGTACGTAATGCAACAAATGTACCTGATTCGATTTTTCCGTGTGTTTCTTCAAAAGCTAAAATATCCTCAACAGATAATGTGAAGTCATGATTTGTTTCACATTCTTTAGAAACATCAATTACAACTAGGGGTAACAACAATTCTTTTAATAGTAATTCATCTAGGAAACGAGTATCTCGTACGAAATGGATAGGTGCATCAATATGAGTTCCATATTGACCTGGGAAAGTAAAACTTTGTGCAGAAAATCCATCGTCATGTGTGTATAGTGTAATAAATTCAGCGTCATCAAATGCTGAGAAATGTGGGGAGTCTGGACCAAATGTATGTGTCAGATCAACCCATTCCTTTTCTTTAATTGTTTGAATTGCTTGTGCTAAATCTTGAGCCATTTTCTTCCTCCTCTAGTTTTTAAAATCAAAAGACCTCTTCTTATACAAATAAGAAGAGGTCGTTATATACCGTTTTCGCTCTTCTTATCTTCTAGCATTACGCTACTGGAATTGGCACAGTACTTTTTGAAAGTCTGTTGCCGAGGTATCAAAGGGCCAGTCCCTCCACCTCTCTGGATAAGAAATTGAATATTGATTTGTGTATAATACTATAATTGTCGATTTCTAAAAAGTCAAGGATTAATGATTTCAGGATTGAATTTAGAATTTATGGGTGTTAATTATATAACCTTAAATACTATTTTGTATGTAATTGAAAGTCACATGTTTGGGAAGGTTTTTATCGGACATGTCCTTTGTAGATGCTATGGTATTTGAATGCAATTTGCGCAACTTGCTGTGAGCTATTCAATGAAACGGCTAGGAGGGTTATTCTTTTCTAAAATAATATTTTTGAGCATATTCGTATGTAAGAGTTACCAGAACATGCATTCACTAGTTGACAACATAGGTTTCATTCTTATAAAATAGATTGTACTACAATTTTGAGCGACAATAAAAAGGAGTGAGTGTTTTTTACTAGGTGCATTTGTAAGCGTTGTCAATAAAGTTTGTAGCAATAGGATTCCTGCAGGGCTATGAGTTGTATAGACGCTTGGATATATGTGTGTAATGTACATCATTAAATTAGGAGAGATATTTATGAAAATGAGGTTACCTCATACGTTTGTATTGATTTTTGGAATTATTGTATGTGTTGCAATATTAACGTATATCGTACCAGCTGGACAATTTGAATGGATTGAAGACCCTGAATCAGGAACCGAAGTAATTGATGCAGATTCTTATGAAAGGGTGGAACAATCTCCTGTACCATTTACCGATATTTTTACCTCCATTCCTAAAGGGATGGGTGAAGCAGGTTGGATTATTTTCCTCATCTTTATCATCGGTGGATCCTTTGGAATTATTAACAGAACAGGTGCCATTGAAGCAGGAATCTCAAAACTTGTGCTTAGTTTAAGAAATCGTGAAAAGTTATTAATTCCTGTTACATTGCTCATCTTTTCTTTAGGTGGAGCGACCTTTGGAATGGCAGAGTCTACGTTGATTTTCATTCCAATGGGTGTTGTACTCGCTCGAAGTTTGAAGATGGATGCTATTACTGGAATGGCTATGGTATTTATGGGAGCAATGGCCGGGTTTTCTGCCGGGTTTTTGAATCCATTTACAGTTGGGGTCGCCCAAAGTATTGCAGGACTCCCGCTATTTTCAGGAATTGTGTTACGGATTATTATTCAAATCATCCTTGTGGCGATTGCATCATGGTATATTATTTCGTATGCACAGAAGGTTAAAAGAGACCCCAAAAAGAGTCTTGTATATGATTTAGAAGTAGAAGAACAATCTTCAGATGAATCTTTTGAAGTGGAATTTACAACCCGTCATAAACTTGTAATTCTTACAATTATTTCAGGGTTTGGTACAATCATTTATGGAGTGACCCAAGGTTGGAGTACCAGTACTGATTTAGCCGCAATTTTCCTTGCGATTGGAATTGTTTCTGGATTAATTGGTGGAACTTCTCCTAATCAGATTGCAGAAGATTTTATCGAGGGGGCTAAAGAGCTCACTTATGGAGCATTAATCGTAGGGCTTGCTCGGGCCATTGTAGTAGTCTTACAAGATGGAAATATTATAGATACGGTTATTCATGGAGCTGCTCAGTTGCTCACGTGGTTGCCAAGTTATTTATCAGCGACAGGAATGTATCTGTTTCAAGTATTCTTGAACTTCTTTATCCCATCAGGAAGTGGTCAGGCAGCTACGACGATTCCAATTATGGCACCACTCGGTGATCTTATTGGTATATCTCGTCAAAGTGTCGTTCTTGCATATCAGCTTGGGGATGGATTCACCAATGCTATTTTCCCAACATCTGCTATATTAATGGCAGGATTAAGTATAGCAAAAATCCCGTATAATAAATGGGTACGCTGGGTTCTACCGTTAATGTTATGTTGGATCGTTGTTGGAATGCTTATGATGATAATTAGTGTTCTTATTGGTTATGGTCCATTTTAAAAAGGATTCCATGGGTAAAAACGAGATGCGAGCGTTGCATCTCGTTTTTCGTGTCAGATAAACTCATGAATGTGATAAGATAGATTACATATAATCGATTTTTTCGTGAAAAATCCTAAGGGGGTTTTAGGGATGAAATTTTTTCATACAGCTGATTGGCATTTAGGAAAGCTTGTCCAAGGCGTATATATGACAGAGGATCAATCGTACGTTCTAGAGGCATTTATTCAAGATGTTAAAGAGGAAAAACCTGACGCAATTGTTATTGCAGGAGATTTATATGACCGAGCTGTTCCACCAACGGAAGCGGTTCATTTATTAGACCATACATTAAAAACTCTTGTAATGGATTTAGAAATTCCTGTTCTAGCAATTGCCGGTAATCACGATAGTCCAAGCAGATTACACTTTGCTAGTAGTATGATGAAACAAACTGGATTACATATGACCGGAACTCTAACAACAGAGCTAGAGCCAGTTGTTTTAACAGATGCATTTGGAGAAGTTCATTTTCATTTAATCCCGTATGTGGACCCAAGTGTCGTCCGTAATATATTTGCTGAGGATTCCGTGCGCACACATGACGATGCGATGAAAAAAATTGTTAATGAGATTCAAAAGAACATGGATCCATCTGCAAGACATATATTTGTAGGACATGCTTTTGTCACGCCTTACGGGGAAGAGGAAGAAAATACAAGTGACTCAGAACGTCCATTATCCATTGGTGGTGCTGAATATGTGCAAGCACGCCATTTTCAACCCTTTCATTACACAGCATTAGGTCACTTACACCAAGCCCATTATGTAGAACAAGAAAAGATTCGTTATAGTGGATCACTATTAAAATATTCCATTTCAGAAGAACATCATGATAAAGGCTATTATGTCGTCGAAATGGATGGTGAAGGTGCTATTACTACGAAGAAACGACGACTCCATCCTAGACGTGATATGCGTTCGATTGAATGCTCCATCGATGAATTGCTGCAACAAGATAAAAATGATGATTACGTATTCGTCCATCTAACGGATCAAACGCCTGTATTAATGCCTATGGAAAAGGTTCGTACAGTCTACCCTAACGCACTCCATGTAGACCGGAAGCAATTTATAAGTGAGGAATTCGGTGGAGATAGTTCTCAATCAAAAATATCAAGAACTGAGGCAGATCCATTAGAGTTATTTCGCTCCTTTTATAAAGAAATTAAAGGAGAAGATATTTCTAGTGAAGGAGAACGTCTATTTATAGAAACTCTTGAAGAAATTACACAAGAAGATAATGATCGATCGTTTCAATGACAAAGGGGGCGTATTCAGGTGAGACCACTTCAATTAACAATGACTGCTTTTGGTCCATATAAAGAAAAAGAAACCATTGATTTTGAGCAATTAAAAGAAGCAAATTTATTTGTCATATCAGGAAATACTGGCGCGGGAAAAACGACAATATTTGATGCTATTTGTTTTGCCTTATACGGAAGTGCAAGTGGGGAAGATCGTGGTACTAGTCAGATGCTGCGGAGTCATTTTGCAGAAGATGATGTTCATACTTCTGTTGAGTTTACCTTTGCGCTACATCAACGTACATACCGAATCAACCGTCAACTAGGCCACGTGAAGGCAGGAAACCGGACGCCAACAGGTGAGCGGTATGAGTTTTTTGAAGTGTGTGAAGACGGGGAACGTCCAGTAGTTGACCGGCAAATCGTCAGTGAAATCAATGAAAAATTGGAACAGATGATTGGGCTTAGCCAACAACAATTTAAGCAAATCGTTATGCTTCCTCAAGGGGAGTTTCGGAAATTATTAACTTCTGATACGGAAAATAAAGAACGAATTTTACGTAAAATATTTAAAACAGAACGGTTTAATGCCCTAAATGCTCGTCTTCGTGAAAAGAGAAATGAATTAACGAAAGAGTATGAGCAAAAGGTGCAAAGTAGAAACCATTACATGCAGCAAATTGAATCAATCTTTCCGCACCGAGAAGAGAGTGATGTTTTTGACGCATTACAAGCGGATGAAATGAATGTGTATCAAATCCAGGCCGGACTTACAAAAGAAATTCAATATTATAAAGAAAAAGTCAAAGAAGACCAAAAAGCATATAAAGAAGCATATGATGCACACCAAAAACAACAGGCAATTTATGTTCACGCGCAGTCGATAAATACATTGTTTGAGGAGCAAGAAGAAAAGCAAAAACGAGCCAAGACGCTAGCGGAAGAATATCCTCTTATCCAAGAAAAGGAGCATATACTTAAGAGAGCGGATCGTGCAGGGCGAATCATTGTGCACGAAACTCATGCCGAAAACTTTTTATCAGAAGAAAACAATCAACAAGAGCACGTAACAAACGTAGGGAAAAGGTATGATGAAGTATTCAAACAACTTGAACGCGATCAAGCTACGTATACAAAAGAAGAAGAGAAGCAATCTGAACGAGATCAGATTCAGAAAACCATAGATACATATGAAATGTACGTACCAGATGTAAAAGAAATGAAAGAAAATGAAAAAGCGTTACAACAACTATACAAACAAGCAGAACAAGCAAAAAAGAACGTTCAACTAGAAACAGAAGCTGTTGATAAAAACGAGAAACAAGTTGAACACGTTCAACAAACTATTACAGACTTAGAAAAGCGCACACATCCACTTTTTGAGAAAATGGAAGAATTGAATCAATTAAGGGAACAAGTGACGCCATTTCAGCAGTACATGCAAAATGAAAAAGAAATAAAGCAACTAGATCCACGTATTCAATCTGAAAAGAAAGCTTTTATGCAAGCACAAAAAACCTATGAACACATCGAGGGTACATGGCTTCACTCCCAAGCATCAATTCTAGCAACTCATTTACATGACGGAGAGGCTTGTCCAGTCTGTGGTAGCACAGACCACCCAAGCAAAAGTGTTAGCCAAGAGACGTCTATTACTAGGGAACAATTAGCGGCAGCGAAGAAAAAAATGGATAATGCAGGTGCCATCTATCAAACATCTATGGGTACACGTAAAGGAATCGAAAATAGACTGGCTGACAATTGGATGGACATTTGTAAATGCAGCTCGATTGAAAAACATGAAGTCGAAACACATTACAATGAGCTTGTAAAAAAAGGGACAGAAGTCAAAAAAGAAGTCAAAGAAATTTCAGCGCTAAAAAAACAATTAGATGAACAAAAAGAGCGAGTCAAACAGATGATGGAAGCAAGTCGAACAATGATTCAAAAAAGAGATGCAGCAAAAGAAACATTTGAACAAAAGCGAGCTGACTATCAAAAGGTACAGACGATTTATGAGAGACAACAGGAGAAAATTCCAACAGACATCCATGATTTAGCAGTACTTCAGAATCGTCTTCAGCAGCAAAAAGAAACATTAGAGCAATTAAACAAAGCATGGGAACAAGCCCAAAAACAACTTCAACAAAGAAAAGATCAAGTAACAGCGTTACACGCACAGAAACAGTCTGCTGAGAAAGAATTGCAAGAAGCAATCAAGAGAAAAGAAGAAGCACACAAAGCCTTTGAGCAAGCACTGGAAAAAGGCGAGTTTGCTACTAAAGAAGCTTACAAAAAAGCGCAACGCTCTGAAGAAGAACAAGCACAAATGAAAAAGGAAATCGACGCTTACTTCCAAGAAAGAGCTGTATTATCCGAACGATTGGCAGTCCTTGAAAAAGAACTTTCTGGAGAGAACTATCTTCCTTTACATGATTTGAAAGAAGAATTACAAGCTTTAAAAGAAACGTATGAAAAAGCTTGGGAAGTTGTTCATACATCTACACAGTACATTGAGCGTGGAGAAACATTGAGCGAAAATATATTACACGCCCATAACCACGTGGAACAATTAGAAAAGCAACATGGCATCGCCTCAGATGTATATGACGTGATTCGGGGGCAAAATGGACCGAAAATATCTTTTGAGCGTTACATTCAAATGGATTATTTAGAACAAATTATTGAAGCAGCCAACGAACGATTGCACGTCTTATCAAATGGACAATACACTCTTTTACGAAGTGATCGTCAAGAATCACACGGACGCCAAAGTGGCTTAGCGTTAGATGTTCATGATGCATACACCGGTCAGAAACGTGACGTGAAATCTCTATCAGGTGGGGAGAAGTTCAATGCATCTCTTAGTTTAGCTCTCGGTATGTCTGATGTAGTGCAAAGTTTCCAAGGAAATGTATCTGTGGAGACGATGTTTATCGATGAAGGCTTTGGCACATTGGATGAAGAGTCCTTGCAAAATGCCATTGACACACTGATTGATTTGCAACGTTCTGGACGCATGATTGGTGTGATATCCCACGTGGAACAATTAAAAGAACTATTCCCAGCTGTTCTTGAAGTGATAAAAACAAAAGAAGGCTTTAGTAAAACATCTTTTACAATGAAATAAAACGAACTCATTTCATGTACTCGATATCGTACATGTTGTACACTTGTGCTAGGATGGAGATACGTTATTTAGGAGGAAATCGATATGAAACTTGTACATTATCAACTAAAAGATGCAACAGGAGAATCTCGAATCGGATGGATCGAAGAAAGTAAAGTATATGATTTACAAGAGAGCTTTCGTCTGTATGCTTTATCTCAACGTAAATTTACAGATGCAGACAATGTAGAAGCATTGCTTCCAGCGAACCCAACAACATTTTTCAAAGGTGGATGTGAGATGATTGCTCGGGCGAAAGAAGCCTATACATATGTGTTAAAAGAGCATAAAGATGTTGTTTTTGCTTATGATCGGACAGATGTCATTTTAAAAACGCCTATTCCTGAACCACAAAAAGTGATTTGCGTCGGTCGTAACTACAAGGAACATGCCGAGGAAATGAAGGGAGAAATTCCAGAAATTCCAGTTTTGTTCTCAAAGTTCCCGAATGCCTTAATTGGACCGGAAGACAACATTCATAAATCGAAACAAACTGATAAACTAGACTATGAAGTAGAGCTTACGATTGTCATTGGTAAAGAAGCTTCTCAAGTGAAACAAGAAGATGCATATGACTATATCGCAGGATATACGATTGGCAATGACACAACTGCACGAGATATTCAAAAGAGAACCTTACAATGGTTGCAAGGAAAAACGATGGATCACACATCACCTTTTGGCCCATGGGTCGTTTTAAAAGAAGACATTCCTGCTCCAGATCAATTAGAAGTTCGCACGTTCGTAAATGATGAATTGCGTCAACAGTCAAACACGAATAAGTTGATTTTTGATATTCCATTTTTAATCGAGTTTATCTCTGGATTAATAACGTTACAGCCAGGAGATATGATTATGACAGGAACACCTGAAGGCGTCGGAGCTGGCATGAATCCACCGACATTTTTAGAAGATGGAGATATCGTACGTTTAGAAATAGATCAAATTGGCTCTTTAGTTAACACAGTCGTTCAAAAATAAAAAAACGTACGGGATATGGAATTCGTTTCCATGTCTCGTACGTTTTTTCTAGTTTTTAAGCATTTCAAAAAAGGCTATTTGTTTTGTACATCAACAAGTCTTCTTTGTAATATATGCATTTCTTCATCGAGCTTTTCGACTAAATATTCCATTGCTTCCCTTTTAGACAAATGATCTGGAGCTACAAGAGGTTCTCCGTATATAATTAGAGGTTGCACTCGTTTTAATAAATCTTTAAAATTATTCGGTCCAACGTACGCAGCTGGTACAATAGGAGCTTTGGAATGCGTGGCGATGGTTACAGCACCACGTTTTAATGGGACATCTTCACTCGATCGCGTTCCACTAGGAAATATTCCAACGACTTTACCTTCCTTAATTAAACGGCGAGGAATTTTAATCGTGCTTGGCCCTGGATTTTCTCGATCTACTGGGAAAGCATGTAACTTTTCCATAAGCCATTTAATAGGCTTTTTTCGAAAGAGTTCAATTTTAGCCATATAATGAATTTGTGTCGGCATGGTTGCAACACCGAGCCACAAAATATCGACCCAACCTGTATGTGTACAAGCAATAACGTATCCTTTAGAATCATCCTTTGGAAGGTTGTCTTTCCCGTATACCTTTATACGTCCGAACAATGTTAGAATAATTTTACAAAAATATGCACCAAGCGTATACATAGCAATCCCCTTTATCAACGTAACCGAAGTATTTTTCATCTAATCCTATTTTACAAGGAAAATAAAATCCGTCAACAAGTTGCAACGGAAAAATTATTATCTAGTATTAGTATCTAGTAATGAATAGAAATACGTATGACGCAATTCATTTCATCAAGTTATTTTAGAAAAAATGTTGAAATTGTTTTATACTAGAGGGAAAGTTGGTGATGAAGGAGGAGAACGGTTGAAAGTTATTTTTTATACCCATGCATCATGCGGGTTATGTGAAGAGGCTAAAACTCTTTTAGACATACTCTCACCCATATATGATTTAACAATTGAAGAGCGAGATATTGATACAAATGACGAATGGTTAGAAACATATCTATTAACAGTTCCGGTCATAGAAATAGATGAAAAACAATTTATGTATCCGAATATCACCTTTGAAACCATCTCTAGTTTTGTGGAAGAAAAACAGAACCATTCTTCTTGAGGATGTACAGATCGTGAAATTTGAATAGAATTATTCAAGTATCTTTCACAATAGATATATTCATACATATAGAAGAGTGAAAAAAACATGCATTTAGGCTACTATAGAGAAGGGGCAATTATACCCCTTTCTTTTTCATGCAACACACATAAAACTTAAAACAATCGTATGAGCTATTCATACCATTTGTAGGAGGAATTATAAGTGAATAAAAAGACGCTTCAAGATCTAGATGTGAAAGGAAAAAAAGTGTTTTGTCGTGTGGATTTTAATGTTCCAATGGAAAACGGGACAATTACAGATGATACGCGTATCAAAGCAGCTTTGCCGACAATTGGATATTTGGTTGGTCAAGGAGCTCGCGTGATTTTAGCAAGCCATTTAGGTCGACCTAAAGGACAAGTAGTAGAAGAATTACGCTTGGACCCTGTTGCTAAACATTTGAGCAACCTTCTTCAACAAGAAGTATTGAAAACAGACCAAGTATATGGAGATGAAGTAAATAAGGCCATATCACAACTAGAAAATGGAGATGTTTTATTACTAGAGAATGTTCGCTTTGAAGCAGGAGAAGAACAAAATGATGAAAAATTAGCCCAAGCATTTGCATCGATGGCAGATGCGTTTGTGAATGATGCATTTGGTGCAGCACACCGCGCACACGCTTCAACAGCAGGTGTTGCCCATTTATTGCCTGCGGCGGCTGGGTATTTAATCGAAAAAGAAATAGACGTACTAGGAAAAGCATTAGAAAATCCTGATCGTCCATTTACAGCCATTATTGGTGGAGCAAAAGTGAAAGATAAAATTAATGTAATCGATCATTTACTAGATAAAGTAGACAATCTTCTCATTGGAGGGGGCCTGGCATTTACCTTTGTCAAAGCCCTTGGGCATGACATTGGGAATTCTTTACTTGAAGAAGATAAAATAGCATTGGCAAAAGAATTCATTGAAAAAGCGAAAGAAAAAGGTGTTCAATTTTTAATTCCTGAAGACGCAGTCGTTGCTGATAGCTTTTCGGAAGAAGCGGATAATAAAATTGTTTCTGTAGAAGACATTCCAGCAGATTGGATGGCTCTAGATATTGGACCGAAAACGCGGCAAACATATGAAGAGGTGATTGCAGCGTCTAAATTAATTGTTTGGAATGGACCGATGGGGGTCTTTGAAATGGGCCCATATGCAGGAGGAACGAAAGAAGTCGCTCGTGCATTAGCTGAAACAGAAGGGTATACAGTCATTGGTGGTGGAGATTCAGCTGCAGCAGTAGAAAAGTTCGGTTTTGCCAATCAGATGGATCACATTTCTACAGGTGGAGGAGCTTCATTAGAGTTTATGGAAGGAAAAGTATTACCTGGAATCGACGCGTTAGACGATAAATAAAAGGGGAGTGGATAAGATGAGAAAGCATGTTATTGCGGGGAATTGGAAAATGCATAAAACAGCGGAAGAAGTAGACCTCTTTTTGGAGCAATTACAACTGAATCACGATGAAGAAAAAACGGAAGCCGTCATTTGTGCCCCCTTCGTATATGTAAAGGATATGGCAGATCAAGTAAAAGGAAGTAAGCTACATATTGGCACGCAGACGATGCATTTTGAAGATAGTGGAGCGTTTACTGGGGAAGTTAGTGCCCATATGTTAGTAGATATTGGAGCGTCCCACGTAATTATTGGACATTCTGAGCGCCGGATGTATTTTGGGGAGACAGATGATTCTGTTCATAAAAAAACAGTCCAAGCACTAGCTCATAATTTAACACCGATTGTATGTGTTGGAGAATCTCTTGACCAAAGAGAAAAAGGGGAAACAAATGATTTCGTTGGGACACAAGTTGCTGAAGCGTTAAAAAATATTCGCAAAAGTGATCTTGTCAATATCATCATTGCTTATGAACCCATTTGGGCAATCGGAACAGGGAAAACAGCTTCAAGTGCAGATGCAAATGAAGTGTGTGCACATATTCGCTCGGTTGTACAGGAATTATCTGATGAGCATACAGCAAATCAAATCATCATTCAGTATGGTGGAAGTGTAAAACCTGAAAATATCAAAGAACTTCTAGAACAATCAGATATTGATGGAGCTCTTGTTGGAGGAGCAAGTTTAGAAGCAGACTCATTTCAGGCTCTTATTGAGGCGAGTAACGCATGACTGTAAAGCCAACAAAAGCACTGATTATTTTAGACGGATTTGGAATGCGAGAGGAAGTATTTGGAAATGCAGTGAAACAAGCCCATACACCGAATTTTGATGCCTATTGGAAAAAATATCCTCATGCATGTATGCGGGCAAGTGGAACGGCAGTTGGATTACCTGAGGGACAAATGGGCAATTCAGAAGTAGGACATTTAAACATAGGAGCCGGACGTATTGTGTACCAAAGTTTAACCCGAATACAAGTCGCCATTGAAGATGGTACATTTTTTAACAACAACGCGTTTGTTCATGCGATGAAGCAAGCGAAAAAAAATAAGAAGAGCGTACATTTACTTGGTCTCCTATCTGATGGAGGAGTACATAGTCATATTGATCACTTAATTGCTCTATTAGAATTAGCGAAACAACTTGATGTAGAAAATGTGTATATTCATCCGTTTTTAGATGGCCGAGATGTAGGACCTGCAACAGCTAGGAGATACTTAGATCAATTAGAGGCAGAAATCAAGCGAATTGGTGTTGGGAACATCGCCAGTATTTCCGGTAGATATTATGCGATGGACCGGGATGAGCGCTGGGAGAGAGTACAGAAAGCCTATGACGCCATTATGAAAGGAGTAGGCCCAACATTTCACTCTCCATCTGAAGTAATAGAAAAAGCGTATGACGCACATATTTATGATGAATTTATCGTACCTTCTGTTATGATAGATGAAGAGAATAAACCGATTGGCCTGGTTGAAAATGGAGATGCGATGATCTTTTACAATTTCAGGCCAGACCGGGCTCGTCAATTATCCGAAGCTATTACAAATCCGAACTTTAATGCCTTTGATCGCGGGGAAGCTGGGGATTATATGTATCCATTTGTCATGATGATGCATTATAGCAATCAAGTGATCGGAGATATTGCTTTTAAACCAGTAGAACTTCGTAAAACCATTGGAGAAGTGTTAGCGGATGAACAACGTACACAGCTTCGCATTGCAGAGACGGAAAAATATCCACACGTGACATATTTCATGAATGGAGGTCAGGAAGAACCTTTTTCTGGTGAAAAAAGATTACTCATTGATTCACCGAAAGTGGCTACATATGACTTGCAACCGGAGATGAGTGCGTATGAACTAACGGATCGATTGATCGATCAAATCGATGGAAATATTCATGATGCGATTATTTTAAACTTTGCCAACCCAGATATGGTAGGACATTCAGGAATGCTTGAACCTACAATTAAAGCTATTGAAGCGGTAGATTCTTGCTTAGGAAGAATTATTGATAAACTGATTTCTATTGGTGGAGAAGCAATCATTACAGCGGACCACGGTAATGCAGATGAAGTACGAACGCTTGATGATGAACCAATGACGGCACATACAACCAGTGAAGTGCCAGTCATCGTTGTTACACAAAAAAAGATGCAACTGCGAAAAGATGGTATATTGGCGGATTTAGCGCCGACACTATTAGAGCTACTTGAAATCAACCAACCAGAAGAAATGACTGGAACATCAATCATTAAAAAATAGGGAGAGATGGATATGCCGTTTATTACAGATATTTATGCCCGTGAAGTATTGGACTCACGAGGAAATCCAACTGTTGAAGTTGAAGTATTTACAGAATCAGGATCTTTTGGAGCAGCACTTGTACCTAGTGGAGCTTCTACTGGAGAACATGAAGCAGTAGAATTAAGAGATGGCGATCAGAATCGTTATTTCGGTAAAGGTGTTTTAAAAGCAGTTGAAAATGTAAACGAGGTAATCGCTCCTGAAATCATTGGGATTGATGTAACGCGCCAAAACGTTATTGATACACT
>DATGUV010000055.1:0-4943 GCA_035301025.1 Bacillota bacterium | reverse complement strand
TAGATACCGAAAAGAAATGACAGGTGGACTTGATGAAGTTCAAATTAAAAACATTCAAGACGCATGGATGTATGCAACACAATTAGCGGACCGTAAAGAAGAAGTCATTCGTTTAATTGATGAACAAGGTAAATTAACAGAGGAACTACAGAAGAATATTCAACAAGCGACAAAATTACAAAGAGTAGAAGATTTATATAGGCCATATCGTCAAAAGAGAAGAACCCGTGCAACCATTGCGAAAGAAAAAGGATTAGAACCTTTAGCTCTAATTGTATATGACCAACAAGAATGCGATTTACAAGCTGAAGCGGAAAAGTACTTCTCTGAAGAGCATGAACTGCGTATGATTGAAGATGTATTTGCAGGTGTGAATGACATTATTGCAGAGTGGATATCCGATGAGCCTGAATATAGGACATATATCCGCGACCTTACATGGAAACAAGGTACGATTGAAACGACGGTGAAAAAAGAAGAGAAGGATGAAAAAGGTGTGTACAGCATGTATTACGAGTACACAGAACCTATTCGTCAGGTAGCATCTCACCGCGTGCTAGCAGTCAATAGAGGGGAAAAAGAAGATGTACTACGTGTACGCCTTCTTGCACCGGCAGAAAAAATCCAATCATATCTTGAGAAGAAAACGATTCAGCCAACAGGGTTTGCGGCAAGTGTAGAACTAATGCAAGAGGCGATTGAGGATAGTTATAAACGGTTAATCGAACCTTCGATTGAACGAGAAATTCGTAATGAACTTACGGAAAAAGCTGAGACACAGGCGATTCATATTTTCTCGGAAAACGTACGTAACTTATTATTACAACCTCCTCTAAAAGGAAGAACCGTTCTTGCAGTGGACCCAGCATTCCGGACAGGATGTAAACTAGCAGTCGTTGATGAAACAGGTAAAGTAGAAGCCATCCATGTGATATATCCAACGGCACCGAGAAATGATATTGCAGGTGCGACAAAGCGTGTTCTGTCTTGTATAAAAGAACATGGTGTGCAGTTGATTGCGATTGGAAACGGAACTGCTTCAAGAGAGACGGAACAATTTATTGCCGATGTTATTAGAGAACAAAAGCTAGAGATTCCATACATTATTGTTAATGAAGCGGGAGCGAGTGTGTACTCAGCTTCACCATTAGCTCGTGAAGAATTTCCTGATTTAGAAGTAGAAGAACGTAGCGCAGTCTCTATAGGTAGACGCGTACAAGACCCATTAGCAGAACTTGTAAAAATCGATCCGAAATCTATTGGTGTCGGTCAATATCAACATGATGTTAGCCAAAAAGAGTTAACAGAGTCTCTTGATTTTGTTGTAGAAACAGCGGTAAACCAAGTGGGGGTAAACGTGAATACCGCCTCTGTGTCCCTACTTGAGCATGTTGCAGGATTGAGTAAAACGGTTGCGACAAACATCGTTACAAAACGCAATGAAGAAGGGAAGTTTACAAATCGTAAACAACTGAAAAAGATTCCACGATTAGGGCCAAAAACATATGAACAAGGAATTGGATTTTTACGGATTATTGACGGGGATCATCCACTAGATCGTACGCCAATTCACCCTGAATCATATGACCAAACCGTTCGAATGTTAGAGATGATTGATTGTACGGTTGATGATATAGGAACAGATTTGTTAGCAGAAAAGATTAAGGATATACATGTAGAAGATATCGCTAAAGAGCTTGATATTGGTGTTCTGACATTACAAGATATTGTCGATGCCTTACAAAAGCCGGAGCGAGATCCAAGAGATGACTTCCCACAGCCATTACTCCAACAAAATGTGATTGGAATGGACGATTTAAAAGAAGGAATGGAAATGCAAGGAACCATTCGAAATGTTGTTGATTTCGGTGTGTTTGTTGATATCGGGGTAGAACAAGATGGACTTGTGCATATTTCTAAAATGGCCAACAAATTTGTGAAACACCCCATGGATATTGCATCTGTTGGTGATGTTGTTACCGTATGGGTACAGGATGTAGATAAAGAAAGAGGACGCATCGCCTTAACGATGATTAAACAATAAAAAATGCCTGTTTGAAAGATAAACTTTTCAAACAGGCATTTTTAAGTTATTTATTTTCTACTTCTTCTTTTACTTCACTCATCGGAATACCAACTGCTTTCGCAACGCCTTCTCCGTATGCAGGATCAGCTTGATAGCAATGATGAATATGACGAATTACAATATGTCTTTCAGCTCCGTCAATGTTACGAGCAGTGTTATGGAAGAGTACTTCTTTTTGCTCATCACTCATTAAGTTAAATAGTTTACCAGGCTGTTCAAAGTAGTTATCATCATCTTCTCTGAAGTCCCAGCGATTAGCAGCACCATGAATGGCTAGATCTGGTTCATGATACTCTGGTTGTTCTTTCCACTCACCATATGTGTTCGGCTCATAGTGTAGTGTACTTCCTAAGTTACCATCCGTACGCATAGCACCATCACGATGGAAACTATGGAATGGGCAACGTGGTTGGTTCACCGGAATTTGATGATGGTTTACACCTAGACGATATCGTTGTGCGTCCCCATAAGAAAATAGACGACCTTGTAACATTTTATCAGGTGAGAAACTAATACCTGGTACTACGTTAGCTGGTGTAAATGCAGCTTGTTCAACATCGGCAAAGTAGTTGTCAGGGTTTTTATTCAATTCAAACTCACCGACCTCAATCAGTGGGAAGTCACCTTTATACCAAACTTTTGTTAAGTCAAATGGGTTATAATCCATTTTATCTGCTTCTTCCTCAGTCATAACTTGGATGTACATTTTCCATTTAGGGAAGTCGCCTTTTTCAATAGATTCATAGAGATCACGTTGGTGACTCTCCCGATCTGCACCTACAAGTTCTGCAGCCTCAGCGTCGGTTAAGTTTTCGATTCCTTGTTGGGAACGTAAATGGAATTTTACCCATACTCGTTCATTCTCATCATTAATCATGCTAAATGTATGACTTCCAAATCCATGCATATTACGATAAGATGAAGGAATTCCGCGATCACTCATAATAATTGTTACTTGGTGTAACGCTTCAGGTAATCCTGTCCAAAAGTCCCAATTGTTATTTGGTGAACGCAAATTTGTTCTTGGATCTCTTTTAACTGCGTGGTTTAGATCAGGGAATTGTAATGGATCTCTGAAGAAAAACACAGGAGTGTTATTACCAACAAGGTCCCAATTTCCTTCCTCTGTATAAAAGCGCATAGAAAATCCACGAATATCACGTTCAGCATCTGCTGCACCACGTTCTCCGGCTACTGTGGAGAAGCGTACAAACATGTCTGTTTCTTTTCCTACTTCAGAAAAAATAGCTGCTTTCGTATATTTAGTAATATCATGTGTGACTTTAAATCGCCCAAAAGCACCAGAACCTTTGGCATGCATTCTACGCTCCGGGATAACTTCTCTATCAAAGTGAGCTAGTTTTTCTAGAAACCAAACATCTTGTAAAAGCATTGGACCTCTAGGACCAGCTGTGATTGAGTTTTGGTTATCAGGTACCGGAGCACCGGCTGCAGTTGTTAATCTTTTTTTATTTTGGTTGTTATCTTTACTCATTACACAAGCACCTCCGAATTATTATCTACAATAGTTATAATAACATATTGATTATAAAACTACAAAGGATTAAATTTAAATTGTAGGTAATTACAAATAAAAAACGCTTATATTATTGACGTACAGACAGAAGTTGATGAAAGTGATTATAATATAAGAATGATATACTATATACTTTAGACATATCTTTAAAGAACTTCATTCTCACTAAAAATAATTTAATTGAGAATGAAATGTACAAAGGAGAATACGGATGAAACACCTCTGTGACGAAGCATTAACTAAACAAATACAAGAACTATCTATTAAATATTTTCAAAAACCATTTGTGGACCAAGGGCGTTATAACAATCGTTTGCGGACAACAGGTGGTAGGTACATACCGGGAAAACGGGTGATAGAAATAAATCCAAAATACGTAAAAGAAAAACTATATGATGAAGTAATAGGAATTATTAAACATGAATTATGTCATTATCATCTTCATATAGAAGGAAAACCTTTCGGGCATGGTGATCGAACATTTAAAGAATTATTAAGAAAAACGAACTCCCCGCGTTTTTGTAAACCTCTCCCGTCTTCAGTGAAAAAAGAGGTCATACATACGTATACATGTACAACGTGTAATAGTACATATTATAGAAGAAGACGAGTAAATGTAGAACACGTTCGTTGTGGTAGATGTAGAAGTAAGATTAAGTATGTATCATCCTCAAAAAAATATTGACTCCATAAATGAGGTATGGTATATTTATAAAGTCGCTTAGCATAAGGTGTATATCATTTCGAAAAGCCTATACTGAAGTTATTGACAATATACAAAATATATCGTATGATAATTCTCGTTGTAATAAATGTAGTGAATCACGCTTCGTTTTTCGGAGAAAAATAATGGTCTATATTCGACTGATTTTTTCTACCAAATATGCTATGATATAAAAACTAGAACATATGAATGTGAAAGATTTAAATGCTAATCATTAATCCACAGTAGCTCAGTGGTAGAGCAATCGGCTGTTAACCGATCGGTCGTAGGTTCGAACCCTACCGCCGCTACCAATTTTATAATGATGGATATGGCGATCGTGGCGAAGCGGTTAACGCACCGGATTGTGGCTCCGGCATTCGTGGGTTCGATCCCCACCGGTCGCCCCATATCATAACAATGGACCCTTAGCTCAGTTGGTTAGAGCCATCGGCTCATAACCGATCGGTCGCAGGTTCGAGTCCTGCAGGGTCCACCATTTTACTCCAGGAGGAATACCCAAGTCTGGTTGAAGGGATCGGTCTTGAAAACCGAAAGGGGCGAGTAGCCTGCGGGGGTTCGAATCCCTCTTCCTCCTCCATTTTACATAATCAATA
>DATGUV010000054.1:0-2941 GCA_035301025.1 Bacillota bacterium | reverse complement strand
CCAGATGAACGAAAAATTAGCTAATAATTTAGCGAAACTAAAAATCATTAAAATTAATGATATCCCTAAAAATGAAGAAATTACTCAAGCCTATAAAGTATTATCAAGTCAATCACATTTAGGTAGTCAATATGATTGGTTGGCAAGATATTGTGAATATAATAATATTAGCTCATTAGAATTATGCATTCATAATGATGATACGGTTGAAGGATTCATTAAAAATGATGTAACTTTGGTAGATGAAAATATTGATAAATATTATGTATTAAATAATGAAACTACACAACCAGAACTAAGTATTTTTTCGTATTACCATTATCCTTTATTTGATATGACAAAATTAGATATGGAAAGATGTGCTCAAGAAAGTGGTTTTGGTCATATAATGGAGGAAACATGGTTTTGTCATTCACCAATAGGAAACAAACCTTGTGGAATGTGTAACCCTTGTAAATATACGAAAGAGGAAGGATTAGGAAGAAGAGTACCTAATCCAACAGTTTTTATGAAAGTACGTAGAAAATTAGGAAGTAAATGGAAGGGTTTAAAAAGGAAGTTACGTCATTAAATAGGATTTGTTTTGTTTATTTGAAATATAAAACCGAGTGCTTGCATCATTCCTAGCCCTCGGTTTTCTTACCCCTACATTTAATAAAAATAATCATATTATAGCTGTTTCAAACTCTCAAACTTTCATTTTCTCACTCAATCATTCTTCAAATTGTTTTGCATACTTCACTCTTACATCTCTCACTAAGTTCTTTAAATCTTCCAATGTATGTAGATTTAAAGGGGACTTCGTGTTATGTGTTGATTTCTTTTGTTGTGCACGTTTCTTCTCTAGATTGCATTTGAATACGTTTGTATAGATCTCGTCTATGTCGTGGCTGAGCTTTCCATCTTTGTAGATTGTCTGGCATGTTGGAAAGTGAAATCGCTTTTTGGACATGTCTCCTCACCTCCTTTACCCCGTTTTCCTCCATAAGTTTTTGTAAAAATCCATTTTTTCACAAAACTTATCGTCATTATAGCATAATTGGTTATAAAGAAATGGTTATAAGTCTATTTTCCTATTCATTTTCGTTCTAATTTGGCACATTGTATAAATGTTCCACTTTTGGGGAGTCTAAGGGCACATTATTGAATGAAAAGAGGAAAACTTATGAAGAAGGAAAATGAGAAGCTTGAATCGTTTGAGGGAGATTTTCCTAAGTCATTCTGGCGTGATTCAGTGGAATTGCCTAAGTATCCAGAGTTGGCTGAAGATCTAAACGTGGATGTTGCCATAGTTGGTGCGGGAATCACAGGGATTACGACGGCTTATTTATTACAGAAGGCTGGCAAGTCTGTAGCGCTACTTGAAGCGGATCGTGTGTTGAACGGGACGACAGGTCATACGACTGCGAAGATTACCGCACAACATGGTTTGATTTATGATGAATTGTTATCAACTCTTGGTGAACAACAAGCGCGTCTGTATTTCGAAGCGAATCGGGATGCTCATTATTTTATAGAAGATATGGTTACTACACATGAGATGAAATGTGACTTTCTTAGGCAGGATAGTTATGTCTATGCAACGAGTGCCATGACGGAAGAAAAAATCAATCAAGAAGCAGAAGCGTATAAAACACTCGGTATTGATGGAGAACTCGTTTATTCACTGCCGATTAATGTAGATGTACGAAATGCGCTTGTCATGCGTAATCAAGCACAATTCCATCCTGTGGCGTATTTACGTGATCTGTTGGATGCGTTTACCGAGAGTGGTGGACAAGTCTTTGAACAGACAGTTGCTGTGAATGTGGAATCTGGTGACCGACCAACTGTGTTGACAAAGGAAGAATATCGTGTGAATTGTGAGCATGTTTTGATCTGTACGCATTTTCCTTTTTATGAAGGGCGGGGCCTATATTCAGCGCGAATGTATGCTGATCGTTCATATGTTGTCGCTGGACGGACGAAGAAGTCTTATCCAGGTGGGATGTATTTGAGTGCCGATTCACCAACGCGTTCGCTTCGTTCAGTCACAGTAGATGGTGAGGATATGGTACTGATGATTGGTGAAGGACATAAAACAGGTCAGGCAGAGGACGTTGCTGAACGTTATGAAAGACTGGAGCAATTTGGTGATGAAGTATTCGGCGTGGAATCTGTTCCGTATCATTGGTCGGCACAAGATTTGACAACATTGGATCAAGTTCCTTATGTAGGTGAGATTACAAAGGGTGAATCGAATGTATTCATTGCGACTGGTTTCAGAAAATGGGGAATGACGAACGGCACAGCAGCAGCTTTACTATTGCATGATTTGGTATTAGGTAAGGAGAATCGCTACCGGGAATTATATACACCAACACGATTTTCTCCGCGACCGAGCATTCAGAATTTCTTAAAGGAGAATATCAATGTAGGAAAGCAATTACTCAAAGGGAAATTGTCACAAGAAGACATGGATTTGGACGAGTTGGCGAAAGATGAGGGTGCAATCGTTCAGATTAAAGGTGAGCGAAAAGGTGCTTACCGAGATCAGTCAGGTGAGCTCCATATTGTTGATACGACGTGTACACATATTGGCTGTGAAGTCGCTTGGAATAATGCCGAGCGTTCGTGGGATTGTCCATGCCATGGCTCGAGATTTACTTATACGGGTGAGGTAATCGAAGGCCCGGCAGAAAAGCCACTGAAACAATACGATTATAAGATGCTCGATAATCTGACGTCAGATGAATCAGGATACTAGTTGAAATTAGAAACATAGAAATAAAAAATATTAAAAATTATAATGAATTATGATTACATTCGTATTGAATGCATAGAATATAAATATGTAGACGTGATTTTAATTGCAAATGTCAAATTGGTTTGATAAGCTTTGATTTCAGGAATATATTAATATGTTCTTGGTGAGAGGGGATGATTCCTTATGTGTGAGGAA
>DATGUV010000053.1:0-8090 GCA_035301025.1 Bacillota bacterium | reverse complement strand
GATGCTCATTTGGGAGGATGCTGGACTTACGTGGTCACAACCAATTGCAAGTGGTATTGCCTTTTTGTTTAGTTGGTTAACACCAACAGCTGGTATGGTCCTGTTCTTTATTTTCTGGTGGATTCATACGATTACAATCCTCGCATTCTTAGTCTATGTACCTCAGTCAAAGCACGCACATTTAATTGCGGCGCCTGTAAACGTATTTATTAGTAAACGTGTCCCAGGAAAGTTGAAGACGATTAGCTTTGACTTTGACGAGGAAGAGGACGAAGAAGAGATTTCTTTTGGTGTTGGGAAAGTAGAAGAGTTTGATCAACGACAAATGCTAGACTTCTATTCTTGTGTAGAATGTGGACGTTGTACGAGTGTCTGCCCAGCGGCAACGACAGGAAAAATGTTGTCTCCAATGGATATTATGATTAAGTTACGAGACCATTTAAATGATAAAGGAGCGGCAATCACAGGAAAATCAGCATGGGTTCCAGCGATGGCCTTTGGCGATAAGGGACCAAACCAATATGCGAATATGGAACGAGAAGAAGCGATATCACAGATGGATGCGGTTAGTATGATTGGAGATGTCATTACAGAAGAAGAGCTAGCAGGCTGTACGACATGCCGTAACTGTGAAGATGCGTGTCCAGTGATGAACGAACATGTCGGTCAAATTATCGATATGCGCCGCTACTTAGTGATGACTGAAGGAAAGATGGACCCGGAACAACAACGTGCGGTGATGAACATCGAACGTCAAGGAAATCCTTGGGGACTATCGAAGAAAGATCGTATCAAATGGCGTAAATTGGATGAAGATGTGTACATCCCAACTGTAAAAGAATTGAAAAAGGCTGACGAAGAATTTGAATATCTATTTTGGGTTAGTTCAATGGGTGCATACGATAACCGTAGTCAGAAAATTGCTTTAGCTTTTGCGAAGTTAATGAATCAGGCTGGCGTGAAGTTTGCGATTTTGGGCAATAAAGAGGCAAATTCTGGAGATACAGCACGTCGTATTGGAAATGAGTTTTTATTCCAAGAAATAGCTGAGAAAAATATTAAAGAGTTTGAGAAAAATGGAGTCACGAAAATTGTTACCATTGACCCTCATGCCTACAATATTTTCAAAAATGAATATCCTGACTTTGGCTATGAAGCAGAAGAAGTTCTGCACCACACGCAAATGTTGTATGATTTAGTGATGGAAGGTAAATTACAACCTAAAGGTCGGATTGAACACCGCTTAACATATCATGATTCTTGTTATTTAGGTCGTTACAATAATGTATATGACCCACCAAGGGAAATTTTAAAGGCAATACCTGGACTTGAATTAGTAGAAATGGTACGAACAAAAGAAAATGGTATGTGCTGTGGAGCTGGTGGAGGACTCATGTGGTCTGAGGAAGACACTGGTACTCGCATCAACGTTGCTCGTACAGAACAAGCATTGGAAGTGGAACCAACAATGATTTCTAGTGCATGTCCATTCTGTTTAACGATGTTAAGTGATGGGACAAAAGCAAAAGACGTCGACCAAGATATTGGTACAATGGATGTAGCAGAAATATTAGCATTGTCGGTTTTTGCAGATAAAGAAGAAGAAAAAACGGCATAAGAAATGAAGGAATATTGCATATATGATAATTGTGTAAGCGATAATGTCGTTCGGATAGAATGAGTTGTTAAAATTTAAAATGATAAATAACTTTATGCGCGCTCAGAGCTATATATGCGCGGTGAAATAAATATATCCGCGCTCAAAAAATCTTATGCGCGGCAAAATGAATATATGCGCATTCAGCTCGGTTTATCCGCGTTCAAGTCAAATTTATGCGCGCTGGAGAAAATGTACTCGATATGAATGACGTACACTAGATGCAAATGGCAAGAAGGTTCGAAAAAATCAAGGGAGTGGGAAGCTCCTTTGATTTTTATTGTAAAACGATTGAGCGTTCGCTCGACAAAAGAAAGCGTTGTCATGTATAATGAAAATTAACAATAAAGTCTCAAAAATTGGAATCGATAAGGGAGATGCTTTTATGCAAAAGTCAGTCATTGTTGCAGGTGCACGAACACCATTTGGGAAATTCGGCGGAACACTACGAGCACGGACTGCATCACAATTAGGTGGTGTCGCAATTAAAGCAGCCATTGAACGAGCAAATGTAGAGGACGAACATATTGATGAAGTGATTATGGGAAATGTATTGCAAGGTGGTCAAGGGCAATTGCCATCGAGGCAAGCGGCGAGAGAAGCCGGGATTTCTTGGAATGTTAAAACAGAAACAGTGAATAAAGTATGTGCCTCAGGGTTAAGAAGTATCACGTTAGCAGATCAATTAATAAGATTAGGTGATGAAGAAGTAGTTGTAGCAGGTGGGATGGAAAGTATGAGTAATACACCGTATATTTTGCCTGATGCAAGATGGGGCTATCGTATGGGAGATAAACAAGTAGTCGATATGATGGTACATGATGGCTTAACTTGTGCTTTTAACGATGTTCATATGGGGACATATGGAAATTCTACAGCAGATGAATTCCAAATTGACCGGAAAGAACAAGATGAATGGGCGTATCGCAGCCATCAACGCGCTATCTACGCAATAGAAAGCGGTAAATTTAAAGAGGAAATTGTACCAGTAACCATCCCACAGCGAAAAGGCGACCCAATAACAGTGGTTGAAGATGAAGCGCCTAGAAAAGATACATCAGTAGAAAAGTTATCTACATTACGACCAGCCTTTGGTAACGATGGAACGATAACGGCGGGGAATGCACCTGGAATAAATGATGGGGCATGCGCTTTTGTCGTTATGTCAGAGGAGAGAGCAGAGAGAGAAAATAAGCAACCTTTAGCAAATATCATTGCTCATACGGAAGTGGCTGTTGAAACAGAAAACTTTCCACAAACGCCTGGAATTGTCATTAATAAGCTGTTAGATAAAGCGGGCAAAAAAGTAGAGGATATTGACTTGTTTGAAATTAATGAGGCATTTTCCGTAGTGTCTTTAACAAGTATTAAAATTGCAGGATTGAATCCAGATAAAGTAAATGTAAATGGTGGTGCAGTTGCATTAGGCCACCCGATTGGTGCAAGCGGTGCAAGAATTGTGCTAACCTTGATCCACGAATTAAAGCGACGAGGTGGAGGATTGGGTATTGCCGCTATTTGTAGTGGTGGCGGTCAAGGCGATGCTATATTAATTGACGTACCAAAACAATAAGGAAAGACGTATAGGGAGCACAAATAAAAGAGGTGATCAATTTGGATATAAAAAATATTATGGTCATTGGTGCTGGTCAAATGGGCTCAGGCATTGCTCAAGTATGTGCACAGGCAGGTTATCAAGTGCTTTTATACGATAAAAATACAACTGCGCTTGAAAACGGGATAGCATCAATCCAGAAACTCCTAACAAGAGCAGTTGAAAAGGAACGCATAACGAAAGAAGCAAAGGTAGCAACATTGGATCGTTTACAGCCGACCGACCGGATCCAAGACGCAGAGCAAGTTGATATTGTCATTGAGGCTGTGATAGAAAATATGGCAGTCAAAAAAGAAATCTTTACGAAGTTAGACGAACTTACTCCAGATCATACAATATTAGCAACAAACACATCGTCACTGCCAATAACAGAAATTGCAGCAGTAACCAAACGTCCGGAGAAAGTAATTGGTATGCACTTTATGAATCCTGTTCCAGTAATGAAATTGGTTGAGGTGATACGAGCGATTCAGACAAATGATGAAACATATGATGTTATTGCTCAATTGACTAAAAAGCTAAATAAAACATCCGTTCATGTGAATGATTTTCCAGGGTTTGTTGCAAATCGTGTATTGATGCCGATGATTAATGAAGCTATTTATACTGTTTATGAAGGAGTTGCATCGGTAGAAGATGTCGATACCGTCATGAAGCTAGGGATGAATCATCCAATGGGGCCATTAACATTAGCTGACTTTATAGGATTAGACACTTGTCTTTATATTATGGAAGTGCTATATGAAGGGTTTGGGGACAGCAAATATCGTCCTTGTCCACTTTTACGTCAATATGTGCAAGCTGGATGGTACGGGAAAAAGTCAGGTCGAGGTTTTTATACGTATGAATAATAACGCATTCTAAAAAGTGAGGGATACAAATGGATATCCATTTGACAGATGAACAGCAAATGATGCAAACGTTCATTCGAGACTTTGCACGAGAAGAAATTGAGCCACAAGTTGAACAGATGGAAAAACATCATTTTCCTAAAGAAATCATTGAGAAAATGGGAGAATTAGGTCTGATGGGTATTCCAATCCCAACATCGTATAGAGGAAGTGGAATGGATTTCACTTCTTATATCATTGCGATACATGAAATCTCCAAAGTAAGTGCAGCAGTTGGAGTGATTCTATCTGTACACACATCAGTCGGGACTAATCCAATACTGTATTTTGGTACAGAAAGGCAAAAAAACCACTACCTACCAAAGCTAGCGAGCGGAGCGTATCTCGGTGCCTTCGCACTGACAGAGCCGCAAGCTGGTTCAGATGCTGGGAGTTTACGAATGCGTGTGACAAAAGAAGCTGATTATTATGTATTAAATGGTGCAAAAATGTTTATCACAAATGGAAAAGAAGCGGATACCTTTATTACATTTGGTCGATTAGAGAGTAAAGGTGTTTGTGCTTTCGTAGTAGAAAAAGATACACCAGGCCTCACGATAGGTAAAAATGAAAATAAAATGGGACTTCACGGAACGAGTACGGTCACATTAAATTTTGACAAATGTAAGATTTATAAAAATCAATTACTCGGAGAAGAAGGCAAAGGATTTAAAATAGCAATGGCAAATCTAAATGCAGGTCGTATCGGTATTGCAGCACAAGCTTTAGGGATTGCAGAAGGTGCATTAGAACACGCAATTACATATGCTAAAAAACGAGAACAATTTAAGAAGCCAATCACACATCATCAGGGCATTGCTTTTAAAATTGCGGATATGAAGACCAAGGTAGAAGCAGCGAAATTACTTGTCTACCGAGCAGCAGATTATATGGAAAGAGGTATACCTTGCATTAAAGAAGTGTCGATGGCGAAATTAATGGCGGCAAAAACAGCTAGAGAAATTAGTATTGAAGCAGTGCAAATATTCGGAGGTTATGGCTACACAGAAGATTATCCAGTCGAACGCTACTTTCGCGATGCAAAAGTAACTGAAATTTACGAAGGAACAAATGAAATCCAACGAATGGTAATTAGTAAAAATTTGTTGAAATAACAAACTTAAAATAGAAAATCATCATAAAAAGGAGCGGAATACAATGCAGTTTGAATTAACAGATGAACAGAAAATGCTACAAAAAATGGTGAGGGACTTTGCGTTAAAAGAGGTAGAACCAACAGCAGCGGAAAGAGATGAAGAAGAACGTTTTGATCGAGAAATATTTGATAAGATGGCAGAGCTAGGTTTAGCAGGTATCCCTTGGCCAGAGGAGTATGGTGGAATAGGTTCAGATTATGTAAGTTATGTCATCGCAGTAGAAGAATTATCAAGAGTTTGTGCATCTACAGGGGTAACATTATCCGCCCACGTATCTTTAGCGAGCTGGCCTATTTTTAAATATGGAAATGAAACGCAAAAACAAACATTTTTAAAACGACTAGCGGAAGGTTCTGCTTTAGGAGCATACGCACTTTCAGAACCGGGTGCAGGTAGTGACGTCGCATCGATGAAAATGACGGCTAAACAAGATGGTGACGATTATGTTTTAAATGGTAGTAAAGTATGGATTACAAACGGTGGCGTAGCTGATATTTATGTTGTCTTTGCTAAAACAGATGTAGATGCAAATCATCGTGGCATTTCCGCCTTTATTGTCGAAAAAGGAACAGAAGGCTTCGAATTTGGTAAAAAAGAGAAAAAGTTAGGTATTCGTTCTTCACCAACGACAGAGTTAATCTTTGAGAATTGTCGAATTCCAAAAGAGAATCGATTAGGTGAAGAGGGGGAAGGGTTTAAAATTGCAATGACGACACTTGATGGTGGACGTAGTGGAATTGCTGCTCAAGCGGTAGGGATTGCGCAAGGAGCACTTGATGCAGCTGTTGACTATGCTAAAGAGCGAGAACAATTTGGAAAGCCAATTGCACATAACCAAGGAATTTCGTTTAAGTTAGCAGATATGGCGACGGAAACAGAGGCTGCAAGATTGTTAACGTACCGTGCTGCATGGCTAGAAAGTGAAAATAAAGATTATAGTAATGCTTCTGCGATGGCAAAGCTATACGCTGGTGACGCAGCAATGCGTCATACGGTAGAAGCGGTACAAATTTTCGGTGGATATGGTTATACGAAAGACTATCCGGTTGAAAGGTATATGCGTGATGCAAAGATAACGCAAATATACGAAGGAACGAACGAAATTCAACGCTTAGTCATTGGAAGAGCAGTAACGAAGTAAGCTGTAAAAGGGGGAAAGGTTTATGCGTGCAAACACAGTCTTCTCTTCAGTTAAAAATGCTACCTTAGTTGAAAAAAGACGTAATGAAATCATTCGAAGTGCCATTGCTTTATTTAAACAAAAGGGATTTCATCGCACAACGACTAGAGAAATTGCTAAAGAAGCAGGCTTTAGTATTGGCACATTATATGAATATATCCGAACAAAAGAAGACGTTTTAATGCTAGTGTATGAATCAATTAATGATCATGTATTCCGACATTTAGCAACTTTAACAGAAGTGCAAGAACCATCCCTTGAAAATTTAATAACAATTATTGATTCGTATTACCGATTTATTGATAGAATGCAAGAAGAGGTACTCATCTTGTATCAAGAAGTAAAATCGTTAGAAGCAAATGTCAAAAAAGAAGTATTGCAAACAGAACGAAATCAGGTATTAATGTTAAAAAATGCAATTATGGCGGCTATTCCAAATAAAGTGAGTGAAGAAGAAGCAGACATTTTAGCAAATAATATTCTCGTTCATGGACATATGTGGTGCTTTCGCCGTTGGACACTACAAAAAAACTATACCATAGATGAATATATTGCGATGCAAACGAAATTATTATTGCAAACGATACAAGTTGACATATAAGAACGAGAAAGATAAACGTATCGTAAATAATGATGATTTTAGCTTTTATCTTTAGAGGAACATATGAATAAAAATGTATGAGGAGGGGTCATAGTGAAGCAGCAAATAGAAGTATATCAACCAGAACATCACATACGCTTTGTGACAGCCTCTAGTTTGTTTGATGGACATGACGCATCTGTTAATATAATGCGTCGAATTCTACAATCTAGTGGTGCTGAAGTGATCCATTTAGGCCATAATCGTAGTGCAAAGGAAGTTGTTTTTGCCGCTATACAGGAAGATGCGCAAGCAATTGCTGTATCTTCCTACCAAGGAGGTCATGTTGAATATTTTAAATATATCGTCGACCTTTTAAAAGAATATGGTGCAAGTCATATTAAAATATTTGGTGGTGGTGGTGGAACTATTTTACCGAAAGAAGCCAAAGAATTACATGCATATGGTGTCGATTGGATTTTCTCCCCGGAAGATGGTCGCAAAATGGGGCTCCAAGGTATGATCAATCGTATGCTAGAGATGGCAGACTTCGTATCACCATTCCAATTAGAGGAAGAAGTAGCGGGCGTTATAAACGGAGAAAGTCTCGCCATTGCACGAGCAATTACACATATTGAAGAGCAAGAGGAAGATGATGCAGTTAAAAAGCAATTATTAAAAGTATTACGTGAAAAAGGAACAAATGCGATTCCTGTTCTAGGGATTACGGGAACAGGGGGGGCAGGGAAAAGCTCGTTAACTGATGAGTTGATTCGGCGGTTTTTAAATGAAACGGCGGATAAAAAGATTGCTATTTTATCTGTTGATCCAACGAAAAGAAAGACAGGTGGAGCACTTTTAGGAGACCGTATTCGGATGAATGCCATTTTTTCAGACCGAGTGTATATGCGCTCATTGGCGACAAGAGATTCACGAACAGAGCTTTCTACTGCAACGCAGGAAATACTTGATGTATTACGTGCATCTAATTATGACTTTATCATTGTGGAA
>DATGUV010000052.1:0-2066 GCA_035301025.1 Bacillota bacterium | reverse complement strand
TTTCTCTGCGTTCCATGATTGAATAAATGGAAATACCGTATCAATTTTCTTTGACGGACCTGTATCAATGACCATTCCATCTAGATAAAATATCGAAACGCGTAAATTTTGTCCTGCCATCATGTTGTGTAATTCTACCTGCTGTAAATCATCATATATACTCGTTTTCACTTTCGTAATACTCCTTTGATATTTTGATTAAATATGTTAAACGCTGTATGATTTGTTCTATAGGATCAATCTATAGAAAGTAGGGAAACGTATGCGATTAGCTATTTTTGACTTTGATGGAACGTTATATGAAAAAGAAACTTTTCAGCTTCTCATGGATCATTTAAAAACACACCCTATCTACCATACCAAATATAAGAAGTTTATTCGAGCATCATTACCCCCTTATGTGGCAAATAAGTTGAAGTTATACCCAAAGCAACGAATGAAAGAACGATTGATGCAAATTTACGCTCGTAATTTACAAGGAATTTCTGAAGATGAATTACATACATTGTTTGAAGCATTAGCAGGCAAAATGAAGCCTGACTTTAATGAAGACGTGTGTGAACGACTACAAAACCATCATGAAAATGGGGAATATGTTATGGTTGTTTCAGGGGCTTATGATCTTTTACTTGAGAAATCTTTACAGCACCTTCCCATTGATACGATGATTGGAACACATATTCCTATTACAGATGGTCACATTGATTTAGACGCACCTATTTATCCGATACAGGGTCTTCGTAAAAACGAAAAAATCGAAGCTTTCATTCAAGGGAAAAATATTGATTGGGACAATAGCTATGCATATGGAGATAGTTTCACAGATGTAAGTGTTCTTGAACTTGTAGGACATCCTGTTGCAGTGAATCCGGAGGAATCTTTAGAAAAAGTAGCTATTCAGCGAAATTGGGAAGTCATTGCATAATATAAGCCTTCTCTCATGAAGTCTCAAGGACCATGTAGTATACTAACAGATAGATCTTTCATAGAGGAGTGGTATTTATGGAACTTATGCGTATGTTTACGTATTCACGTACATCTACCCTTATTTTATTAAATAAAATTGATGAGGACAAATGGGATATTCAACCAGAAGGTTTCCCAAACACGGTTCGCTGGAATGCTGGACACGTATTCTGTACGGCAGAAGAATATTTACATGATGCGGATGAAAACTATGAGATTACTCATCCAGAATGGTTAGACCTATTTTTAGATGGTTCAAGACCATCTGAATGGCCAGAAGAAGTGCCAAGTCCTGTAGAAATAAAACAAGCCTTAAAAGAACAAGATCAACGAATTATGGATTACTTCAGTGACAAATTGTCCAATCAAGTATCTACCCTTCGTGACGTGAATGGGTGGGATTTAGAAACAGTCGCAGCTTCTATGCAATTTGTTACATGGCATGAAGGAATTCATTTAGGTTTTACCAATGGATTAAGCAAAATTTTATTAAAATAAAATCAGTCGTCTTCTCTACGTATAGCATTGTAGAGAAGACGACTGTTTGTTTTGTGGCATATGTAAATTATTTCCCAATAGTATTTTTAGCTACGTTTAGTGAATTTCATAATACGTATGTTATGCCACATCACTACAACATGTATTTCCGTTGGAGCTTTCGAAACTACATGTTGTAGTGACATAGCTGATTTTGGTCATTATGAAATTCATTCACGTTACTAGAACATATCTTTATTTATAAGGATAGCATTCACTTTTGCATGCGTTTATTTGAAAAGCGGATAGATGCTGTAATGAGTGCGAAAACTAGAAACAACCCTAAATATCCGATTGTTGGATAGAACCACTCGACTAGCTTTGTAAATCCTGCAAAACTCACGCCAAATGCAATCATTACCGTGATAAATAAAAATGCATGAGCTTTATTCGTCTGCATTTCAACAAATCTGGCTGTAAAGGCGTAGAACATACTTAATCCAGTATTAAAAATCATTCCAAATAAAACAATCGACATACCAACTCCAAGTACGGGTGAAATCATATCTACTAACTTCAACATTGGTAATTCATAAGAAGCGACTACATCGATACGGGATAAA
>DATGUV010000051.1:0-3892 GCA_035301025.1 Bacillota bacterium | reverse complement strand
TTCCCGTTCATGTTGAATCAATCAAAACAAACCCATGTTGGTCAAGAGAAGATGAAGGAACTTAAACCAGAAATGGATGAGATCCAAAAGAAGTACAAAGGAAAAACGAGTACTTCAGATCAAATGGAGATGCAAAAAGAGCTTAGTGCTTTATATCAAAAACACGATTATCATCCATTTAAAATGGTTGCAGGCTGTTTACCGATGATTATTCAAATGCCTTTTTTAATCGGTTTTTATTATGCGATTCGTCGCACACCAGAAATTGCAAATCAATCTTTTTTATGGTTTAATCTTGGAGAATTAGACGTTCTCTTAATTGGGATTGCAGTGTTTACGTATTTTATTCAGTCAAGGGTTTCCCTTATTGGTCTAAAAGGAAAACAACGAAAACAGGCTTCATTGATTGGACTTGTATCACCCATTATGATTGGGATTATTTCCTTTACAATGCCAGCTGCACTCCCATTATATTGGGCAGTTGGAGGAATGTTTATGATTGTTCAAACATTCATCATTAAAAAGTTTATTACTAGATAACATATGAGCCTTTTGTAAGGCATGTAAGAAGCCCCAGTGAATGGAGGAATTATCCTTTACTGGGGCTTTCCTTTGTAAATGCGTATAAGATAACTTTTAATGTTCCTGCAAATGTGGAAATGTAATCAACACGGTAGGGTGGAAGAGTCAATCTGATCGTGATATCGTTCATTTACCTTTTCGGTCACGATGGCCAGTCCTCCGTTCCCGTTTCAGCTCATGAGCATCCTTTTCGGTCACGATGGAAAGTCCCCCGTTCCCGTTTCAGTTCATGAGCATCCTTTTCGATCACGATGGCCAGTCCTCCGTTCCCGTTTCAGCTCATGAGCACTCTATTCGGTCACGATGGCCAGTCCCCCGTACCCGTTTTAGCTCATGGGCACTCTTTTCGGTCACGATGGCCAGTCCCTCGTGCCCGTTTTAGCATCGTAGCACTCTTTTCGGTCACGATGGCCAGTCCTCCGTGCCCGATTCAGCTCATGAGCATCCTTTTCGGTCACGATGGGCGGTCCCCCGTTCCCGTTTCAGCTCATGAGCACTCTTCTTGGTCACGATGGACAAAAAAGATGATCCCAAGTGAATATTGAGATCATCTTTTAGCTTTCTAACTGTATTAAACCATCCACTTCTATGGAGGGTGATATCAAACACTTATTGAATATGTTCTTTTTCAGGCAATTCTTCTCCTATTGCAGCTAAGCGCTCACGAACTTCATCTTCCGTGAGTCCATGTTCTTTCACGTACATATTACGTTCATCGATACGACATTCATACGAGCAGCCTCGTAAATATTTATGTTCATTTTCTTCAGAACAGAGCATTTGACGGTTACATTCGGGCTTCCCACAGTTCACATAGCGTTCACACGGTTCGCCATCAAAATAATCTTTCCCGACAACAGTGTGTTCTTCTTTGTGGTTGATTGGAACGACAAGACGTTCATCAAAAACATAACATTGACCATTCCAGCGCTCCCCTTGAACTTCCGGATCTTTTCCGTAAGATACAATTCCACCATGAAGTTGTCCTACATCTTCAAATCCTTCACGGGCAAGCCAACCAGAGAATTTCTCACAACGAATGCCGCCAGTACAATATGTTAAAACTTTCTTACCTTCTAATAAATCTTTATTCTCTCGTACCCATTGCGGAAGATCTCTGAATGTACGAATATCAGGACGAATCGCACCTCGGAAATGTCCTACATCATATTCATAATCATTACGTGCATCAAGAATAACAGTGTTTTCTTCCTCCATTGCCTGTAAAAATTCTTTAGGAGATAAGTATTCCCCAGTAATGTCATGGGGATTAATGTCATCTTCAAGACGTAATGTTACAAGTTCTGGACGAGATCGTACGTGCATTTTCTTAAATGCGTGTCCATCATGTGCATCAATCTTAAATACCATGTCGCGAAACATAGGATTATTGTGCATTTCTTCCATGTATCGCTGTGTTTGTTCAATCGTTCCAGAGACTGTGCCATTGATCCCTTCATTTGCAACGAGCACGCGTCCTTTTAATTCTAGCTCATTACAAAATGCAAGATGTTCTTCGGCAAATGTTTCTGGGTCCTCTATATCAACATAATGATAATAGAGTAATACTTGATGTGTGTATTCCTTTGTCATACGTGTTACCACCTATCACTTCATATTTGCAAGATACAAACGTGTAGGGTTTAACATTCAATTCATATTCTTGCACTCGTAATTATATCAACCTTTGTTTGGGGGGGCAAATAAAATTTCTTGCAAAAAATAAAAAATACTGGACATAATTTTCATGACAAAAAGGCTCACGATCGATTCGTGTACGATATTTTCTATAAAAAACGTCAAAACTATAATTTTTAACAAATTTTTGAAGAAAAAAGAAAATAATTGCATGAAACGCTTGCTATTTGATATGTTTAATAGTAAAGTAATAATTAGCAAATGGGAATTGAAGTTTGAATAATACTTTACGATCTCTTTAACAAGTGGTGTAAAAGTATTTATGATTCAATTACTTTGCACGATATTTGTATAAGGAGGTCATAATTATGACTGGTAAAGTAAAATGGTTTAACGCAGAAAAAGGCTTTGGTTTCATCGAGCGTGAAGATGGCGACGACGTATTCGTACATTTCTCAGCTATCCAATCTGAAGGATTCAAAACTCTTGAAGAAGGTCAAGAAGTTGAATTCGAAATTGTTGAAGGCGAGCGCGGACCACAAGCAGCTAACGTTGTTGGTCTTTAATTAGATAATAAAAAAGACTTATCTCGTATTACGAGATAGGTCTTTTTTTGCTTTGTGATACAATAAAGAAAGAAAAAATAAAGGATGTGAGCCAATGAAAAAATTTTATTGGCATAATCAAGTAGAAAAAACGTGGAATGAAATGGCAGAAGGATGGAGTAGTCGTAGTAAAAATATGTGGGAAAATGGCAGTAGAAAAGATATTATCCCTTTCATGAAGAGGATTATTCCATCAGGAAATGTTATTGATATAGGTTGCGGGGATGGATATGGAACGCACCTTTTGAAAGAAAATGGATACGATGTTTTAGGTGTGGATCTATCCGAGGAAATGATTGCTCTCGCCCGGGAGAAAAAGATTCATGAAGACATTCCGTTTCAACAAGGAGACATTTGTTCTCTTCCTTTTCAAGACAATGCATTTGATGGAGCTTTAATTGTGAATGTGATTGAATGGACGGAGCAACCACTTCAAGCACTGCATGAGTTAAGAAGAATTTTAAAACCAGGTGGCGTGATTTGTATAGGGATCCTTGGGCCAACTGCAGGACCTAGACGACATAGCTACCATCGTTTGTATGGGGAGAAGGTCATTTGTAATATGGTTATGCCATGGGAGTGGCATCAATTGTGTGAAGAAAATGGGTTTGCTTATGAAGATAGTATGACAGTGCCAAAAAAAGGAATGAAATCAGAAGATGTTACTCGTTTTCCACAAGAGCTCCAACAAGCATTATCATTTATGGCAGTATCTATATTTCGTAAAAAGGATGATTATTCATGAATCATTTATCGGATGAAAGTAAATATGTCATTGAACAATATCAAGAGAAAGAGCGTTTAATGATTATTATTTTTGCGCAGTGGTGTATCGATCATGATTTTGATCCTGTCGATATTTATACAAAAGCGTATCCAAAACAAGGTAAAAATGATCAGTTAGCTGATGTACTAGAAGAACCTCTTGAAAAGGAAAAGCCAAGTTCCATAGATATAGACACCTTATTTGAGGTACTTCAATTGTATGGAAATGAAGATTTAGCAATTGTGATTCAAGAAGAATTGGAAAATCGAGCAACCACTTCGAAATAATGGCTGCTCGATGA
>DATGUV010000050.1:0-2221 GCA_035301025.1 Bacillota bacterium | reverse complement strand
TCTGACATCGAACTCAACTCCATCTCTTTTACTTTTTACGTTTTTCTTCTGCCAGTTCTTTTAGACGGAACTTTTGAATTTTTCCAGTACTAGTCATTGGCCAATCTTTTCCCTCAATAAACCAAACGTGGCGGGGAATCTTAAAGCGAGCTACTTTATCTGCACACCATTCAACAATTTCTCGTCTCGTGCATGTTGCGTCTTCTTTTAATTCAATAAATGCAGCACCAGCTTCAGAAGTCATGCGGTCAGGGACTCCAACAATGTACACTTGGTTAACGGCGGGATGTTTACTAATCACGTCTTCTGTTTCTTTAGGTGCAACAAGTTCTCCAGAAACTTTATACAAATCTGTACTTCTACCTAATACTTGCAAGTATCCGTGTTCATCAATAATTCCTACATCACCTGTTCGAAGCCAGCCATCTTTATCAATAGCACGTGCGGTTTCTTCAGGTTTGTTATAATATCCATTTGTAACCGTATTTCCTCGTACCGTCAATTCCCCAATAGATCCGTGTGGTAAATCTTCTAGTGTGATTGGATCTATCGTTTTATATTCTACATTACTTCCGTTAAACTCCTTCAATCCCGATGAACCGCCTAATTTTGGACGACCAACCCGAGTCACAATCCGTTCTATAGGATCATCTAATTCCGTCGTTACACCGGAAGAAGTTACTTCTGTTTGTCCATAGCCAGTTAAAATCTCGGTTAATCCTAACTCATCAACAGCTCTCTGCCACACGTGTGCAGGAGCAGGTGCTGCGCCACACCACATGGCAAACAAGTTGGATAAATCAAAATCTTTTAACTTAGGATGATTTAATAATGGAACAAGCATTGTTGGAACACATAATAAATCGTTGGCTTTATATTTTTCCATCATTTCAAGAGCTGAAAGAGGTGTAAATACAGGAGCCGAAATAAGTGAACCTCCAACAAAAGACATGGCTAAAATACCTTCTACAATCGCAAAACAATGATAGAAGGGAAGAGGAGCGAATGTAGCTCGCCCTTTTTCAATGGCACGACTGATACACGTACTGTATGCACAGCGCAGGAGCATATCGTGAGTAAGCATGACACCTTTTGGCTTTCCAGTGGAACCAGATGTATACATAATCATTCCAATTTCATCTGGATAGAGAGAGGATTTCCAACGCTTTTCAAATGTGTCCTCACTCACTTCTTTCGCCCCTTCCTCGAAGGTACTCCAGGATGTAAAACGCTCATCTAAACAATCCTCTGTTGTTGGTGTACAAATGAGATGTTCAAGTACATTATCCTCTTGGAAAGAAATATCATCCAATAATGTACGTATGGATTGGGATAGATGATTTCCTCGAATGTGATCATGAAAGAAAAGTACACGTGTATCTGACTGGGAAAGAATATACCCTAGTTCGTCTTTACTAAGCATTGTATTTATTGGAATGAGAACTGCACCAACCATAGAAGCTGCAATCATTAATGAAGGGTATGTAGCATCGTTTTCCATACATACCGCAATATGGTCGCGACGTTTCACACCGATATGTAAAAGTGATTTTGCATATTTTTGTGCCTCTGTCCATACATGATTATATGTAATTTGTTGGTCATGGATGTATAAAAAAGGTTCATTTCCAGATTGCTCACATGCCTGTTGAAAATGTTGGGCGATTGTATGTCGTGGCCATTCTTTGAATCGATCCTCAAGTTGTTGACGTCGCTCTTGAATCGATTGAGTGTTATTTCCTGTCGTAATACTATTCATCGTACAAATACATCTCCTTTAACATTCATATGATTTCATAGTTTTTCATATTTGAAGCGTTAACAATGAACAGTAAAAAAATAATGTTCATTGAATGTCCAAAATATATTATACGCATTTGATGAAGGATTCACAAAAATATCTTCTTCAGTGCTCATCTAAACTACTTCTAATCCGTAAATATAGCGATATCCATACAAGCCTGTAGTCTCATTGAATGTACGCAACTACAGGCTGTATGGATATTATTGTTTTGATGAATATGAAATTCATTTTGAAAATGTATCTTTTTAAAGTAAAAATGTATTTCCATCCCGTTGTTCGATCTTTTTATTACGCATTAATCGCCCTAGAGCACGTTTAAAGGCACCTTTACTAAAACCAAATGTCTCATGAATATCAGCAGGATCGCTTTTATCTGTGAAAGGAATGCGTCCATTATGCTCTTGTAAATACGCAATG
>DATGUV010000049.1:0-3810 GCA_035301025.1 Bacillota bacterium | reverse complement strand
AAACCTTAATCTTTATATTCCTGTTGTAAGACAACTTTTGAAAATGTTTTAAAATCTTTCATATGATTATTTAAGATCGCTTCTAAAATGGCAAGATTTAAAGGTTGATAGTCATGTACAGTGATATTTCTAAATCCTACCATATTCATTAAGGACTTTGCTAAATTATCCCCTATTATTTCTTCTTCCTGTAGGAATCTGAATGCATCACGACTAGTCTTAGGAACACCTAATCTTTGTTCACTCACAATATACAATACTCGCTTCACAAGCATACTGTATATTAAGTATGATACTGTCTTGTTTCGTATAATCAGTCAAATTATCTGACGTATCAATTCATTCTCGTCCTCAATATAAATGGGTATTCCTTGTTCAAATATCTGCATGGTAAACACTGTATCAATTGTTCTAATATCGATTAAATCTACCTCACATCCTACAAGTTCCTAAAGTTCTGATGCACATATAAAACGTTCATATGAAGAAAGCATCTTGTTGCTATAATATGCTAGATCAATATCGCCTTTTGCATGTTCTATCCCCTTTGCGAATGACCCGAACAACAAGATGAAGGAAGGTTGTAACTTTTGTACAATTGTTTCAACTAATAAATTCCTTACTTTCTCATGAAGCATACGTATCACCTTTCTTGTGAGTGAGATTATCATTTATTTCACTTTTTCAATTTCTTTTTCTCTCGTACATGTGCAAAAAAATTTGTAAGAAGTGTACTGCACTCTTCTTCTAAAACGCCTGAGGTTACGTCTGCTTGGTGATTAAACCGCTTTTCTTCAAGTAAATTCATCAATGTCCCAACACATCCTGCCTTCGGATCATACGCTCCAAAAACAACTCGTGGAATTCTTGATTGAACAATGGCTCCTGCACACATCGGGCAAGGTTCTAACGTTACATATAGTGTACAATCTTCCAGTCGCCAACTACCGATATATTCGTTTGCCTGTTCAATGGCAAGCAATTCAGCATGTGTTCCCGCTTTTTGGGTCGTTTCACGCACATTGTAACCAGAACCAATGACATCCCCGTTGTGAACAATCACCGCTCCGATGGGGACTTCACCAATAGCTTCAGCTTTTTTTGCCTCTTCAATCGCTAATTTCATATATGTTTTATCCACTGTTTCTCAACTCAATTCCAGCAATATTTTCTTTTAGTATAACACACATGTTCATGGGGAATTTAGCCATTTTCATGTATATATTCTCCTACAAATTCATAGCTTTATAAAAAGAGAACTGATTTGAAAGGAGTTATATCTATGCAAATTCATGTGATTCAATCAGGTGACACAATATTTAACCTTAGTCAATTATATGGAGTAAGTGCACAGGCAATCATTGATATAAACGAATTATCAACTCCAGAACAGTTAGTCATTGGGCAAGCACTCGTTATTCCAATCATAGGTCAGTTTTATACAGTTCAGCAAGGAGATACATTTATTTCCATTGGTGAAAAATTTAATATTCCTTATATGGAAGTTGCCCGAATAAACGGACTTTCCATCAATCAGCCACTATCTATTGGTCTTCGTTTATATATTCCGCCAACACCTAAAACGAACATTTCTACCTTTGGGTATGTGGAACCACTTGGAGGTACTGTTAGTCCTACATTGGAAAATGCGGTGCGTAAATATACACGGTTACTAACGTTTTTAGCACCTTTTAGTTATCGAGTAAATCGAGATGGCACCCTTGAGCCACCATTGTTAAATCAATTTCTGGAAATAGCGGCAGATAACAATACATATCCATCTCTTGTGGTCACTAATTTAGAAGGCCCTTCCTTTAGTACAGAGCTGATGCACATTGTTTTAACCGTGCAGGCAGTGCAAAATACATTGCTCGATGAAATAGTGAATACGGCTCAAAAGGAAGGGTTTGGGGATGTGCATTTTGATTTTGAATTTGTTGCTCCTGAAGACCGAGAAGCATACAATGCTTTTTTGCGTAAAGCGAAAGATCGATTTACCCAAGCTGGATTGTTGCTCTCTACAGCACTTGCACCAAAAACAAGTGCTACTCAACCAGGATTATTGTATGAGGCCCACGACTATAAAGCACATGGGGAGATTGCTGATTTCGTCGTGTTAATGACGTATGAATGGGGATATAGTGCAGGCCCGGCGATGGCAGTTTCACCCCTTCCTGAGGTGCAAAAAGTAGTGGAATATGCAATCACAGAAATTCCACCAGAAAAAATTATGCTTGGTCAAAATTTATATGGCTATGATTGGACCCTTCCTTTTGTACAAGGGGAATCCTTTGCACGTGCACTTAGCCCTCAACAAGCAATTGATCTTGCTCGGGAGAACAATGTCGCCATTGAATTTGACGAGCGAGCACAGGCACCTTTCTTTACGTATTGGGACGCTGGAAAGGAACACGAAGTATGGTTTGAGGATGCACGTTCCATTCAAGCAAAATTTGATCTTATGAAACAATTCAACCTAAGAGGAATCGCATACTGGAAACTAGGGCTTGCTTTCCCACAAAATTGGGCGTTGCTGGAGGGTAATTTTACGATTGAGAAAAAAACTTCTTCTTGAATAAGGTATTTTAAAAATACATGTATCCAATACAATGAGAGCTTGGTATGTTTCTGAGCTCTCTTTTATGTGTAAATTTCATAACGACCAAAGTTAACTTTATGCATTTATTCATATTTTCCCCTCGTTCCACAATGGGAAGCAATCTTGACAATCTCTTTTAAGAACTATAGCATAGAGTGTAACTTAATAGATGCACTAGGGGTGTTATTAAACTGAGATGAGAATTACTCGAACCCTTTGAACCTGAACTAGTTCATACTAGCGTAGGAAAGTGTAAACTGCGATGTACATATTCAAGTGAAAATTCACTTTGGGGCATCTGTATTCATGCCCACCTGTTCATGAAGGATACAATGACTAGGATTGGCATGTCTTCTATGACAATGTCTCTTTCTTCGTGTGTATTTGAATGGTTTTACGCAACTTTCCTATAAGGATGGTTGCGTTTTTTGTTTAGAAAGCATCTTATTAGGTTAGAACACAAAAAATATAGGAGTGGATTTCATGAGTAAAACAGTAGTTGTTACAGGAAGTAGTGGAGGACTAGGCGCGGTAATTGCCAAAACATTAGCGAAAAAAGGGCACAATGTTGTCGTGAATTACTTTAAAAGCAAAGAGGCTGCAGAAACGCTTGTTGCTGAAATTGGAGAAGAAAAAGCCATTGCGATTCAAGCAGACGTAACAAATCGTACTGAAGTAGATGCATTGATGAAACAAGCAACTGAGCATTTTGGACAAGTTGATGTTGTCGTGAACAATGCGTTAGTCGATTTTAAATTTGATCCGACCACACAAAAACCTTTCGCAGAACTGGCATGGGAAGACTATCAAACACAAATTGATGGAACGTTAAAAGCAGCATTTAACGTTGCACAAAGTGTTATCCCACAATTTATTGAACGTAAACAAGGAAGTATCATTAGTATTGGGACGAATTTATACCAAAATCCAGTTGTTCCATATCATGAATACACAACAGCTAAAGCTGGACTCGTCGGTTTCACAAGAAACGTCGCAGCTGAATTAGGTGCTCATGGTATTCGTGCGAATGTTGTTTCGGGTGGATTATTAAAAACAACAAATGCAAGCGCTGTGACGACCCCAGAAGTGTTTGATCTGATTGCCCAATCGACGCCACTTAAGAAAGTAACGACACCACAAGATGTTGCGAATATGGTTGTGTACTTATGTTCGGAAGAAGCGGCTGGGATTACAGGCCAAAACTTTACCGT
>DATGUV010000048.1:0-3267 GCA_035301025.1 Bacillota bacterium | reverse complement strand
TTCGTCCATTTTGCCACCGTTAAAACAAGAAAGTCAATTTGAGGTGATGAGTTTATACCAATTATCTGGTATAGCAAAGGAAAATTTTCATATACCACCATTTAGAGACCCACATCATTCTGCATCTGCCGTTTCACTGATTGGTGGTGGGGCTCATCCAAAACCTGGTGAAATATCACTCGCCCACCAGGGTATACTTTTTCTGGATGAAATGAGTGAGTTTTCTAAGCGAACATTGGATATGCTTCGTCAACCAATGGAAACTGGGAAAGTAACCATTACACGGGCAGCCTCCACAGTAACTTATCCATCTCGCTTCTTACTTTTAGCTGCCATGAATCCATGTCCTTGTGGCTATTTTGGATCTAGACATTTTTATTGTACGTGTACCCCAAAACAAATCACTGCATACAATAACCGCGTTTCTGGTCCCATTCAGGATCGCATGGATATTATACTCCACCTTGAAACAGTTCCCTTAGATCATGAATCAACGAAACAGAATGAAACATCACATGATATTCGTACGCGTGTCAGTATTGCACGTGAACAGCAATATGTGCGGTATGGAAGAGAAGTCTATAATGGAATTGCTTCAAATGAACAGTTGTCGATAGCGGGTCAGTTAAATGATGAACAACGTAGAATGATGCAAACGTGGGGAAGTAAACATAATTGGAGCACACGTGTTCAATTTAAAATTATCCGATTGGCACGTACGATATCGGATCTGAGTGAAAGTCATGAGATTACAAACGAGGCTCTTTGGGAGGCCGTAACAATGCGACGTTCACAAAATATCAGAATGCCAAAAAGGGTGGTGACTTAACGGTGGCCAGAAAGAAACGCATATGGATACCACATATGTTTTATCATATTGTTTGTAGGGGCAATCGACGCGATCCACTTTTTAAAGATGTGGGTGATTTTAAGGTATTCTTGCTCATACTGCAAGAAGTTGCCAAGAAAACACCATTTGAACTTGCATCATATTGTTTAATGACGAACCACTTTCACCTCCAATTACGTTCTACAAAACAGCCCGTTTCAAAAGTCATGTCTCTCATTAATAAACGGTATGCTGATTATTATAATACAAAAAATAACCTTACAGGCCACGTATTTGAAAAGCGTTATTATGATAAAATTATTCCTTCTAAACAAGCGATGCTCGATGTTAGTCGATATATTCATTTAAATCCAGTCGAAGCTAAAATGGTTCAAAAACCAGAAACATATCGATGGAGTAGTTATCGTTACTATTTGTATAATTTAAATCATAATCAGCTGAATATGGATGTCATATTAGATTATTTTTCAGGAAATGAAATAGAAAGAAGAAGAAAGTATCAAGCATATGTGGAAGATGCCAAGAAGGTAAAATGTTAGGGTGCCTACCACTACCTCAATGAATGCCTTAATATATTGCGTTGAGTTTATGAGTGAGTCAAAAATATGACCATATTATTGACTCATCCGTATACAAACACTTGACCGTACTTAAACATAAACAAAACATAAACAAAAGAGAAGAAGAAGCACGCTTTTTTTAACATGCAAAGTTACATTTGGTGCTGTGCTTCACTTCCCGATAATTTCCTGGATTATTGCTAGCATAAAGTGAACGGATTCCGCTAGATAAGATTGCACACTTTTCTCTCCTACAATCCAATCCGCCCACTCCTATACATCAACTCGAATGTCCGTTGCCATTGTGACTCAAATGTATGAACTGATACGTCAAGTGTCTTTGTATAGCCATTTTTAAAGGTGACGAGCGTTTGTTCAGGTTGGCCAGGGTTCCGCTTTTTATCAAAACGAGCGACGTGTTCATAAGCAATCCAACTGTTGTCTAGATGGTTTGGGGAATGTGTTGGAAATAAATATATCGTTTTATCAATGCTTACTGGAATAGGCACTTTTTGTTTGAAATTCATTTGGTTCACAACCGCATCTCGTCGCCCTTCATAGGTTGACCAATATTTTTGGCATGACGATTTAATGATTTGCAAGGGTGTTTGTCGTATGTACAGCTTTCTTTCTCGTTCGATGACGATTGTGTCATATTCAAAGTGCTTAGCTGGGAAAAGTGCGTGCGTTTTTCGAATGATTGTGTATTCCGATTGTATGATAGGCATACATTCCATCCTTTAAATCGTTAAATATATGCCGCAAGACAAATGGGCTTATTTGATTTCTGTCTAAACTTTTTGATGTATCCCTATTATCGCATTTTATAATCATAAGCGTATCTGAAATGCACTTTTCCCTAACTAGAAAGCAATAAAATTATCTTTTAAATGGATTGCACGAAATACGGTGATGTGCGGGTAAGCGCAAATCCTCCTAAGATGACATTACGGCTGCAGCGGTAATATGATCTAGGAGGATTTTTTTATGGAACGAAATTTTGAGACGTTTTTTAAAATGCATGAACGGCGGATTCATTATCAAATTCAGCGTTTGAATATTAACCATGCATGGTATGACGACTTTTACGCCGAGGGGATTGTTGCCCTGTGGCAAGCGTATCAAGGTTATGAAACTCGTAAAGGGAATTTGGGCACATTCTTAAACTATCAAATTCGCTTTCGACTCATTGATTTACAACGTAAAAAGATCCGTGAACAGGAAGTGGCGGAGCGGGCGGAAAAGGAAGAGAAACGAAACATAGATACGGGCAACAGATGTCGTATCACAAACAATATCTTGCTTGATACGGCTGGGATCGAATTTAAAGACGGTGCCTTTTGGGGTGAGGTTCGTAAACCTCTAACTGATAAACAGTGGAAGTGGGTGCAATATTTTATCATTGCCGATTTAACGGTCCAAGAAATTATGGAGATTGAAGGTGTCTCTAAAACAGCAGTGAAAAGCTGGGGCAGGGAAGTACGAAGGAAATTACGGAAAGAAGGGATATTCAAGCGCTTGCTGGCACTTAAATAGGTATGTTTTTTTAACAGAAGGGTTTTGGGTTTTGGTTTGATGTTGTTTGAAAGGAAGCATGATTGTGTTTATGTAGTCATGCTTTCGCTTTTCTTGGGAAGTTACTTTTTTGAGGGGGATATGGTGATGAATTACATAAGGGAAATTAATGCGTTTTATCAAAGGCAGGAGACGAATCCAGTTTCGGCAAATGCGGCGAACTTATGGCATACGTTGATGCATGTGAATAATCGCGCGGGATGGGTGCGGCAGATGACTGTTGCGGTGTCGGTGTTATGTTGTAAGTCGCAGTTGAGTGAGAGTGCGTTTAAGAGGGCGCGT
>DATGUV010000047.1:0-3654 GCA_035301025.1 Bacillota bacterium | reverse complement strand
ATAGAAAACACTCTTATATTATGCTATGCTTGACACAAACATAATAAGGGAGTTGTTTGTATGGAAAGAAAGTATGTCGCTGAGCCTTATAAGATTAAAGTTGTTGAGCCGATTGCGGTGACGACAAGAGAACAACGAGAGAAAGTGATTCAAGAGGCTGGCTACAATACGTTTTTAATTGATTCAAAAGATGTGTACATTGATTTGTTAACAGACAGCGGAACCACAGCTATGAGTGACAACCAGTGGGCAGGCATGATGAAAGGAGATGAAGCATACGCTGGGTCGAGAAATTTTCATAACTTACAAAAAGCTGTGACAGATTTATACGGTTTTACACATACCGTACCTACCCATCAAGGACGCGGGGCGGAAAACCTTCTTTCACAAATTATGATTCAAGAAGGCGATGTTGTCCCAGGAAATATGTACTTCACCACAACACGAGCACACCAAGAAATGAACGGCGCAACCTTCAGAGATGTTATCATTGACGAAGCACATGATTCCACGCACGACCATCCATTTAAAGGAAATGTTGATGTAGATAAATTCCAAGCATTGATTGATGAAGTAGGAGCAGACAAAATTCCGTATATTTGTTTAGCTGTAACGGTGAATTTAGCCGGAGGGCAACCTGTTTCTATGGAAAATATGAAAGCGGTTTCTAAACTCGCTCACAAACACGGTATTAAAGTAATGTTTGATGCGACTCGCTGTGTGGAAAATGCATATTTTATTAAAGAGCGTGAAGAAGGATTTTCAGAGAAAACGATTGCAGAAATTTTACGGGAAATGATGAGCTATGGCGACGGATGTACGATGTCTGGGAAGAAAGATACCCTCGTAAATATTGGTGGATTTTTAGCTTTAAATGACGATGAATTGTATCAAAAAGCGACAGAACTTGTTGTCGTTTATGAAGGAATGCCTTCTTACGGCGGTATGGCAGGACGTGACATGGAAGCGATGGCACGAGGTATGTATGAAGCCGTCGATTACAATTATATTCACCACCGAGTAAGCCAATGTCAGTATTTAGGGGACCGATTAGAAGAAGCTGAAGTGCCGATTGTAAAACCAATCGGAGGGCATGCGGTGTTTTTAGATGCGAAAAAGTTTTTCGCCCATATTCCTCAAGATGAATTCCCAGCTCAAACGCTCGCTGCACAAATTTACTTACAATCTGGTGTACGAAGTATGGAGAGGGGAATTGTTTCAGCAGGTAGAGACGATGAAGGATATCACTATTATCCAGAACTAGAACTCGTCCGACTTACCATTCCGCGCAGAGTATACACGTATGCACATATGGATGTTGTTGCAGATTCAATTATTGACTTGTATAATAATCGTGAAGGGGTTAAAGGGTTGAAAATGGTGTACGAATCACCTGTACTCCGATTCTTCACCGCCCGCTTTGAACCTTTACCTTAATTATGTAAAACGACTGGGACGGTCATTCGTCCCAGTCTTATGATTGAAAGGGGTATACATATGCCAACATGTCAAAAATGTGATTATACATGGACATATTCTGAAGCACTGAAAACATTATTTACCATTAGTACAGGGATGACTTGTCCCAATTGTAAAGAAAAGCAATATGCATCTAGAAAAACGAGAAATAAAACTTTACTTTTTACTTTCATAGTCATCGTTCTTTCTTTTGGTTTAGCTTTTTTGTTAAAAGCTTCGTTAATCAATGTCGCTATTTTATTCGTACTTTTTACTATCTACATATTTATATACCCTTATATCCTTGAACTACAAAACGAAGAAATAAAGCTTTAGCGAAGACCTTTTTCAACCGGTAAAGAATAGGTGATCCATACAGGGCATGGGGCAAAGGGAAAAGATTCTAAAACAAGCATTGCCGATTCATCTGTAGTGTCAAATTCTCCTAGTAGATTATGGATACCACTTTTTTGTGCATAAGCGATCTGATGCTGGATGAGAGTAGGAATGAATCTCTCATCTCCTTTATTTTTCCCACCACACCAACCAAGTTCGAATATATCCTTTGCTTCAGAAGTATGGAGCAGGCTATAAGCTACTATTTCATTTGTAAGATCGTCCACATATACATAGCTTCCTTCTGCTATCAAATCATCTGCAAAAATGAGGCTATTCCACACGTCTTTCCCAATCGTCGAGGATACGGGATTATCCAAATGGGTTTGTCTGTAATTATGCTCGATTTGTTGGATGAGCTGTTCTTTTAATACATCATCCTTAGCAATATCCTCCACGGTTTTTACAAACGTATTGTTGTTCATGGGGGAGGGCATTTCAATATTTTGTATGTTCAATATTGGTTCATATGTTTTGCGCATTTCGATCAATCCATATGTTTCATAGACATCCCTCAAACCTACAGAAGTTTCCCACAGGGACGTTTGTAACGGTAGGTGATCAAGTTGCTCCCGCTTCAAAAAATTCATCAATGCTTCAAGAAGCTTGTGACGAACAGAGTGTGCCAAGGGAGAAGGTGTGATGAATATTCGGAAATACACACACGCAGAATGGAATGTACTTCTCCACGCAAAAACAGTGCCGATGATCGTTTGATTGTCCACAGCTGTCTGGGCAAAAATAATGTGTGGTTGATCGATTCCTTCTACTGCGTCTGTATCATGACATGTTGCTGCAATGTGTTTTACCCCCGGGTAATCGTCTTGTTTATATGTCCGTATATAACAGTCATTGTTTGTAACCATGTATACTCTCCTCTTTTCTTCATCGTTAATCTTCCCTTTGTAGGATGGAAACATCTAAACTTTGCACATGTATCGTGTTAAGCATGTATGAGTATTATACATTTTCTAATCACTTTTCCTAATGATTTCCCCTTACCTTCTTCCTCCTTGTCGCATTCTTTATGCATATGTTGTAAAATGATTCATATTGATTTGTTCGTGTATAAAACGCATGTTACACCATAGAGTACTTGAGACAACAAGAAAAGGGGATTTCATTATGTTTCGCATACAGCCAGTACAAAAAATTTCTTTACGTGAGGCACTGTTATTAACAGCTATTGTGTTAGGCCTCATGGGGATACTTATTATATATTTAGAAGCACCACCTCATATTCCACTTCTATTAGCTCTTCTTGTATTAATTGTATATGGACTCAGTAAAGGGGTCTCTTATCAATCGTTGGAAAAAGGAATTACGGAAGGGGCAAAGGTTGGGATTAGTGCTGCGTTACTTTTCTTCTTCATCGGAATTTTAATTGCATCTTGGATGATTGGAGGAACAATTCCAACACTTATTTATGCAGGATTCCATCTCGTTACACCACAATTTTACTTAGCCGTTGTCTTTATCGTTTGTGCCATTGTTGGGGTCGGTGTAGGAAGTTCTCTTACAACTGTTGGAACAGTTGGACTGGCGTTTATTGGAATTTCTGAAGCCATCGACGTTTCTTTAGCGATGACGGCAGGAGCGATTGTTTCTGGAGCTTTTTTTGGTGACAAAATGTCTCCTTTATCAGATACAACGAATATGGCGTCATCCATTGTAAAGGTGGATTTGTTTGATCACATTAAAAACATGATATGGACGACAGGTCCGGCATTTATTATTTCCATAATATTGTTTGCAGTGCTTTCACCACACATTGAAGTGGCCAATTTTAACAACATTGAA
>DATGUV010000046.1:0-4549 GCA_035301025.1 Bacillota bacterium | reverse complement strand
TCTGGCATTAACCAAGCTGCTTGATGGTGTCCACAACCATACATCAGGACCCCGATGTGTAACTGCTTTTCTCGTTTATTTGTCATCTATTTACACCTCTTTAAAACTTCCTTGAAACATTATGAAACGAATGTACAATTAGTTCATCGTAAGTCCACCGTCAACGGTAAAGTTTTGGCCTGTAATCCCAGCCGCTTCTTCCGAACATAAGTACACAACCATATTCGCAACATCTTGTGGAGTCGTTACCTTCTTAAGTGGCGTCGATTGAGCAATCAGATCAAACACTTCTGGTGTCGTCACAGCGCTTGCATTTGTTGTTTTTAATAATCCACCCGAAACAACATTCGCACAAATACCATGAGCACCTAATTCAGCTGCAACGTTTCTTGTGAAACCGATGAGTCCAGCTTTAGCTGTTGTATATTCATGATACGGGACTACTGGGTTTTGATAGAGGTTTGTTCCAATGCTAATAATGTTTCCGTTCTTTCGCTCAATAAATTGTGGGATAACACTTTGTGCTACGTTAAATGCTGCTTTTAAAGTTCCGTCAATTTGTGTTTGATAGTCTTCCCATGCCAGTTCTGCAAAAGGTTTTTGTGTGGTTGGGTCAAATTTAAAATTGACTAACGCATTGTTCACCACAACATCAACCTGTCCAAAATGCTCAGTTGCTTGTTTCATCAATGCATCTACTTCAGTTCGATTTGTTACATTCGCTTGAATCGCAATGGCTTTTTCTTCTCCAATTTCAGCAACAAGCTTTTCTGCAGCCTCTTTACTTTTAAAGTAATTCACGACAACATTGTGACCTTTTTTCGCTAATGTTTTGGCAATTACCGCGCCAAGTCCTCCACTACTTCCTGTAACAACTACTGTTTTACCCATGAAATTCACTCCTACATTTTTTGTGTTTTGACTTAATAAGATGCCCTCCAAACAAAAAAACGCAACCATCCTTATAGGAAAGTTGCGTAAAACCATTCAAATACACACGAAGAATGAGACATTGTCATAGAAGACATGCCAATTCTAGTCATTATATCCTTCATAAACAGGTGGGCATGAATACAGATGCCCCCGAAGTGAAGTATCACTTGAATATGTACATTGCGGTTTACACTTTCCTACGCTAGTATGAACTAGTTCAGGTTCAAAGGGTTCGAGTAATTCTCATCTCAGTTTAATAACACCCCTAGTGCATCTATTAAGTTACACTCTATGCTATAGTTCTTAAAAGAGATTGTCAAGATTGTGTGGGGGAAACATTATTGAACACGAGAAAATATGTATGATTTTATATGGTTAATTTTGGTCATTATGAAATTCACGCATAAAAAAGAGCTCAGTTATCTTTCGAGCTCTAGATTTCTTGGATACATGTATTTTTAAAATACCTTATTCACGAAGAAGGTTTTTTCTCAATCGTAAAATTATCCTCCAGCAACGCCCAATTTTGTGGGAAAGCAAGACCTAGTTTCCAGTATGCGATTCCTCTTAAATTGAATTGTTTTATAAGATCAAACTTTGCTTGGATGGAACGTGCATCTTCAAACCATACTTCGTGTTCCTTTCCAGCGTCCCAATACGTAAAGAAAGGTGCCTGTGCTCGCTCGTCAAATTCAATGGCGACATTTTTCTCCCGAGCAAGATCAATTGCTTGTTGCGGGCTACGTGCACGTGCAAAGGATTCCCCTTGTACAAAAGGAAGGGTCCAATCATAGCCATATAAATTTTGACCAAGCATAATTTTTTCGGGCGGAATTTCAGTGATTGCATACTCCACAACTTGTTGTACTTCAGGAAGGGGTGAAACAGCCATCGCTGGGCCTGCGCTATAGCCCCACTCATATGTCATTAACACAACAAAATCTACAATCTCACCGTGTTCTTTATAATCATGAGCCTCATATAACAAACCTGTTTGAGTAGCACTTGTTTTTGGTGCAAGTGCTGTAGAGAGCAACAATCCTGCTTGGGTAAATCGATCTTTCGCAATACGTAAAAATGCATTATACGCTTCTCGGTCTTCAGGAGCAACAAATTCAAAATCGAAATGCACATCCCCAAACCCTTCCCTTTGAGCCGTATTCACAATTTCATCAAGCAACGTATTTTGCACGGCCTGGACGGTTAAAATAATGTGCATCAGCTCTGTACTAAAGGATGGTCCCTCTAAATTTGTTACAACAAGGGATGGATATGTATTGTTATCCGCTGCTATTTCCAGAAATTGATTTAATAATGGTGGATTAAGAGTACCATCCCGCTGTACCCGGTAACTAAAAGGTGCTAAGAAGGTTAGTAGGCGTGCATATTTTCGCACCGCATTTTCCAATGTAGGACTAACAGAATCCCCAAGTGGTTCCACATACCCAAAGGTAGAAATGTTCGTTTTAGGTGTCGGTGGAATATATAAACGAAGTCCAATCGATAGTGGTTGATTGATGGAAAGGGCATTTATTTGGGCAATTTCCATATAAGGAATATTAAATTTTTCACCAATGGAAATAAATGTATCTCCTTGCTGGACTGTATAAAACTGACCAATGATTGGAATAACGAGTGCCTGCCCAATGACTAAATCCTCAGGAGATGGTAGCTCATTTATATCAATGATTGCTTGTGAGCTTACTCCATACAATTGACTAAGCGCAAATATCGTATCCCCAGATTGAATCACGTGAATTTGCATAGATGTAACTCCTTTCAAATCCATTCTCTTTTATAAAGGTATGAAGTTCTAAAAGGATATATACATGAAAATGGCTAAATTCCCCGTCTACAAGTATGTGTTATACTAAAGGAAATATTGCTGGAATTGAGTTGAGAAACAGTGGATAAAACATATATGAAGTTAGCGATTGAAGAGGCAAAAAAAGCAGAAGCTATTGGTGAAGTACCCATCGGAGCAGTGATTGTTCACAACGGGAATGTCATTGGTTCTGGCTACAACGTGCGTGAAACGACCCAAAAAGCGGGAACACATGCTGAATTGCTTGCCATTGAACAGGCAAACGAATATATCGGTAGTTGGCGACTGGAAGATTGTACACTATATGTAACATTAGAACCTTGTCCGATGTGTGCAGGAGCCATTGTTCAATCAAGAATTCCACGAGTTGTTTTTGGAGCATATGATCCGAAGGCAGGGTGTGTGGGAACATTGATGAATTTACTGGAGGAGAAACGGTTTAATCACCAAGCAGACGTAACCTCAGGTGTTTTAGAAGAAGAGTGCAGTACACTTCTCACAAACTTTTTTGCACATGTACGAGAGAAAAAGAAATTGAAAAAGTGAAATAAATGATAATCTTACTCACAAGAAAGGTGATAAGTATGCTTCATGAGAAAGTAAGGAATTTATTAGTTGAAACAATTGTACAAAAGGTACAACCTTCCTTCATCTTGTTGTTCGGGTCATTTGCAAAGGGGACACAACATGCAAAAAGCGATATTGATCTAGCATATTATAGCAACAAGGTGCTTTCTTCATATGAACGTTTTATATTTGCATCAGAACTTTCGGAACTTGTAGGATGTGAGGTAGATTTAATCGATATTAGAACAATTGATACAGTGTTTACCATGCAGATATTTGAACAAGGAATACCCATTTATATTGAGGACGAGAATGAATTGATACGTCAGAAAATGCGGATCTATAGTATGTACGCTGAGCTCAATGAGCAACGAGCACCTGTTATCGAAGCTATTAAAGAGAGAGGGAGTGTACTTGGTGATGAATGATGTTCTTCTTAATAAAATAGCAATAATCGAACGTTGTTTAAAACGTATAAATGAAGTATACGAGGGAAAGAAAGAAAATTTGACTGATTATACGAAACAAGACAGTATAATACTTAATATACAGCGTGCTTGTGAAGCGAGTATTGATATTGCTATGTATATTGTGAGTGAACAAAGATTAGGTGTTCCTAAGACTAGTCGTGATGCATTCAGATTCCTACAGGAAGAAGAAATAATTGAGGATAATTTAGCAAAGTCCTTAATGAATATGGTAGGATTTAGAAATATCGCTGTACATGACTATCAAACTTTAAATCTTGCCATTTTAGAAGCTATCTTAAATAATCATATGAAAGATTTTAAAACGTTTTCAAAAGTTGTCTTACAACAGGAATATAAAGATTAAGGTTTATGAATCATTTATTACCGAAAATTTCTAATGACACTCCTCAGCAACCATGGTATGATATTCTTTGCGATGAGTTGATTTGTGTAAGTCGAAAGGACATCTAGAGACGTGAATGTGAACACATCGTCCTTATTCGCCACAAACGAGAAAAGCGTCTGTACTGAATACAGGCGCCTTTTAATACATACATATGTATAAAAATAAAGATAAATGTATAAAAATAAGTAAATAGACTATACAAATCAATGTTTTTGTTTTAATATATGTATATCTAATCGAATCGAATGTGAATGGAGTGGTATATATGCAAAAGAAAAATGTTATTATTATTGGTGCAGCAGGTCGTGATTTTCATAACTTTAATACATATTATCGGGATAATGAATC
>DATGUV010000045.1:0-3656 GCA_035301025.1 Bacillota bacterium | reverse complement strand
TGGAGATATTTTGAATAGAGAATCAAACTTTGAAATGTTTAGATATTTTCTTGAAAGTTATTTTAATGTAAGTGCGAATTACGATGAATTAGAGGAAGTAATTAATGAGTTTAATTTAGAGAATATTAAATACCGAAAACGACTGTTAACAGAACTACAGACGATTTTGCAACTGCAAGATTGGGAATTTGTTCATGAGTTTGTTAGAGTAAATGGTATGAGAAAGATGGACAAAGATAAATTAGAATGGTTCATTCGCTTTATTCAAGAACATATAAAAGCTAAGTAAGATACAGTTTAAAATGGAATTACTTTATATAGCTAACTATAAAGCACTTGCTTGCCATTTTTAGGCGACAGGTGTTTTTGCTTTTTGCAAGAAAATTAAACGTAGGATGATATGGAAGATGCTTTACTGAAATTCATAGCTTATGAAGTTTGTACCATAAAGGTATTCTGTTTTAGTATTGTAATTATGAAAATAATGAGATAAATAGGCGAGATGACTTTTTATATGCCAAGAGAACTTATGATACTGCAAAACCCACAAACTAACAACGATGACAAAGCTTGTGACGATAACCAAAGGAAATCAAAAACAGATGAATATTCCGAAGTTACAAAATTACTACTATCTGAATAAACACCACAAAAGTTTTATTATAAACGATTGCTTTGGCAGTACTTAAAAGATAATTATGACTTAGTGTATTTTGCAAGGGAAAAGTACACAGGAGGGCATACGGATAAAATCTTAGGACAAAATTGGTCAGGAGGAAAACAATATTCGCCTATGAGGATAAATTAAAAGCGATAAAACTATACCTTAAGTATGAATCTTATGATGCCGTAATAAATGAATTTGGATATTCATCACGCGGAGCGCTTATACAGTGGAGAAAAGAGTACGAAGATAATGGAGATATTAGAAAAGAAGACACTCAGAGATTGGAATGTCACCACTAAACAGTACAATGTATGTAAGAATAAAAACGTTTTATAATATTGATTGAAGTGGCCCTTGATGTAAATAGAGAACACAAAGTTTTTACTTGACTTTGGACCCCTTTGTAACTGTCAATTATTTGCTCATATGACAGCTAATGTAAAAACATGTAGGCATATGAGCAAGAATTTACTACATTCCCCCACTCTGGGTAAAGTGGTCGAATTGCATTTAGATATCGGTTTGGTTTATCTGTTGGTGTAGTTTGTACTCCCTTCGCGCTAAATAGTCTAACGAAACGATATATCATACATGAATAGCTCATTCATTAAAACTATTCTTTTGAAACCCCAATCTTATCAAGAACAAAGGCATACATTTCTGCAGATTCTTTTAGTGCATTGAACCGTCCAGAGCTACCAAAGTGACCTGCTCCCATGTTTGTTTTCATCACGATATCGTTATCATCTGTTTTTAACTGACGCAGTCGCGCAACCCATTTGGCAGGCTCATGATATCCGACACGTGGATCGTTTAGCCCTGTTGTAATGTATAAATGTGGATAATCTTTTGCTTCCACATTGTCATATGGGCTATAAGATTTCATATAAAAGTATTCTTCCTCAATATTTGGATTTCCCCATTCTTCCCATTCGAGAGTCGTTAATGGCAAAGAAGTGTCTAGCATTGTCGTTACAATGTCGACGAATGGTACTGCAGGCACCATGACTTTAAATAAATCGCCAGCCATATTTGCAACTGCTCCAATCAGCAATCCACCAGCACTTCCTCCTCTAGCAGCTAACTGATCAGATGTTGTGTACTCGATATCTATGAGATGTTTTGCGGCAGCAATAAAGTCGGTAAATGTGTTTCGTTTGTGCTCCATTTTCCCGTCTTCATACCAATGGCGTCCCATTTCTGATCCACCTCTTACTTGGGCAGTCACAAGGACAACTCCTTGATCTAACACTGGAAGTGCATACGGACTAAATGATGGATCACTGTTGGATCCATATGAACCATAGGCGGTTAATAATAAGGGAGCTGGACCTTTGTCTAGGGCTCCTTTTTTGTAAAGAACGTTTAGTGGTACCTTTACACCGTCCTCTGCAGTTGCCCATAGTTGTTCTTGCTGATAATCGGTAGGGTCATATGCTCCTGTCACAGGTGCAACTTGTAAACACGTCCGTTTTAAGCTTGACGGATCACATGCATACGTTGTTTTTGGCGTGACCTCCGACTCATAATGAATGAGTATTTCCTCTGCATTGTACGATTGTCCTGGAATCACGGAAACGGTATATAGTTCTTCATTCCAGATGAGTTGTTCTAGTTCACCATCCTCGAGTTTCCATACTTGTGTGAGTCCATTTTCTCTTCCAGCAATGAATAAGGAATTTTTGAAAGGATAGATTCCACCAAGAAAACGACTTTCATCGTATGGAACGATATTTTCTCTCACTTTTACGTCATTAACTGGACAACGCTGAAGCTGGAAGTTTAGAGCGTCTTCATTTGTTAATAGGATAAAGTCATCTTTCCAGTGGTCAACGAAATATAATACTCCATCCTTTCGAGGATCAATCATTTCCGGAGTTGCGAGCGGATCTTTCGCATGCAACACACGTATTTCACTCGTTGTTTTGGATGAAGATTGAATGAAAATATATTGATTGCTCTGGGACTTTTCAATATACAATACAAATGTTTCATCTTTTTCTTCAAATACTAACACATCATCTGTGGCGTCTGTACCTAGTGTGTGTCTCCAAAGTTGGTATGGTCGTTGATTTTCATCTACTGTAATGTAAAAAATGTACTCTCCACAATGGCTCCATTCTACACTTCCGAAAATGTATACTTCTGGAATGGTATCTTGCAATAGTTTTCCTGTTTCTAAATCTTTTACGAAAAGGGTGTAGCGATCGGTTCCATCTCTATTTTCTAAATAAGCAATTCGTTTTTGGTCTGAGCTGATGCGAATAAGGGTAACGCTTAAGTAATCATCTTCACCAGCTAATGCATTCACATCAAGAACGATTTCTTCTGCAGCATCCGCTAGTTCATCACGATGATCGGCCTGTTTTCGGACAAATATTGGATATTGTTTTTCCTTTTCCCGACGAGTGTAATAAAAATATGGTCCATGTTGAGTAGGAACATCCTCTTCAGACATAGGAATACGGGCAATCATTTCTTCGTATAACTCATTTGTAAAACCTTCTACTGGCTTCATCATTGCTTCATAGTATTTGTTTTCTTCTTCTAAATATTGGATGACTTCAGGGTTACTCTTTTCCTTTAACCAATAGTAGTCATCTTCCCGTACGTCCCCATGTAAGGTATGGGGGTGGGGAATGCGTTTAGCGATAGGTGGTTTCATGAAAATCCCTCTTTCTTTGTTTTTTTGATTGTATGCGTTCACTTCCGTTATAAATATGATAAAGTGATACTACGTGCAAGTCAATGTAGGTTCAAAAGACGCGAGGATTCATATAAAAACAGTAGGTGGGAATCCTATATACATAAAGAGTGTTGGGAGTGGATAGTTTTGCTAAAGCACGTGTCAAATGGATATGTCGGTCAGAAAGTGTTAAAAAGTAGTTTACCTAAAGTGAAAAATGACGATCAAGCTGCTCGACAGTTTGAAGAGGGATTTAATATATCAAGAGGTACGATGCGGTTTGTAGGTTTTTTTGAGTTGATA
>DATGUV010000044.1:0-21330 GCA_035301025.1 Bacillota bacterium | reverse complement strand
ATTTGCGGTTCGAGCGATTTCCATGGGACTTGAAAAGGAATTAGCACGAACAGGCGTAAGAGTGACAAATATTTCTCCTGGCATGGTACAAACTGATTTAACAGCTTCATATGTAGAGAAAGATGCTCATGCACACCAAAGGGAGAGAGTACCCCTACAAACAGAAGATATCGCTCGAGCAGTGATTTATGCACTATCTCAGCCAACATATGTTAATGTAAATGAAATTACTGTTCGCCCTGTATAAACAAAAACAGAATAGTTTTCATGCTGGATATTTGTTATGATAACATCAGAATACTTCATTGAAAGAAATAGGAAAGGAGAAACGTTCATGATTTCCATGGAATTGCTAATTGTACTCATTATCATAACACTTGTTGCCATAGTTATAACATATCGTATTTTAAAAGGAATGGAAAAACAAATGGAGTCTTACGAGGATGAGGGCGTGACTGTTGAAGAAGAGCGTGAGCGATCACTTCGTTACGAAACCGAATCGTTTAAGAAACACCTTCCTATACAAATTTTTCTCTATATTTTATTATTCATTATAACAGTGATTGGTTTTGTAATCTTTTTATTGTAAAAGACTTTTAAAAACTAACGTACATGAATGAATTTCATCATACGTATGTTATGCTACGTCAATACGACATGTAGTTCCACTAGTCCCGTTGAAACTTCATGTCGCATTGAAAGAGCTATCTTTGGTCATGATGAAATTCACTCTAGTTCTTAATGTTTTACTATGAACCTAGTTGTATGAAACAAGGAGGAGCAAAAGTTGTCAGAAGAGTATGTAAAAGTGTGGGATTTAGAAAGCATCTTTCCAGGTGGGGGAAACGGAGAAAAGTTTCAAGATTTTTTAGTAGATATTGAACAAGAAACAAACATATTTGCCGATTTGGTAGCTCACTTTGATCCAACAGTTGTTGAACCATCAAGTGGAAGCCATTTAGAAAAGATTATTCAAACATATGAAGAATTACAAGTAAAATCACGTGAGGCTTCAGCATATATTAGTTGTTTACATGCACAAAATACAAAAGATACTACAGCACAAATGCTTGTAGGAAAAAGAAGTACTATACAAGCACATATTGCAGCAGTAAAAACAAAGCTTGATCAACAATTAGCATTGATTTCTGACGATACTTGGGAGGAGTGTTTGCAAACAGAAGCTCTCCAACCTATCGCATTTGTATTAAATGAATATCGAAATAGTGCAGATGAAAAAATGGCGGAAGAACAAGAAGTACTTATGAATGATCTAGCAGTAGATGGGTATCATGGTTGGAGTCAAATGTATGATGCTCTTGTTGGTTCGATGGAAGTTGAAATAGAGGAAGACGGTAAAAAAGTGTCTTATTCGGTAGGACAAGCTGCCAACAAATTAAGTCATCCAGATCGAGCATTCCGCAAACATGTGTCAGAAGTATTGGGTTCAGCTTGGCAAGAGAAAGCACAATTGTTTAGTCAAACAATTAACCATCTCGCAGGATTTCGGTTAGCAAGCTATAAACACCGTGGTTGGGATCATGTATTAAAAGAACCTTTAGATGACAACCGCATGCAAAAAGAAACATTAGATGCTATGTGGGGAGCTATTGAAGAAGCAAAAACACCTTTTGTTCGATTCTTACATAAAAAAGCTGAATTACTTCAAGTAGATAAATTAGCAATATATGATATTGGTGCTCCTATTTATTCGTCTTCTTCTACATTTGAATTTACGGAAGCAGCCTCGTTCATTATGAATCACTTTAATACGTTTAGTCCAAAAATGGCACAATTTGCGAAAGAAGCCTTTGAAAAAGGTTGGATTGAGGCAGAAGATCGTGCGAATAAACGTCCTGGAGGATTTTGTACGAGTTTTCCTTATAGTAAACAAGCACGTATTTTTATGACCTATTCTGGTTCAGCCTCGAATGTGGCTACACTAGCTCATGAGTTAGGGCATGCGTATCACCAAAGCATTATGAGTGGTATGAATGGATTGAACCAACGTTATGCTAAAAACGTAGCAGAAACAGCATCTACATTCGCAGAAATGATTATTGCTGATGCTTCAGTAAAAGATGCTACAACAAAGGAAGAGAAGATTTCTTTACTCGCAACAAAAATTCAACGAAGTATTGCATTTTTCATGAATATCCATGCACGTTTTTTATTTGAAGAACGTTTTTATAAAGAACGAAAAGAAGGGCTTGTTTCAGTAGATCGACTTAATAGCCTAATGGAAGAGGCGCAAAGAGAGGCATACCAAGATGCTATTGAAAATACGGATCCAACATTTTGGGCTTCCAAATTACATTTTCATAAAACAAGTGATCCGTTTTATAATTTCCCGTATACTTTTGGTTACTTATTTAGTTTAGGAATATATGCTAAAGCACAAGAAGAGGGCAGTTCTTTTGAAGATCAATACATTGAATTATTAAAGTATACTGGACGTATGTCTACAGAAGAGTTAGCAGAGAAGCATTTGCAAGTCGATTTAACAAAACGTGATTTTTGGAGTAAAGCGATTCAATTATGTGTAGATGATGTAGAAGAATTTTTAACGCTAGTAGAGTAAATAATTGTGATATATGAACTAGGTAGAAAACCTACTTTTATGATAAAAGTAGGTTTTGTTTTAGAGAAGAACAATAGGTATTAACCCCCGTACCTTGAAAAGGTGTTCACTTTTGTGAAACGATTAGTGTATAGGTATTGCAGAAGTGGAATAATAGAAAAGGAGTCGAAATATATGAGAGCTTTTGTTCATAAAGCAAAATTGACATACGTAACAGATATGCCCCAACCAAAGTTGGGTGACGATGAAGTTCGTGTTCAATTAGTAACAGCAGGTTTGAATCGTCGTGATTTATATATTCCAGATAGAAGAGGTGACGTAAACGATCCTTTGATTATAGGATCAGACGGAGCGGGAATTATTAAGGAGCTGGGAAAAAATGTGGAAGGTTGGGATGTTGGAGACGAAGTAATCATCAATCCGTCTTTACGATGGAAAGAAAGCACCCTAGTGCCACCAAGTGATTTTGATATTTTAGGAATGCCTGATCATGGAACGTTTGCAGAACAAATTACGATTAACGCTGATCAACTTGAAAAGAAGCCGAACAATTATTCATGGGAAGAAGCGGGCGTTTTAGGGTTAGCTGCTTTAACAGCATATCGTGCATTATTTACTCAAGGCCAATTGCAAAAAGGACAAACGGTTTTTATTCCAGGTGGAAGTAGTGGTGTAGCAACGTATCTCATTCAATATGCTGTAGCTGTTGGGGCTCGTGTTATTGTCACATCTAGAAGTGTATATAAACGAGAGAAAAGTAAAGAGATAGGGGCACATGTTGTACTAGATACGAATGATGATTGGGAAGAAAAATTAGTTGATGAAACGATTGATCTCGTTATTGAGAGCGTGGGTGCAGCAACTTTCCAAAAATCATTAGATGTTTTAAAACTCGGCGGTAGGATAGTAGTATTCGGCGCAACCGCTGGAGATACAGTAGAACTTGATTTACGCTCCTTCTTCTATGGACAATATACTCTAATCGGTTCAACGATGGGAAGTAGGGAAGAGTTTCAATCAATGTTGGTATTTATTACAGAACATAATATCCATCCAGTGTTGGATACTATGTACTCCCTTGAACGATCTCAAGAAGCTCATAATCGATTATTTGAAAACAAACATTTTGGAAAAATTGGCTTGCATATTTCTAAAGAATCCTAAAGAATATATATGTGAAAAATGCTCGGAGGATCCGACAACTGTAATGGATAATCCGGGCATTTTTAATTAACGAAGAATAGATAAAAATGGGGTAATGATAACACCTAGTGCTATAAAAGTTACTACAACTGCACCACTTTTATTTTTATCTTTCCATAATTCTTTTGCAAAACCTATCGTATACATAAAAACAATGAGCATACCTACCCAAATAAGAATAGGACTAACAATCATAAGTATTCCTCCTATTGTTTTAATTCAGGCACACTACTTTGTCTCCCGAATCGTCCCAATTTAACATGTACTTGTACTTCTACGTCTAAATCTGGATACTGTTTCATCCAATCAAAATCTTCAAATGCTTTATTTGTTAAAAAATGTTTTCGTGCAATAAGTGACCAACCAAATGGATTCCCTTCGAATTCTTTTTGTGTTCGCTCGATAAAACGACTTATTTTTTCCTGTAAATCATCTGTAATAGAATTTTCAAGCGTATGTATCTTTTCGGGATATCTGAAATATTCCGTCATACTATGATTTGTTAAAACGTCTACAAGAAGGTCAATCTCTACATGAACAGAAGGTTTTCCTTCTTTTAAATTCATGTGTATTTTTGGATGATCTTGTTGATTTATTCGTAGACTCATTCGATACTTGGAGTCAAAAGGATCTGGAAGCGAAGTGACTACATTTTCACTTTGTAGGGTATTGTTCAAAAAGTTTGTTAAATGTGTTTCTTCACCTGTCATCGTTCCAATCATTTGACCATTTTTAAAAACAGCAGAACCTGCAAATTGAGTATTATTCACTTCTCCTTTGAAAAAAAGGTCTCCCGCTTTAAATTGAGAATCATATTGATCAGGGTTAGGTTCCTTAGTAACTTTTGAAGTTGCATAGGTAGATAAAAACAAATCATTCCCAGTCTCTGTAATCCTAGTAAAGTAAAGCAATTGAGAGTCTGCTGGGATATTCCCATTTTGTTGGCCTTTTTCTCGAATAAGCTTGAAATAACGATGAGGTTCACTTTCAATAATAGGCTTTGTATCCACCAAAAAGGTATATGCATCCTCTTTTGTCACAATTAACTCAGTATTTCTTCTAATTTCCATATCCTTCGAAGCATCATATATATAACGGATAAAATCCTTACTACGAGCCAACTGTTCTGATATAACAATGTCACTTAATGCATCGTAGGTGATTTCTTTTGCGATTACAGTATTGGCTGATTCTCGTGCTGAAATAAAGTCATCTGCAATAATGGAAATAATTTCTCTAGGAGGTTCATTTCCTTGAGAACTGTTTTGTGGACCGTAGTTTGGATTGATAATGACATAAGTGACTTGAATTCGGTTACTCTCATCTTCAGCCTCATCGATGCCAAGAGCGACAACGTAAGCGAGTCGATCAATTTCCTGTGCATCCCAACAACCAGAAAGAAAGATCGGCAAGAAGAAGAGATGTAGATAAAATAATATTTTCTTACGAAGATGGAACATTGCTATTCACTCTCTTTCGTATGTGCAACAGGATCCATAATAAGAGTGGAATCAAGATAAATCCGATTGAACTGCCATGTAACGCATATGTATGAATTTTAAACACTGTCAACGAAGGTGCTTCAGGGATAAGGCCAATACTTATAACAATAGCGATGATAGCTGGGATAATAAACCTTGAATTTTCAATACGAAACAACCGTCCAAAAATAAGCGATTGGATATATATATAGACTGAAAAACGAACAAATGTAGCAATGGCCCAAAAAGGGAAAAAGAATAATTCTAGATTGGTTAAAAAGCCTGCGCTAATAAACCGAATTGCTTCATGATGAGGATAATTAAACAACTGTACAGTTTTGTAATCAAACAGGAGAATATAGGATAAAACTGCTATCGTTAATTCAAACACAACGACAATGAAAGCAATCCAAGTCCCTTTTTTAAATTCTTTTACGTGGCGCATATAAGTTGCTAGAAAGCAAATAAAGAAAAAGTCTATATAAATTGCCACTTTGATCATACTTTGAGTCATAATTTCTTTCACACCTGGACCTAATATGGGAAAGAGAAAAGTGAAGCTTCCTTTTGTTATGGTTAATAAAAGTGCAAGGAGAAAGGCTATTGTAATTGGGATAAAACAAAGCCAACTCACCGATCCGATATGTTGAATACCCTTCATTGCAGCATATCCACAAACTCCAAGTAATGTGGCATATATAAAAAGATGGGGCGTTTTAATAAAATACATGGTACCGATGATGTCTACATATGTTGCAGATATAATAATAATTTGCATCGTGAGAAATGACCAACAAATAAACAAAAGAATATTTCCAAAAACTTTTCCACAAGCATCATGGATTACTTCAAATAAGCAATTCTCTTCATGTTCACTAATCATTTTAACAAGTAAGTATATAGGAATACTTGCAAATATAGCCGTTCCAATGATAATCATCCAGGAACTATTTTCCCCTTGTTTAAACAGTAGAGAAGGTACATCATCTGTTAATTTTGTAGAAGATAACGCTAAAGCAATTGCGATATATTCTCGTATTCCTAAGCTAGGTTTTACTTTGTTCATGAACATCCCTCGGTTTTTTCGTAATATCTTTTGGTTTCACATAACCTGGTCTAAATATCTCATGTTTAAATAAATCCCGTAAATACGTGTTTTGAGAAGAAGGATAGTGAGGTGTTTTAGGTGCAAAGTAGGGTACACCAAAAGATGTAATGGAAACTAAGTAAAATAATAAAATAATAAAGAAGAACACAATACCTAAAAAACCAAATAGAGCTGCAGATAATATAGCAATAAATCGAAGCATACGAATAGCAAAATTTAAACTCATATCACTTAGAGCAAATGAACTTAATCCGTCTAAAGCAACGATAATAACAACGATTGGACTTACAATATTTGCCTCAACAGCTGCTTGACCTAAAATGAGAGCACCTACAATTCCAATGGTACTACCTATAGGCATTGGTACCCTTAATCCTGCTTCACGAATGAGTTCAAAAGCAATTTGCATCAGAAAAACTTCAATAAGCGGTGGAAAGGGAACTTTTTCTCTTGTCGCCACAATAGCCATCAATAATTCAAAAGGAATCATTTCAGAGTGAAATGTGGTAACAGCCACATAAAAAGAAGCAATAAACAAACTTATAAACAATGCAATTAATCGTAATATTCTTGTGAAATTCGTATTTAAAAAACGATTATAATTATCTTCTGAAGAATGATAAAAAGACCAAAAGGTTGCCGGCAATATTAATGCTGCAGGTGAGTTATCCATTATAAGAACGAGATGACCATTTTCAATAAAATCTGTCACTCGATCTGGACGTTCGGTATATAAAATGGAAGGGAATAATGACTTTGGACGTTCTTCTATATAATGTTCAAGGACAGATGTATTTGGAACTGCATCTACATCTAACTCAGACAGTTGTTTCTTTATTCGCGCAATTAAATCTTCATTTGTTAAATCGTGAAGATAGGTGATATAAGCAACATTATGGGAGCGTTTAGACACTGGTACTGCTTCAAATATAAGATTTTCATTTTTAATCTTTTTACGGATAAGGGACATACTTGCCTCGATATTTTCATTAAATGCTTCATTAGGACCCCTTAGTACAACTTCATTTTCTGGTTTTTCAACAGATCTACCTTGGAATTTAGTTGTATTTATAGCATAAGCTTTTACTTCTCCATCTATTAATAGAGCAGTATTTCCATTTCCTATTTCTCTTAAAAGATCACTCATCTTATGACAAGGAATAATCGATTGAGCAGTTAATATATTTTTAATAGACGTTTGCTTGTCACGGTTGGATAATAATGGACGTAAAATTTGCATTTCGATAACGGTTTGATCTGTAGTAGATGAATAAAAAATAAGCGCAGCATTTTTTTTAGTACCACCGATTGTAAAATGCCGAATGATAAGATCAATGTTTTTATTAACATGGTAAAGGGTCTCTACACGCTCAACATTTGTTTGTAAACGACCACTAATAGCCTGTTCTTTTGCCGCAATAGATTCATCCTCAGTCGTTTGTTCATCAATAGTATCTTGTGATTGTGAGAAAAGTTTTTTTAAAAAAGACTTCATCATATGTGATTCCCTCAGTGGTTGTCATATTTTTTTCTCTCAATGATTCGTGCTTCTTGTATGTGTTTCAGTTCACGTGTAAGAGGTAAAAGTTCCTCTGTCATCGAACCTTCAGCCATCAGTTCCATTTGTTCAATGAGTTCTTCGGTACGTTTATCCAGGTGATGTTCAAAGCGTGACTCACTGCTTGAATCATATGTACGAACGTTTAATTTCCCTGATGGTTCTAATTTAGCGAACTCCACATCTGAAAGCTGATCAATATTACGGGTTCGGAGGGCCTCTAGTAATTCATCTGTAGTCATACGCTCATCCCTCAGATGATTATAAATAAATGAACCATCATCAATCATTAGTCGACTAGTACCGTGGACGAAGTTACGAAAACGTTTTGATTTAAGTGCAATGGTGTCTATGCAAACGATGAGTAATGTCCACGAAAAAATTGCAGTGACTCCGTGAAGAAGGGGAGAAGTATTGGAACTAATATGAATGGCAACAGAACCCCCTAAAACAATGCCAGAAATATATTCGAAAATGGTCATTTGTGTCAGGTGTTTTTTACCAAGCCAACGAATCATCAAATATAAAAGTAGTAATAATACAATTACACGTCCAATGATTGCTAGGATGTCATACATCTCAATACCTCCTATAGTTCTTGCATTTCACGACCCTCGTGGTTTAAAAATAAGTGCTCCAATGACACCGAATATGATCGCCGCAGAAATACCTGAACTTGTCACTTCAAAAATTCCAGTAACTACACCTATTAATCCGTGTTCCTCGGCTTCGGCCATGGCTCCGTGAACAAGAGAGTTCCCAAAGCTCGTTATTGGTACAGTGGCTCCGGCCCCTGCAAAATCAATTAATGGTTCATATAAACCGACACCATCGAGTATCGCTCCAATCACTACAAGCAAAGTTAACGTATGTGCAGGAGTCAGTTTGGCTACATCAAATAACAACTGACCAATGACACAAATGATTCCTCCTACAATAAAAGCCCAAACAAAAATCATTACTCATCACTTCCATTTTCGATAGCAACTGCATGTGCAATTGCAGGCATAGTTTTTTGTTGCTGAATGGATAGCGGTGAATGAAGAACGCCTGTGGCTACGAATAGTACCCGATTAACCTTTTTAGCTTGTAATTGTTCCAACATGTGACCAAAAGAAACCACTGCAGAACAAGCAGAACCACTTCCACCTGCGAATACCTGTTGATCAGGTCCATAAACCATCAATCCAGCATCTAAAAATTGATTGGGGGCAATTGACACTTTCACATCATTCAATAATTGGATACAAATATCCCTTCCTACTTTTCCTAAATCACCTGTAACAACCGCGTCATAGTAGGTAATAGGTAATTGAAAATCATGTAAATGAGTAATAATTGTATCTGCTGCTGCAGGTGCCATAGCAGCTCCCATGTTAAATGGGTCTGTAATCCCGAGATCAATTATTTTTCCAATAGTTGCTCGTTTGATAATTGGGCCACTTCCTTCTTTGCTAATCATCGCACACCCAGCACCAGTAACAGTTGTTTGAGATGTACCCGGCTTTTGACTTCCATATTCATTTGGAAAACGGTATTGTCTCTCCGCAGAGGAAAAGTGACTTGAACTACCTGTTAAAATATAATTTGCTCCACTAGCTTCAATAATAGCGGCAGCAAGAGCTACACTTTCCATTGAAGTAGCACATGCATTAAATGTTCCAAGAAAGGGAATTTGCAAAGTACTTGCAGCAAAATTTGTGGGAGTCATTTGATTGATTAAATCTCCACTAATAAAGAAGTCGACTTGTTCGTCAAAGATATGTGCTTTTTGAATGGCTAAAGCACTTGCCTCTTCCATAAGTCGTTGCTGTGCATTTTCATAAGATGTTTGTTCCATCCATAAATCATCAAATAATAGGTCAAAGGATGAAGCAAGGGGCCCTTGAGCTTCCATTGGCCCTCCAACAGCACTTCCAGAGAGGAGTACAGGGGATGTAGAAAACGCCCAAGATTGCGTACCAGTAAACATTAGATAACCCCCAATAATTGCAGAACTGTTTTAATCAGTGCAATTAAAAATGCTGAAAACACCCCATAAACAATCACAGGACCAGCCAATTTAAACATGTTTGCACCGACTCCCAAAATAAACCCTTCTGTACGATGCTCAATAGCAGAAGATATCACAGCATTACCGAATCCAGTGACAGGAACCGCCGTACCAGCACCAGAAAATTGCCCTAATTTATCATACATTCCAAATCCTGTTACAAGCATCGTTATAAAAATCAAGGTAGCGATTGTTGGATTTCCTGCAGTTTCTTCTGTGAAATCAAAGAAAGAAATATAAAATAAGGAGATACACTGCCCAATGACACATATAGTCCCACCAATCAAAAATGCTTTTATACAATTTAACAAGATTGGTCTTGGTGTTTCATGTGCTTGTTCTGTTTGTTTATAGGATGTGCTTGTTGGTGGAAAGGGAGGTTTACTTTTCATACTCATACGATCTGCTCCTTTATGTTTCTTCTCTTGAGAGTGAAATAATTTGTTTGATTCGTTTTTCTACCGTTTGTTGTGGAAGATTATTTGTATGTAAATCTTCTTCTAATTTTTTTAACTCTAACCGCATTTTTTCATCTGTGGAAACTTCTATTTTCATGTGGGGGAATTCTTCTGTTAGTCTTTTTTTAACATTTTTTTCAATGTTCTTTAATTGAAATCGATTCATATGTGTCACATTAAATGCAAGCATTAACCAATCCTTTGTATTAGCTGCAAATACTTCAGTCGTTTCATGAAATGTAGCGACAATTTCTTTCGCTTGATTGGATTCATATTGATCAATTGTCGTCTCATTTTTCACTGTTGAAAATTTGATTTGTTCTTCAGTATGATGCATCTGTTGTTCTAAATGGTCTTGTGATTTCCCGCAACCCATAAGCAGTAACAGAATCATAAAAACACCTGCATGATAACGCATATATATCTCCTACCTCTTTTGTTTTCTCTTGTGTGTAGTATTAAATAGAGCGTCTAAACTATGTATGTCATTATTTTCCTAAATGAATGCATGTGAAACAAACATCAATATTCATAAAATGTGCTTAAAACCTACAATCTCATGAATAATAACAGCTATACATGTTCTTTCTTGCATAAGTTTGATAAACTACATATAAAGGGACGTAGGAGGATGTATAGATGGTAGAAATTCGAACACCTATTACAGTAGATGAAGCAGTGGAGCGTGTAATGAAGTATGCTTTTGAAGGTACAAAAGAACTGATTTCTTTTCACGCATGTGATGGAAGACGACTTGCGGAACCCATTGTAGCTACGAGCAATGTACCCTCATTTGATAAATCACCTTACGACGGATTTGCGATAAGATCCGCAGATACTATACAAGCAACGAAGGATACACCAGTTACGTTTGAAGTCATCGAACATATCGGCGCTGGTACCGTTCCTGAAAAAGAAATTCACCTCTTCCAAGCAACTCGAATTATGACAGGTGCACAGATTCCTGAAGGGGCAGATTGTGTTGAAATGTTTGAGAAATGTGTTGAATATACAAGGGATGGCCGTTCATTTATAACAATCGATCATTCAATGGAACAAGGACAAAATGTCATTCAAACAGGATCTGAAGTAACAGATGGCGACGTGTTAGTTGAAAAAGGCACATATATTGATCCAGGAGTAAAAGCAGTGTTAGCAACATTTGGATATGCTGAGGTTCATGTAGCTAAAAAACCAATTGTTGGAGTGTTCGCAACAGGCACTGAACTATTAGACATTGATGAACCACTAGAGCCGGGGAAAATTCGCAACTCTAACGCTTATATGATATGTTCCCAGATTGAACGTGCAGGAGCAGATTATAAATATTATGGTGCACTACCTGACGAACTGGATTCTAGTTATGAAAAAATGAAAGATGTATTAAATGAAGTAGATCTATTAGTAACCACAGGTGGTGTTTCTGTAGGGGATTTTGATTTAATCCCAGAAATTTATGAAAAATTAGGAGCCGAAGTCTTATGCAACAAAATAGCTCAACGCCCAGGAAGTGTAACGACAGTAGCCCATGTAAATGGTCAATTATTATTTGGATTATCTGGGAATCCATCTGCTTGTTATGTAGGTTTCGAGTTATACACTCGACCAATTATTCAACATGCACTCATGAATCCCTGCGTATATGCTCTGAGGTCCAAAGCGATTTTAGCGGATGAATATCCAAAAACGAATTCTTTTTCTAGATTTGTTCGTACGTATGTAACATTAGAAAACGGGAAGCTACACGTTCATTTAGCAGGCATGGATAAATCCAATGTCGTGTCATCATTAGCACGCACAACATCTTTAATGGAAATACCTCCTGGTGATAAAGGTGTTCAAAAAGGAGACGAAGTGGAAGTGTTATTGCTCCATGTCATAGAGCGACAAGAAACATTCAGATAAAAGGAGGGCGTTTCACATGGATAAACATGCAGCAATTACAGATCATTTTGGAAGAGCATTAAAAGATTTACGTATTTCGGTCATTGATCAATGTAATTTACGTTGTACGTATTGTATGCCGAAAGAGATTTTCGGAGATGATTATGCATTCTTACCAGAATCTGAATTACTAAGGTATGAAGAAATTACACGATTAGCCCGATCATTTGCTGCTTTAGGTGTTAATAAAATCCGTTTAACTGGTGGAGAGCCACTTATGCGCAAGGATTTACACAAGTTGGTGGAGGAATTAACGACCATTGATGGAATTGATGATATCGCTTTAACAACAAATGCATTTTTCTTACCAAGGGATGCCCAAAAGTTAAAAGATTCTGGACTTGAGCGGGTGAATATTAGTTTAGATGCAATAGAAGATGATGTATTCAAAAAAATTAATGGTAGAGGTGTTGTCACTCTACCTGTGCTAAAAGGTATTGAAGCGGCTTTAGAAGCGGGATTAGAAGTTAAAGTAAATATGGTTGTTAAAAAAGGTATGAATGAAAGTCAAATCTTACCAATGGCAAGGTATTTTAAAAATAAAGATGTAATCTTAAGATATATTGAATTTATGGACGTAGGGAACCACAATGGATGGGATTTTAACAATGTTGTTTCCAAACAAGAGATTATTGATACCATTCATGGGGAAATGCCATTGAAAGAAGCAACACCTAATTATTATGGAGAAGTTGCTAATAGGTTCCAATATGAGGATGGGGTAGGAGAGATTGGTGTCATCTCGTCGGTTACAGACTCATTTTGTGGTACGTGCACTCGTATGCGTTTATCTGCTGACGGAAAGTTATATACGTGTCTATTTGCCTCCGAAGGTTTTGATATTCGTGAAAAATTACGCAAAGGACTAACAGATATTCAATTGACAGAGGAATTGACATCTCTTTGGAGTAAACGAAAAGACCGATATTCTGAGGAGCGTGGGAAACACGGAAATCCAGACCGTGAAAAAATCGAAATGTCTTATATAGGTGGGTAACCTATTGTAAAGAGGTGCGTAGGATGAAGACGTTTAAATTAAAATCTTTAATCATTGTTAATCATGTAGACAAAAAAGTTGAGAAAGAGAAGATTCCACTGATTGATGGCTTGATCATTAACCGTGAAGATGGGGAAGATCAATGGTTGATTGAGGCTTACGTAAGTGGTGATTATGAGGAGTACTTTAAAGAACTAGAGAAAAAAGATGATGTCATGATCCAGGTGAAAATCACGAAAGAAACAAACGATCCAGCGACATTTATAACAACGGTAACAGGTCTTAATAGTATAGGTGAAAATATGAATGTATTATTTTTAGGTGAAATGGTTGATTTAAGACGTGGAGAAGCGCAAAATATATTAGAGAAATTAGTTCATGAAGGATATGAAGGTGAAGATCTGATTGAACGTTTTCAAAGGAAAATGAAAATGAAACAATGAAATCGTGCGTATGCACGATTTTTCTTTTCACATTGTATATATTAATAATTTAATTGTTATTGAAAGTAGGATAGAATATAAACTATTATAAGTGATTATGAGTAAGAAGAGGTGACTGTTACATGCATCTAGGTACCCATCATTCCCATTGGCTAAGACATTTATCAGCTGTTCAATTATTACTTTCTTTTTATTTTCTAGCAATATTAGCATCAACACTATTACTTTTATTACCTGTTGCTTATTTACCGGGAGTATCGGTTCAATTTATTGATGTGTTATTTACTGCTGTAAGCGCACTTAGTGTAACAGGCCTAAGTACAATAACAATTGCTGAATCGTTCAGTACGACAGGGATCGTTTTTTTAATGTTCATCTTGCAATTAGGCGCAGTAGGTGTGATGGCTATTGGTACGTTTTTATGGATGCTATTAGGTAAAAAGGTAAGTCTAAGAGAACGTAGGCTTATTATGACAGATCAAAACCAAACAACTTTTGGTGGAGTAGTAAAACTGATTCAACAAATTGTACTCGTATTATTTATTATTGAAGTGATCAGTACTATTGTTTTTACAATCTATTATTTACAATACTTTCCAACTTTCTCAGAAGCATTCATTAATGGACTATTTAGTACAGTTAGTGCCATTTCAAACGGTGGTTTTGATATTACCGGAAACTCCTTGATTCCATACCAACAGGATTACTTTATTCAACTCATGACAATGATATTAATAGTAATTGGGGCAATAGGCTTTCCAGTGCTAGTTGAAGTGAAGGAATTTTTAATGACGCCTAGGAAAAGCCGTCGATTTTACCGTTTTAGTTTATTTACAAAAGTGACTACGACTACATTTGCTGCACTTATTGTATTTGGAACAGGGATCATATATTTAATTGATATGTTCGCATATTTCAAAGGAATGCCGGCTGATCAGGCGTTTTTTGCATCGTTATTTCAATCGGTTACGACTAGAAGTGGTGGTTTATCAACGATACCAGTGGATCAATTGCGAGAACAAAATCACTTATTTATGTCCATTCTAATGTTTATTGGAGCATCACCTAGTAGTGCTGGTGGTGGAATACGTACGACTACATTCGCACTAGTCGTCATATTTATTATTACATATGCACGTGGAGGAAAAAGCATCCGCTTGTTTCGACGGGAAGTATATGATCAAGACCTTAAAAAAGCAGTTACGGTTACATTTTTAGCACTCGTACTAGTGATGGGTGCACTGTTCATGATTTCTTTAATTGAACCAGCGTATAGTATGATGGAAATATTATTTGAAGTAACTTCTGCATTTGGTACAGTTGGCCTATCGCTAGGCATAACTGGTGAATTAACAATTGTAAGTAAATGTGTATTAATGATATTAATGTTTATTGGAAGAGTAGGGGTTATTACATTTCTCTTTATGTTTACAAGAAACCCTAAGGATGAAACATACCGCTTTCCTAAAGAACGTATTATTATTGGATAAATGTATGCCCATGAGAATCGATTATCATGGGCAATGATAGGCGTATACAAGTATCTTAAACAGATTTTGTTGCTTTTGAAAATGATTTCGGGCAGGTGCATTTCATATAAGAATGTGATTTAATCGACTTCATAAGATAAAATTTTCACTTGATCATTTTCAACTCCGATGGTAAACGTATATGCATATTTGTTTTCTTTTCGTTTATCATCATCCGTTTTACTGGTTGTTGTAACGTCAACTTTTATTTCTACATGATGATCATCGATGATTGTTTCTACTGGGTCGTCATACGTTAAAGCCGTATAATGAATGTAGGAATCACGAAAATCAACATATGATAGGCCAGCTTGTACATCGCTGCCAAAAAGGGTATATGAACTAATGTAATCTCTCATTTTAATCCCTTGAAAGAAATAATCAATGACGTACATGGCATCTTCACTTAATTGATCGGTATTAAAATTTTCTAAGCGGTCATCCACCTCGGGGATTTCTAAATCTTCGTTAACTGCCTCATTTGACCATTGATGTAAATTATCAATTACATGTGAAATAGGAATACTAAATCCGATCATCCCATCTTCCGTTCCAACTGCATTGATACCGATAACTTCTCCAGTCTCCCTATGAATCAAAGGCCCACCACTATTCCCATGGGTAATTTGAGCAGATATTTGATAAGCATTTGAATAGTTATATCCATCAACTTCTAAATTACGATCAAGTCCAGAGATGATTCCGACTGTAACGGTATTTTGAAAGCCGTGAGGACTTCCTAGAGCAATAATTTCATCTCCAATTTCAATTGTATTTTCTTCATGTACAGATAAATAGGAACTACTAGCGAGTTGTGGGACACGAATAAGGGCTACGTCCGTCTGCTCACCAATACCAATAACTGCGGCGGGGTATGTGTGTGCATTTGCTGTGCGAACATAAATGACCTCTGCATCTTTTACAACATGTGCATTTGTAACAATATCCCCTTTATTGTTGTATATAAAACCAGAACCTGTTCGTGAGCTATGTTCTGTTTCAACGTCAATAGAGACAACATTTTTCTCGGTTTCATGAATAATTGTTTTTAAATCAAGGCCATCATCTTCAGAATTAATTTTACTAATGATTGGATCAGCAATAACGATTTCTTTCGTATTCCAAAAGTTTGCTATGAGGGTGGTTCCTAATACTCCGATGATTACGATGCCAATAGCACATAAAGCCGGAATCTTCCATTTTCTACGCATGTTGTCAGCTCCAATCTGTCAAATGGTATATCCTTATGCTTAGTCTACATACCATGTAATTTTGTTTACATTAATTAAATAATTTTTACGTTTTGCATTTACATCATAATGAGTAAACTCAAAATTACCAGTTTCACCTGGATACAATACATCTGGGAATACAAATACACGATTTGTAATAAAAGGGTCATTTCCCTCGACATATAATTCATATTCTACAAAAACAGATGATATAGGAACGGTTGCAGCACTTTTTACTTTACCTTTTACGATAATGTTGCCTTCATCGTTATATTCAATATCTACTGTATCTAATTCAATTGCATCGTTTCGATTATGTTGTTCTTCCTCTTCGGCAATTGTAATCGCTTGTTCGATACGTTCTTGCTGAGCTGTTTCAAAGGCTGTCTTTTCTTTTTCAATTGTAGTTTTTAAACTTTGCAACTTAGTTGATTGTTCAGCGTACTTTAATCCATCTTCAACAATGAGTAAGGCATCATTAAATTGATTATTGTTTAGTTGTTCACTCGCTTTAGAAAAGATATAATCAACAATTTCTTGGCGAATTTCTCCCGTAATCTCAATGCCTTCTTCATTTTTAATGGACTCAGCATCCCATAATAATGTTTTTAACGTTTCGATAGAAGGGGAGTTTGCTAATTCTTCTCTAATTTTCTCCAGCTCCACAATATCACGTTGGTTGGCTAATTTATTTAAGTATTCGTTCACAGCCGGTCCTTGTAAATTATTCAGGTCTTCTTCAAATGTATCTAGATATTCAAGAGCTTCTTTAAATTGTTTTTTCTCTATAAATTCAGGGACTTGGTTAAGTCCTTCATCAATTTCAACGGTTGTTTGTAAAAAATTCAATGCAATTTGTGCTTGTGGGAAAGTAGATTTATATTGTTTAGATAATTCAAATTGGGTTAGAGCTTCATCATATTTATGCTCTTCCATTAATTCAGCACCTAGAGTGTAATGATGGTTCGCTTGTTCGTGTTTAGCTTGTAAAATTAAAAAATACGTAATAAATACGAAACATAAGGATACAGCAAAACTGATAGGTAAGAACCACCATCTATTAAATTTTTTGGAATCATTTAAACGACTTTCTAAGTCAAGGGGAAGCTTTTTTCCACAAATAACACAAAATTGTTCTTCTTCATGAATATTAGAACCACAATGTGGACAATGGAACATGCTGAGTACACCACCTTTATTTTCGAGTTGATTACATGTCTTAATGACGTGTAAAATAAATCGTATGATAGATACTTTAATGAATTTCATCATACGTTTGTCATGCGACCTCACTACTGTATGTAGTTCCGTTAAGTCGCTTGAAACTACGTGTGATAGTGAAGTAGCTATTTGTAGTCATTATGAAATGTTTTCACTTAGTTGTTAAATGGCATATCTTCCGTTATTGTATATTTTACATTCAAAAGTAAAGAATATCTATACATTCTTTATTTTACATGGATTTGTTGCTATAATGAGAAATGGAAGCTTTACGGCATAAATACATATTTTATTTTTAAATAGGAATGGAGGAGTATACGATGTTAGAATTTGGTCCTATTATTGGAATTGTTTGCTTTGCTGTTTTAGCATTAAACATCGGATATTGCTTATTTGATCACGAATAACATGTCAGATATGTAAATGAAAAGTGCATCTAGCAGGGTAGATGCTGCATCTACTCTGTAAGATACACTTTAGATTCAATCCACTTTTTGTTACTTTGTACGCGACCATTCACTAAATGGAAAATAAATAAATTCCGAGCGTCCGATAATTTCATCCTCTTCAATTAATCCTAACCCATTTCTACTATCTTTACTTACTGCCCGATTGTCTCCCATGACGAAATAGTGCTCTTTTGGAATTAAGTAGGGCCCAAAATTTCCTGTATGTGCATCAGATTCATCTGTTAAATACTCTTGTTCAGATGGTTGATCGTCGATATATAATACATGATTTTTCATTTCAATCTTCTCACCTGGAAGAGCGATAATTCGTTTTACATAATTTTTAAACGGTCGTTTAATAATCACTACATCTCCCCTATCAGGACTATCTATGAGATAGACAAGTTTATTGTAAACGATACGCTCCCCATCTACTAAAGTTGGCTCCATACTTTCGCCTTCCACAATAGAAGTGGACAAGACAAATGATTTTACAACAATTACAAGTATAATTGCTATAACAACCGCTTTTAAAAACTCAAGCCACTCGAATTTTCTTTTTTTCTTTTTTCGAGACACGAATTTCGCCTCCCTCTGTACAAGGTTTTCATGTTCATAATAGCATAGTACCATCATTGATACGAGTATTACCTACAAATATGCAATAAAAATAAAAGATGTTATAACAATAGTATGTTCATCCCTCTTGAAATCGTGTATAGTATGTCGTAGAATGGCTCATATCGTTTGAAAATAAATCATGTAATCTGTATATATAGGGCTTCTAGGGGATAGAATATAAGAAACAAGCAGTTGTATCTCTTCATTCAGATGATTCATTACATGTGTGTGTATCATTATTTATTATGACATTCAAGTATATGTGAATCTCACAATGACCAGAAAACGATATCCTTACAACCTTTAACTAACAAGGGTTAGAGGGTTGAATTCGTATCGTAGCAAATGCGCATTATGAATTGCATTCATGTAGATGAAACGAGTAAATAAAGGAGGATGTCATTTATTTATCATGGAAGATGAGAATAAATTACTACATAAAATTGAAAAAACGAGAGAACAGATGATGCTTAAAGCGCGTCAAAAAGGTTTTCAACATGAAGAGGTCATCTCTTTAAGTCAAAAACTGGACAAACTATTAAATAAATTCGAAACGCTAAAGAAAGAATAATTTATTGTATGTTAAGAAGTCGCTTGGTATGAAATAGTACGTTTATGTTGGTGCCATTGCGTATAAATTACCGCAGTTATAATACATATCATCCCAATGAATTGAGACATTGTGAAGACTTCCTTAAATATGATTAGACCTATTAAAATAGCAACAATCGGCTCGATCGTACTAATAATAGCAGCTTTAGAAGCTTCTATTAATTGCAGACCATATGTAAATAATAAAAAGGCTACTGCCGTTGGAAGTAAGCCAATACCTATGGCAAGAAGTATGACTTTAGGTTCTGTTAAATAAATAGACTTTTCCTTATATGGGAAAAATGGAATCATGGCGACTGCAGCAATGATAAATGTGTATAATGTTATTGTTGTACTTGAGTATTTCCGTAAAGCAAATTTACCGAAAATACTATACAATGAAAATCCAAGTCCAGCCCCAAGTCCAAATATAATCGCTTTTACATTCCATAATGATGGGTTAAACGGTAGTAACCCAGATACAAGGCAAATACCAATAAATGTAACGATGAGAGAAAGAAAAACCATACGTGTAATAGGTTCTTTAAATAAAAAGAATGATAGAATCGTCACAAAGGCTGGAGCAGTATATAACAACGTTGTAGCAATCGGAATGGTTGATATATGAATAGCTGAAAATAAGCTATAGTTAAAAAATAATATGCTACAAATTCCAGTTCCAATAAAATATAAAACATCCTTCATAGCATTTAAGCGAAATGTGCTTGGAGAGGTACATATAAAATAAACAATTAACAATAAGGCAGTTGACCACATCCTAAGCGTTACAACTTCCATTGGTGTAAAACCATAGGCATTTAAATGCCTCACATACCAACCAATAGTTCCCCATAATGTTGCTCCAATGGCAATTAATAAAACTGGATTCCTCATCAATAATCACTCCTGTAATGATACATTCGTATAAAAAGAATCAAAATTGTCTACCATAGGAAGTAGGAACAATCATAAAAAGGATGAAGTATATGGTAGAATGGGTGCTATTATTTTCTATAGAAATGAATTCGGTTTTTTCTGAATGGAGATCACATATAATCTTTTACGGTATATGTATTTTTTTCATGTTTTTGCTATATTATGTTACATACCAAGTTATTCGGTTTTTAATATCCCATAAGTTAATTCAAACGTTAACACTTTTCGTAACGATTTTGTTTGTCATCATTGGGGGATATATATACGCCTCTACTACAGGTGAAGCCCCAATCAAACAAGTCTTTCTCTTCACATTTGAGAGTATTACGTTATTTGGTGTTTTACTATTAATCATTATGATGATTCGTTCTTTAAGCAAAAAAATAAAAACATAAAAAAGCTTTATGAATAGCTTTTTTATGCGTGTCAATCAATTTCATTATTGCTTTAACCATCATTGAAATGAGTCATTAGAACGGGTACATCTGAGTGAATTTCATCCTTACTAAAATTAACTATTTCAATACAACATGTAGTTTCAAGCGACTTAGCGCAACTACATGTTGCATTGACTAGCACAAAAATACGTATGATGACATTCATTCATCTGAAGGAACTTTCAAGCGAGTTAAGAGTTTTTCAGTAAAAGTGTTTACACGAAAAACCATTAAAAAGGGTCATAGATTCATTGAAAGTCATTCAGATGATTAAAAGTTTCGATGTGGCTTTGTTGGTGGCCACTCCATTTTTCCAAGCGATGAAGGGGTATAGTATGATGAACGCGTTTGTTTATTGTGGACGCGCTTTTGTTTTTTTTCTGCTTTCCAACCAATATAATCATATAAGATGTGCTTTGCTCTGCCTAAAGGCATTTTAGAGCGTGGGTTTCTATATGAGTGATCAAGAGAACCTAAATGCTCATACT
>DATGUV010000043.1:0-3013 GCA_035301025.1 Bacillota bacterium | reverse complement strand
CATACTAAGTAACTATCTCTATGTTCATCTTTCATTTTAAAAGATGGAACAACCTTCTACAAGTGATTATACATGACAGATGGATTACAAGTAAACAAATTCAATTCATTTCATATGTTAACTTAAATTAACGAATTTCATCATACGTATTTTATGCTACATTCATACAATATGTATTTCCGTCGGGTCACTTGAAACGGTATATTGTATGGATGTAGCTAGTTGAAGGAATCATGAAATATACTTATATGAAAGATTTTCAATACAGCTACATTCACTATTACATGTATGCATTCATCGCATTTTAACACCATTTCTTAGAATATGCAGCATGCTTGAAAGGATGTATAATTGAAAAGTTGTAACAACGTGTCTATAAAGAAAAAGACATTTAGGCGAATGGAAATGATTTATTTCACGATGTACATGGCGCTTGCCTATGCAGATAAGATGCAACGTCCATAGACTAATAACGCAGGGAGATTGTATGACCAATTCATACCTCCCGATTATATGTAAGACACACCAAGGATTTAAAAGGGTGAGAAGATGTTGTACTATATGATGGGTTTATTTTTTTTAGTTGCGGCCGTTAGCATGGACGGTTTTGTTGTTGGAATGACATATGGTCTTCGTAACGTCCGAGTTCCCTTTCAAGCAATATTTATTATTATGAGCTGTTCAGGTACGGTTGTATTTCTAGCAATGACTATTGGAGGGGCTTTACGTTCGACGATTTCTCCAGATTTCACGACTAAAATCGGTGGAACCATTTTAATATGTATTGGATTATTTTCCATTTGGAATAGTATGCGTTCTAAAAGAGAACTTTCAACTAAAATACATTCTTCTATTGAATCAAAGAAATCTTCTATTCCTTCTAAAATAGCTTCTGTTTTATCCACACCGTCTAAAGCTGACATGGATCAATCTGGCAGAATTTCAATGACAGAAGCATTTATCTTAGGTATTGCCCTCTCTATGGATGCATTTGGTGCCGGATTTGGTGCAGCAATGTTAGGGTATACTGCGTTTGTGACAACCCTATTGATTGCGGTTATGAGTGGAGGATTTTTATTTGCTGGATTACGTGTCGGCGCTATTTTTTCCCAGTATAAAATCACGCAAAAGTTCGTTTATGTTCCAGCTACCATTTTAATTATCATTGGAGCGTCTTCATTTTTTAAGTATTAAAATAAATGTTGACATATGCTTCAAAATATGAGAACATCATTAAGATGAACAAGTAACAATAAGTGAATCTGGCAATCGACATCTGTTTTTGGAGATGCTTATTCACACTGGCGCAACTAAAGGGTTGCAAGGACGTAAGAGTAGGTAGGGTTTACGTTGTTTAAGTTGAAAGAGCAAGAAGTAGATCTAATACCGCGGTAAAGTGAGATTTCAATGAATCGAGATTTCCCACCCGAAACGAACGGGAATATATAATAGAAGACTTAGCGTTACTTTAGTAATAAAAGGGATACTCTTATATAATATAAGATGTATCCCTTTTTCAATAGAACATGTATGAGGATATAAAGAAAGTAGGTAAATAAGATGCAGACGATTCCAATAGGTACCGTGCAACGAGCGGAAGTGGATAAGGAAACAGATAATGGTTATGTATTAACATGGATGAAGCAAGAAGTGTTGCTACATTTTAATGAAATTGAAGAAAATACCGACATTGAAATCGGTACATTTGTAGATGTATTTTTATACAATGATAAAGAAAACAGAGTTATTGCAACGACTATTTTACCGACAATTCAATTAGATGTATATGATTGGGCGGAAGTAGTCAATGTTGTCCCTGGATTAGGTGCTTTTGTGGATATAGGAATTCAAAAGGAAATGCTTGTCTCCATTGATGACCTGCCTTTATATGAAGATGTTTGGCCAAATGTGGGAGATTTCTTATTCGTTACCTTAGGAAAAGACCAACTAGAGAGATTAATTGCGCTTCCTGCAACTGAAGGAGTTATTGATGCGAGACGAGAAATTGCTACAGATGATTTGTTCAACACATCAATCGAAGCATTCGTTTATTATGCAAGCAAAGAGGGTGCCGCCTGTTGGTCTACTGAAGGATATCGATGCTTCCTTCACCATACGGAGCGAGAGTTTGAGCCTCGTTTAGGCGAAAAAATTGAAGGAAGAGTCATTGACGTTAAGCCTGATGGAACACTAAACATTTCATTGCTTCCATTAAAACAAGATCGAATAGATGATGATGCAGCTGTCATCATTGCATATTTACAAGAGCATAATGGACGCATTCCTTTCACAGATAAAAGCGATCCTACTGACATCCAAGCAACATTTGGTTTTAGTAAAGGTGCCTTTAAACGTGCTCTAGGGCGATTAATGCGTAATAAAAAGATCGAACAACGGGACGGAAATACATTTTTACTTTAAAAGATACATTTTCAAAATGAATTTCATATTCATCAAAACAATAATATCCATACAGCCTGTAATTACGTATGTTCAATGAGACTACAGGCTTGTATGGATTTTGCTATATTTACGGATTAAAAGTGGTTTAGATGAGCACTGAAGAAGATATTTTTGTGAATCCTTCATCAAATGCGTATAATATATTTTGGGCATTCAATGAACATTATTTTTTTACTGTGCATTGTTAACGCTTCAAATATGAAAAACTATGAAATCATTTGAATATTAAAGGAGATGCATGTATACGATGACGAATGTTACGATAGCAAATAATAAAGCTCTATCGATTCAAGAGCGACGTCAACAACTTGAGGATCGATTCAAAGAATGGCCACGACATACAATCGCCCAAAATTTTCAACAGGCATGTGAGCAATTTGGAAATGAACCTTTTTTATACATCCATGATCAACAAATTACATATAATCATGTATGGACAGAGGCACAAAAATATGCAAAATCATTTTTACATATCGGTGTGAAACGTCGCGACCATATTGCGGTATGCATGGAAAATGATGCTACATACCCTTCATTAATGATTGCGGCT
>DATGUV010000042.1:0-4759 GCA_035301025.1 Bacillota bacterium | reverse complement strand
CTCGTTGGGCTCATAACCCAAAGGTCGTAGGTTCAAATCCTACCCCCGCAACCAAATATGGTCTGGTAGTTCAGTCGGTTAGAATGCCTGCCTGTCACGCAGGAGGTCGCGGGTTCGAGTCCCGTCCAGACCGCCATATATATTTATTCGATACATGATTCCAAAAAGGAAGTCATGTATTTTTTTGATGAAAGTTAATATTTTTTAATTATTATTATGTTTGTCGATAATACATATGTGAAGATATGAAACAAAAAGTAGTAGATGGATTTATATAATTCAAATTCATAATGACCAAAATAGCTACTTCATTACCAAATGTAGTTTTAAGCGACTTAACGGGACTACATGTGCTAGTGTGGGAGCGTAACATACGTATCATAAAATTCAATAATTTCATAAACCGTTTTTAATTCGTTTTATCCAGATTGTTGTTACATTTTCTGAACCTTTGTTATGATGTCATTAAGAAGTAGGTGAAAAGATGAATGAATTTGATTTTATAAAGACGATTAAACCATCTGCTTATCAACAATCTTCTTTAATTAAAGGGATTGGTGATGATGCAGCTGTGTTCAGACAAACTCATGCTGATATTGTTACAGCAGTCGATACATTCGTAGAAGGAGTTCATTTTTCAAAAGAGACGATGTCCGCCCATGAAATTGGCTATCGTGCACTTGCTGTAAATGTTAGTGATATGGCTGCAATGGGTGCTGTACCAGCAATGTGTTTAGTTTCCGTTGTATTTTCGAGTGAATGGAAGAAAGAAGAACGAATCGAGATTATGAATGGCATAAAAACTATGGGAAAAAAGTATCAAGTCGATCTTATTGGTGGAGATACGGTATCTGGTGAATCCCTTGTCATTTCTATTACAATCATTGGATATGTTGATCAGGATTGCGCAAGATATCGATCTACGGCTGAAGTGGATGATGTTGTATTTGTGACTGGAACTTTAGGAGATTCTGCTGCAGGACTTTCGATTCTTCTAGGAGAACAGTCTGGTGTAGGTGATGTAGCGTATTACATCCGAAGACATACTCGACCTCAACCAAGAGTCAATTTTGTGCAAGAGTTAAATCACTTGAATCGTGTAACGTTAAATGATGTTAGTGATGGTATTGCTAATGAAGCAGCTGAAATTGCAGAAGCTTCCCAAGTCGATATCTATTTAGATGACACAAAAATTCCAGTGCATGATACATTTTATCAATTTGATCAGGATCAACAATATAGTTGGAAGTATTTTGGTGGGGAAGACTTTGAGATATTAGGAACAGTACCTTCTGAAGAATGGGAAGCGATCAAAAGAGCTGCAACTGCTGTAGGTGTTCGTGTAACAAAAATTGGGCAGGTTCGGCAAGGTGAAGGGCTCGTATACATACAGAAAGATAGTAAGATAGAAGTATTACCTAAAGATGGGTATGAACATAAAGAAATAGGTGATTAAATGAGACATGGACATAAAATTCATATCAACTCACTTTCCGAGACACAAGCTCTCGCACATCGACTTGCTTTACTCGTTTCCTCTGGGGACGTAATTACACTTGAAGGCCAGCTCGGGGTAGGCAAGACAACTTTTACAAAAGCGCTAGCTGAAGGTTTGGGAATTAAGGATCATATTACGAGTCCGACATTTACAATTATTAAAGAATACGAAGGTGTTATTCCTTTGTACCATATGGATGCATACCGTCTAGAGGATAGTGAGGAAGATATTGGTTTTGATGAATACTTTTATGGTGACGGAGTAACTGTTATTGAGTGGGCACAGTTTATCCTAGATTTTCTTCCTAAAAAGCGCCTTGAAATTACTTTGAACCGTGTTAGTGAACACGAAAGAGAATTATATTTGAACCCTATTGGGAAACATTATGAACATATTGTAGAAGAGTTATTACGTTATTAATATACTTGGGAAGGAGGAGAAGTAGATGAATATTCTTGCTATTAATACGTCTTCATATCGGCTTGGAATTGCTCTGTTAAAAGATGATTTAACAATTGGAGTTCATGAAACATATGTAAAAGTGAATCAATCCACTAGGGCAATGCCAGCAATTGAGCGATTATTAAAAGATGTACATATGAATGCTAATGAAATTGACCAAATTGTTGTTGCAGAGGGGCCGGGATCTTTTACGGGTATTCGTATAGGTGTTACGATAGCAAAAACGATGGCTTGGGCGTTAAATATTCCAATTATTGGCGTATCAACATTACAAGCTCTTGCTTATCAGGGAGTTTCTTATGAAGATAAAGTACTTGTTCCATTTTTCGATGCAAGAAGAAAACGTGTATACTCTGGGGCTTATATGTGGGGAAATGGTGAATTAACATCTGTCATTAAAGATAAAAATGTAGAGATGGAGTTATGGTTGAAGGAGTTACAAACATTGGGCCAGGAACTTGTTTTTCTTAGTCCTGACTTGGAGGAGTTTCGATTAGATATCAGATCTATTTGTCATGAACAAGCTATTTTTCCATCTCTTCCTTTTCATCGAGTCGATCCTGTTCACGTAGCTTTAGTAGGAAAAATGAATAAACCAGAACAAGTTCATACGTTTGTCCCAAAATATTTACGAATGGCAGAAGCGGAGAAGAAATGGCTTGAAGAGCAAGGGGCATTATTGGATGAGTGATTCCGTTCGTATTCGCGAAATGACGAAAGAAGATATTGACGAAGTATATGTTATTGAAAAAAATACATATACTTCTGCTTGGACAAAGGAAATTTTAGAACAAGAAGTTCTTCATAATCAACATGGTATATATGCTGTCATTGAATATGAACAACAAATCGTAGGATATGCAGGCATGTGGGTTGTGTTTGACGATGCACAAATAACAACTATTGCTATTGATCCGAAGTTTCAAGGGAAAAAACTGGGGCAACAACTTTTCCAGTATATGCTTCAAACTGCACATAGTTTAGGTGTAGAACATTTGTCTTTGGAAGTTCGAACATCAAACGTTGTTGCTCAAAGGATGTATCGGAAATTTGGACTCGTCCCAGGCGGACTTAGAAAAGGATATTATACTGATAATAATGAGGATGCGATTGTAATGTGGGTGCGTTTAACATGAAAAAAGAGCATATTATTTTAGGAATCGAGACGAGTTGTGATGAGACGGCTGTAGCTATTGTGAAAAATGGAAAGGAAATCATTGCAAATGTAGTGTCTTCTCAAATTGAAAGTCATAAAAGATTTGGAGGAGTTGTCCCAGAAATTGCTTCTAGACATCATGTGGAACAAATTACTGTTGTGATTGAGGAAGCTATGTCACAAAGTAAATTATCATGGGTTGATATTGATGCTATTGCTGTAACGGAGGGACCAGGACTTGTTGGAGCGTTGTTAATTGGTATGCACGCCGCAAAGGCTCTTGCCCTTGTGAACAACAAACCATTAATAGGCGTACACCATATCGCGGGACATATTTATGCTAACCGGTTAGAAAGTGAATTTGAATTTCCTTTATTGGCTCTAATTGTATCTGGTGGTCATACAGAACTTGTTATTATGAAGGCTCATGGTGAGTATGATGTAATTGGTTCGACTAGGGATGATGCAGCGGGAGAAGCATTTGATAAAGTTGCTCGCATGCTTAATCTACCATATCCAGGGGGTCCTCACATTGATCGATTAGCCAGTGAGTCAGATGCAACCATTGATTTTCCGCGTGCATGGCTAGAGGAAGACTCTTATGATTTTAGCTTTAGTGGCTTAAAATCATCGGTAATTAATTATATCCATAATGCTACACAGCGTGGTGAAGATATTCAAAAAGAGAAAATCGCTGCAAGTTTTCAGGCGAGTGTTGTTGAAGTTCTTGTAGAAAAAACCTATAAAGCTGCACAAGAATACAATGTAAAAGATGTAATTGTTGCCGGGGGTGTCGCAGCAAACAATGGTCTTCGCTCAAGCCTTGAAGAACGTTTTAAAAATAGTGAGCAAAAGCTACACATTCCCCCCTTACATTTATGCACAGATAATGCAGCAATGATTGCTGCTGCAGGATCTATTTCGTATGAACAAGGAAAGTTTGCATCCATGAATTTAAATGCTCGACCATCATTACGATTATCATCGAAATAATTGATCAAATATGATTGAGTAATACTAAACTTCCTTGTAAATTGAACGATTTAACATATTAGATACGTTAAAAATGATCCCATTTCTATATTGGGATCATTTTTTATATTCATCATGCCACAAATCATGCTTCATTTGTTAAAACGGTCACATTGGAGTGTCCATCGTGCCCGTGATGATGATCATTTCTCTATTTCGGTCACATTGGAGCGCCCATCGTGCCCGCGTGGATGATCGTTTCCCGTTTACGGTCACATTGGAGTGTCCATCGTGCCCGTGAGATGATCATTTCTCTATTTCGGTCACATTGGAGTGTCCATCGTGCCCGTGATGATGATCGTTTCCCGTTTCAGGTCACATTGGAGTGTCCATCGTGCTCCAGATCGCGCTTTATTCGTAGAATCGGTCACGTTGGAGCATTCGCGCTTTCTCTCCATCCTAAGTGAATGTCAAAAAACCTATTAGGGACGTTTTCCGGTCTGCTAACAGGTTCTTTTGATTGTTAATATATGAATTATTATTCGGATTCCATCAGCTCTTCTTGTAACATTTCCCACTCATGCATCTTTTCTTCAATTTTGGCCTTAATATGGGTAGCTTCTGTTGATAATTCTAGTAATTTTTCATGGTCTTCGAAAACGTCTGGAAGG
>DATGUV010000041.1:0-4832 GCA_035301025.1 Bacillota bacterium | reverse complement strand
CAGTCTTGAATCGTCATCCCATCAGGAATTTTTCCTTCTCCGTATCGTTCGACTGTTTGACTATACAATTCAAAATCGGCCGGCCAATAGCGATACGTAGCACCAGCCCAGTGGACACTTCCTCCACCTAGGTCCGTTCCTGCCATCATTTCATCTCGCGTTCGAACAGGTAACGCTGTTTCCTCAGTGGTGTTTCGAGATGTAATCGTCTCATGCTTTAAATCTTGCATAAGTTCAAAACGATTTGTATATCGTAAATCATCTTTTACATCCGTAAAGTCCTCTTGTTCTGCATTTTCACCTCGTTCTAGTCCGACAACTTTTTTCCCTGCTTTGGCAAGTTCAGCACAAATAATTCCGCCGGCCCATCCCATTCCGACGACAACAACATCTGTCTTATCTAATTTAACAGCCATTTACATACCTCCAGTTTGATAGGTCCTTAAGCTTTCTGGTTCTAATAAAATGAACTCATCAGGCTCAATTTGTTCTGTATACGAAACACGTGGGCCAGGAAATTCCTTCATTTTCCAACCGAGCATATTTTTATTTCCACCATAGACAGGATCGGCGAAAGCCCCTTCAATTGTCATTTGTAAAAGTAAGTTGAAAAACGTAACCCCTGCCACTGCATTCATGTCAATTTCGCCATTTTGAAACATTCGGAGAACGTCATCTTGTTGATCATTTTCCAAGCTGACAAATCCAGCTCCAAACTCTTTTTGACTCACCGCTTCTATTCGTCTGATACCATGAAGCATTAAATCACCACGGTTCATTCGAGTTTGATAACGTGGGGTAGGACTTGAGACTTTTTGAGAAGTGTTTGGTCCGGATTTATCTTGTTTTGTATCTTGATGTTGATAATCATGCACATCATTATTTTGCCAGAAAGGATCTTTCATATATGCTTTGGCATTCGTTCCCCAAGATCCGGCTAATTGTTTATCAATAAAGTAGGGAACACCTAATTCAATTGCTCCAGGACCGTTATCATCTTTTGGATAAATACGTTCTGTTGCGTCTGATAATATGGCAAAATCGCTTTTTCTGGAAAAGAACATGCGAGTATCTTGAAAGTCTTGCCCTTCCTGTACAGTAGTAGACTCATCTGACGTTTTAAATTGATTCGTTAACAATCCACCAAGTAAGGATCCACCAACAATTCCTCCGGCAACCATCCCAGTATTTTTCATAAAGCGTCTTCTTGTAAGAGATTCACGATCATCATGATGTTCATCTGCCATGTATATCCACCTCCTAAAATTGATAGTATGTATATTTCCCAACATTACGTGGAATATGTATAAATGCTTAGTGAATTTCATCATTCGCATGTTATGCTACGTCAATACTGCAAGTAATTTCGCTGCATTGTTCTAAACTACTAACTGCACAAACATAGCTAGACTGATCATGATGAAAGACATTCAGATGTGCAATTACTCGGTTGGTGTAGGATACATCCTCAATATGGATAAAAGGAGACTACAATGAATAAGGCTGTTTTTCTTGATAGAGATGGGGTTATAAATGAAGTATTAAGCAAGCGAGTAAAATTTGTAAATACGCATAAGGATTTTTATTTACTTCCAGGTGTTGGTGAGGCAATTCGTCAAATCAATCAAATGGATTATCTAGTATTTGTCGTGACGAATCAAGGGGGGATTGGAAAAGGATACATGACGGAGAATGACTTACGTGAGATCCATGAAAAAATGCATAACGATGTATCATCATACGGAGCAACAATTGACGGTGTTACATTTTGTCCTCATGCACCTGAAGCTGGTTGTTCTTGCCGTAAGCCACACCCAAAAATGATTATCCAACTTGCACAGAAACATTCGATTGACCTCTCCGAAAGTTATATGGTTGGTGACCGTAAAGCAGATATATTGGCTGGTGAATATGCGGGTACAAAGACTGTTTTAGTTGGAAATAGGAAAGAAAATGTTAAAGCAGATGTTATGTATAAAGATTTATTGGAATTCTCGAACTGGTTAAAAAAACAATAAAACGAGAACATGTTAATCGCATGTTCTCGTTGAATGTGAATAATCATTATGAAATGGATGGTTTATTTCCTTGTAATGGATTCGTCTTTTCAATTGCGTATCCAGTATTTAATACAAGGTCTTCTCTAAATGCAGGCCCCATAATTTGGAGTCCAACCGGCATTCCGTTGTGAAGACCACAAGGAACGGAAAGAGATGGAAGTCCTGTTAAATTTCCTGGTCCTGTTAGTCGAATAATATTCATCATAAAATCTACATCTTCACCATTTAAATCGACTACATCATTTCCAATTGTACTAGGCATAACTGGTGTTGTCGGTGAAATAAGGACGTCCACCTTTTTAAAGATTTCTTCAAAATCTTTTTGAGCTTCCGCGCGTGCGATAAGGGCACGGCGATATTCATCAGATGAAGGGGATGCCCCAGATGTGATTAGTCCCCGAATATCATCTCCAAAATCTTCTGGACGGTCCAATGTGTTTACGTAATGGTATGTAGATGCTTCTGAAAGGGAAAAGGAAAATCCAGCCCATTCTGCATCTTTCATAGCAGGGATTTCCACCTCTTCTACGCGTGCACCTTGGTCCACAAGTTTTTGAATGTTTTCCCGGACGAGTTTTTCGATTCCTGCATCAATATTATGAAAGAAGAAGTCTTCATTAATACCAATGACGAGATCCTTTACATCTCCGGTAATACCGTCAAGTACATTCCCTGTAGGTACGTTTGCAGAAGCAGGATCTTTTTCATCATATCCTGTAATGATTTCCAATAACCCTGCTGCATCTTTTACAGTTTTAGTCATTGGTCCTACATGATCCATTGTCCAAGATAATGGGAAGACTCCGTGTGTACTTACTCTGCCTCTTGTAGGTTTAAGTCCAACGATGCCGCAAAGAGCTGAAGGTATACGAATCGATCCTGCAGTATCTGTTCCAATGGAAGCTACACTAGATCCTACTGCAACAGCAGCACCAGATCCACCGCTAGATCCACCAGATACTTTTGATACATTCCATGGGTTATGTACAGGGCCATAGTGAGGATTGTTATTCGTAATTCCCATAGCATATTCGTGCATACTTAGTTTACCTGTAAATATCACCCCAGCTTCTCGTAATTTTTCTGTAACGGTAGCATCAAAGGTAGGGATAAAGTCTTTATGAATTTTTGAGGACATTGTTGTTCGCAAGTTTTTGAAAAATATGTTGTCCTTTATGCCCATTGGTATTCCGTGATACATTCCACGGTACTGACCGCTTCGAATCTCATTTTCAGCTTGCTTGGCTGATTGTAAAGCTTCATCACGGTACATGTTCATGTATGCATTTACGTGTTCTTGGGTCTTCTCTGCATGCTCAAGAACAGCTTGTGTCAATTCTACAGGTGAAATCGTTTGATTTTGAATCAGTGGGGCTAATTGTTCTACTGCTAGTTCGGTTAAGTTGTTCGTCAAAGCAATGACCTCCAATAAAATTTTGATCGAGTCCAAAAAAAATGGATCTAATCTTATGAAACCATGTTTTAGTATACCATAATGGCTGATGATAACAACATGTATAGCGTTTTCATTGACCCTACGGAGAACGTCGCGTAAACCTTCAATGTTCAACGGTATAATGAATAATCACTCATTATATTCAACAAAAAAACCACCGGATTTGCGTTGACAATTATTCCAAATAACAGTACATTTAGTACAAGACGTTTATATACGTCTATATAACTAGGAGGGTTAAAATGACTCAATATACAGCGCAAGAAGTTGCAAGAAAAATTCAACATACGAACGTAAATCCAGATGTTACTAGAGAAGAAATTAAAGCTTTATGTAATGACTGTGTAGAATACAATTTTGATGGGGTTATGTTACAACCTTGTTGGATAGAGGATGCGAAAAAGCATCTTGCAGGAACAGATGTAAAAATTTGTACAGCTCTCGGATACCCAATGGGTGGTTCAACAACATTTGCAAAAGTACAAGAGATGAAAAATGTGATTGAACTTGGTGCTGAACAAGTGGATTTCATGGCAAACATTGGATTTTTAAAGAGTGGAATGTATGACGAATATGAAAATGAAATTCGTGAAATCGTAAAAGCTGCTGACGGTCGTGTAACGAAAATTATGTTAGAGTTCGGTATGCTTACGGAAGAGGAAAAAGTGAAAGCAGCTGAACTTGCGATGAGTGCAGGCATTACGTACTTGAAAAACTCAAGTGGTTGGGGTAAAGGAGGACACGCTACAGTAGAAGACATTCAACTATTGAAACGTGTTGCAGGAGAAAAATTTATTGTAAAAGCTTCAGGTGGTATTCGTGATTTAGAAAAAGCGAATGAAATTTTAAATGCTGGAGCAAGCCTGTTAGGAACAAGTGCTGGAGTGAAAATTGTAAGTGGTGAAGGGGAAGCATTAACCGATTACTAATAAGAAGTAGCGCACTTCCATTCATCTGAATGACTTTCATAATGATCAAGATGAGCTACGTTTTTGTAGCATGTATTTTCGAGGGATTGAACGAAATTACATGTTGCAAGAACATAGCATACAATACGTATTATGAAAGTCATTAATCCATAAAAACAGTGCTATAATGAAACCATGAAAATACTCTACCTAGGTGTTCAACACATTTGATAATATGAAAAAAAGGTTGAATATTCCACATGTAGGATGAACATACACAACTGGATAAAGTAGGATGAAGAGAAGGGAAATACGTTACATATGAAAGACTTACAAATAGAACCAAGCAGCCCAACACCGATATACGAACAAATTGCACAATGGATGATTGAAAATATTCGTACAGGA
>DATGUV010000040.1:0-13827 GCA_035301025.1 Bacillota bacterium | reverse complement strand
CACGGGCGCGAACGTCCTACCCCGGCTACCTTAATCATAAAACCTATAAAAAATAGGTCAACCAGAAATGACTGGTTAACCTTATAATACGATGGGGGCACATTTTTTATAGCCATTCAATTAAGTCATTACATATATATGTTGGTTGATCGCGAGATTGTAGGGCTTCTTCTCGTTTTGTCACACCTGTACATACGAGAAGTGTGTCAATTCCAGCTTGGATACCCGCTTGAATATCAGTGTCATAATTATCTCCGACCATTACAACGTTTCTTCCAATCCCTAATTCTTCAATTGCTTGCTCCATAATAACGGCTGAGGGCTTACCAATGAACAATGGATCTACTCCAGTACTGGTACGAACCGCCGCAGTAATTGCTCCGTTACCAGGAAGTAATCCTTCTTCAGTTGGAATTGCTGCATCACTATTCGTTGAAACAAATGTTGCTCCCTTTCGAATCGCTAAACACGCCTGAGATAGTTTATCATAAGTAAGTTCGCGATCAATTCCAATGACTACATGGGTAGGATCCACACGATTTTCTTCAATGCCCTTTTCCTGCAATGCATATTTTAATCCATCTTCACCAATGACAAAGGCCGACGCACGGGAATGCATATCCTCTATATAATTAGCTGTAGCCATACTGGAAGTAAAAATATGTTTTTCTGTTGCATGTATGCCATGTTTTTGTAGAATATGAACAAGCTCTATCGGGCTTTTGGATGAATTGTTCGTTACAAATAAATATGGAATATTCGCTTCTAAGAGGGCCTGGATAAAAGGAGCTGCCGATTCAATCGATTCATTTCCCAAGTACATCGTTCCATCTAAATCTATTAAATATCCGTCATATTGTTTCAATACGATAACTCACTTTCCTTCACCTTGTTTCGGACTTGAAATCGTCCATGTACATACATGGTCCCCTTCTGTAATACATGTATGAGCAAGTACTTTACTCTTTGGAAAAATTTCAGAAAATGTTTGTTTTTCATTGGCGCAAATTTCCCTATACTTAGAAGATATATTAATGATAGGACAATGATAATTACGCATTTCATAACTTCCATCTTCTTGTTTAACAAACTCTACCATATATCCATTTTCATCTTGCATACGTGCAATTTCTTCCATTCTCCCGTCGAAATCATCTGATCTGAGGGCTTCCTTAAATGCATCGATTTCCCGGTGCATTCGCTTCTCCAGCACTTGAGTAACAGCTTCTCTGCCTTGAACTTCCTCTAAATCCTGTAGTAATTCAACCGGAAGTTGTTCAAAATGATTCGGAAATGTTTGATGCCCTTTTTTAGTCAATGTATATACATAATAAGGTCGTCCAATATCTTGTTTCACAGCTTCTTCTTGGATAAATCCTTCACGTAAAAGTACATTCATATGTTTACGTACAGCAATTTCAGAAATTGAAAAATGAGGCATAATTTCACGCATCGTACTCGTATGTTGTTTTTTCAATACTTGTAGTAATTTTAACTTTGTTGAAGTATGCTCCTTCATCATCAACCACCTCTACTCATTTGAAAATGCATGTGCGACACCGAGTTCATTGTCCAAATAAGTTGTGACATGTTTACTAAACTGGGATAATTGTTCTTTGTTTCCTTGGATAACTTGTTCTAATTGTGCATGATCAATGTCAGTATATTGTTGGACAAGCATTTGTCTCAGGCGAATGAGCTGCTTGTACCGCTCACTATCTTCTTCTGGAATAACTCGTTCATCGACTAAAATATCAATAATATCTTCATAGCTACCCGGATCGCGCATAATAAATCCATCAATCATCATGTTACCAACATCTAACATGGCTTCAATCATTATGTGAGTCATGCGTTCTAAACTTAATTTTTCAAGATCTGTTGTAAATGTTTGTTCATTTGTTACATCAAATAAATAATCAATATACGCTAAACGTTCTCTAATCTTACTTCTATCTACAAAGTACATGGCAATTCCTCCATCCATTGTTCCTTTTATTATACCATATTCATACATTCATTAAAAATAATGAATCATACGTTCATGGTATACTATATAACATGTAGGTGCGAACGATCCTACGAAACTACATGTTGGAGTGATCACGTGAATAGAATGTTTGATGAGGACTAAATGACTTGTTAAGGAGAATCAAATCTATATGGATAGTTTTTACGATAAGGACTTATTTTCTCTTGACGCAACAGCTGTTGCACATATTATACGAACAAAACAACAATCGATTTATGAGATCGTTTCACGCATGATTGAACATACCAAAACTGAAAATACTTACATTCAGGCTGTTGTAGAGGACCGTTTTGAAGATGCTCTACGTGAAGCGAAAGAAAAGGACGCTATCCTTGAGTCTACTACTGACGTTGGCCCGTTATTTGGTGTACCCATTAGTGTAAAGGAGTCGTTTGATGTTAAAGGGATGAAAACAACCGGTGGCCTTATGCATTTGAAAAACCATGTGGCAACAACAGATGCAGATGTGATTCAAGCACTTAAATATGCAGGCGCAATCATTTTATGTAAAACAAACACACCTACTCTTTGTTTTTGTCAAGAGACGGATAACAAGTTGTATGGGAGAACGAATAATGCATGGGATCAATCAAAAACGGCTGGTGGCTCTAGCGGTGGTGAGGCTGCTTTATTAGCCGTAGGTGGTGTTGCTGTTGGAATTGGCTCAGACATTGGTGGATCCATTCGTTTCCCGAGCCATTTTAACGGGGTCATTGGTTTTAAACCTGGAAGATTCCAAGTGTCTCCTCAGGGACATTTTCCTACTGAATCCATTCCCTTGCAGCAACGCATGTCTACCGCTGGGCCTATAGGAAAGTCTGTTCGTGACATGGAATTGATATATGAACACATTACACATACTCCTGTACCGCGAAAAGATGAGCAAGAGTTTACGGTCTCTTTCTTACGTGAAGATCAACCATATCCTTTACAAGAATCCTCTAGGCAATGGATACAACAAGTCGAACAATTTGCCGCTTCTATCGGTTATGTTGAGCAAGACATGCCGCCTTATTTTCTAGACTGTGCTACAGTTTGGCAAGAAATCATGTCAATAGACGGCGCAACTGAAATGAAGAAACTTGCATTTCCTAATCCTAAGCCTTCATATATTCGCTCATATATGTGGGAAAAGTTAAGTGGAAAAAGTTCTGTACATCGTTATTTATCGTGGGCGCTCATTGGTGCAACCTTATTTAAACCTAGTCAGAAAAGAGTTGAAGAATTGGTATCCTATTTTTCCCAAGGGGATGAAGAAGTATATACCTATTATGAAAATCGAGTAAGTATTTCACCTGTATATCATAGTGGTGCCCTCCCCCACGGAGATGTATATAGAGAAATCTTTTCCATTAAAAAAACATACCAACAAGTAATGCCATACGTCGCATATGCAAATGTGTGGGGGCTTCCTTCACTTACGATACCTATTGGTGTGGATGATGCGAACATGCCGATCGGAATTCAGATTATTAGTAGAGTTGGTAATGAAGATTTGATTTTTCACGTAGGAAAATTAATGGAGCGAGAATTCCGTGGTTACGTAAGAAGTACCCCTACTACCCGTGCATAATTTCATCCATCAAGAGACACCCTATATATATCATATATAAGGGATGTGGATCAGATGGAAAGGAAAAAGATTTTTAGACGAGCAACAAAACATGAAGCTCAGATGAAACGTAGAGGAGCGGAAGAATTTGCTCAAGAATTTCCTGAAGGCGCTTTTGGAGCACCACAAATTGAAAGTGACCGAAACATGCAAAGGTATAAAAAACCTCCAAAAAAAGAGGAGTAGCTCCATATTAAACTGAATCAATATTCTAATCATCAACAACAAAGAGGTCCATACATCATGTAGGTACAAACATTCAAAAACCTACATGGTGTATGGACATTATTATTGCATGTATGATTAGACATTTCCTATGTTACACAGTCACTTTTTGTAACACAAAATAAGAACAGCCAAAATTGCAATACTCATATAAATAATCTTCTAACGTACTAATCTTTCTATCAAACGTAGCTTTTCCGTGATGATCATGATAAAAACCTTTTAACCGAAGTTGGTCATATCCCCAATCCCCCACTACAAAATCATACTTTTTCAATATATCAGAGTACCGCTCCTCCACAGCTTCTTGTTGGAATCCATCTCTATAATTTTCAACTAACTCATAATTCGTTCCTTGTAAAACAATCATTTATTGTTAATCCCCCTTATAAGCACACAGAGCGCACTGCTCTAATAAGCAGTCCTACATATGACTAATGGAAAGAATGATTCATCTTTTTTCAAACATAAAAACCATCGATACGGACACACTATGTATACATTTCTTCATAATTTTAAAAAGTTTGAGGTGTCATATATGCGAATCAAACAGTTATTCATCCTGTTGATCATCAGTATATGTAGTATAATCGGTTTTTCAATGAATGTACATGCTGAAGAGTTATCTTTGTATGAAGAGCGTCTTGCTCTTTATCAAAAAACAGAAGCAACTACTTTCATTCCTTGGTATTATATAGCGGCCATTGATCAATATGAACGAAATATGGAGACTCCTGTCCCCTCTGAGCAGATTATCTCCATTACTTTTGATCCCTTGCTCTGGTATGGGCCAGGAAATGTATTAAAACATCCTTCTCCTTCTTATATTGCTCTATTTAATGGGATAGGTCAAGATGGGAGTGGAAATGGCGAAGCGAATATTGATGACCCTGAGGACGTATTGTATACGATAGGAAGATATATATCTTCCTATGGAACAACAGAGACAGATGTAAAAATTGCCCTTTGGAACTATTATAAACGGGATATGTCTGTTCAATCAATCATGCAAACTGCTCGTGTATTTAAGAAATTCCAATCTTTAGAGTTAACAGACCGTACATTTCCGGTTTCTATTAATCATACGTACAGTTACCGAAATACGTGGGGGGATAGGCGTGGATTTGGTGGGCTTCGGATTCATGAAGGTACAGATATATTTGCCCATTACGGAACACCTGTATACTCCACAACTTACGGAGTCATTGACCAAATTGGCTGGAATTTATATGGAGGTTGGCGGATAGGTATTCGTGACGTGCATAATATTTATCATTATTACGCTCATTTACAAGGATACACAGAAGATATTAAGTTAGGAACCATTGTCCAACCTGGTGATCAAATCGGTACCGTCGGCTCTTCCGGTTATGGGCCCCCAGGAACTTCTGGTAAATTTCCGCCACATTTACATTACGGGATGTACAAAGATAACGGACGGAATGAATGGTCCTTTGATCCTTATCCTTACTTACGTAGGTGGGAACAAATGGCTCGGACGAAAAAATAAACATGGCTTTACACATGAGCGAGATGTGTAAAGCCATTTCGTTTATATTCTCACATGTCCTATCTAATTGTTCTTACAACAGTAGACTCGCCTAGAATGTTATACGTTCGTTACTGCTGTTTACCTTTCTTTACAGCATGCCAAATACTTGCACCTAAGCCTCCCCATATGATAGAGATTCCAACAATCATTACGATGATTGAACTCATACTCATACATCATCGCTCCCTTCATGCGTATCTTTGGGTTTTTTCCATTTGAGTACAGCTAACACAATTCCAAGAATAAGTGCTCCACCAGCGACAAACCATCCACCATATAAAATGAACGCATCTGAATATCCTTCATAGTTTCCAGTAGTATTATTTTCACCTGTAAACTGTTTCATAATATTTTGTCTAAACAATTGGAACAACATGTATCCAAGCATAAGTGGTGTAATCACCGCTAAACTAAACGTCCACCATGAACCTAGTTTAATGTCTGACACCTGGTCAGCATGTGTGCGTAGTTCTTTTGCCTTGCGTAAAATCCAAATAACGAGTACGACCTCCACAAGACCAAGCATTGCTACCCCGAACTGATTAATAAAGTAATCCACCATATCTAAATAATTGAGGCCGCCTTGTGTTGCGAATAGCAACGAAACAACAGCAGCTAATCCTCCACCAAAAAGTACTGCTTTTCCTCTAGTAATGTTAAATTTATCCACAAGGGCTGCAATATACGTTTCTGTAATCGACATCAGTGACGTGAGACCAGCTAACACAAGTGATATGAAAAACAAGAACCCAAATGTGCCGTTTAGTGCTGGAAATTGGTTAATAATTTCTGGGAACACAACAAACGCAAGCCCAGGACCACCTGCAACTACTTCATCAATTTTTAAGCCAGATTCAAGGGCTAAAAATCCAAGTACTGCAAAAACTCCGATTCCTGCAAGTAGTTCAAAAGCTGAGTTTCCAAGTCCTGTAATAAATGCATTGTTCGTAATATCTGATTTCTTTGGTAAGTAACTAGAGTAAGTGATCATAATTGCAAATGCGATGGATAAACTAAAGAAGATTTGACCATATGCAGCAACCCATACTTCTGGTGAAAATATTGCATCGAAGTCCGGTTTAAAAAATGCATCCAGTCCGCTCAAAGCACCTGGTAATGTAATTGCACGAATAACAATGATGAGGAATACAACAACTAGTGTGGGGATCATGATGCGGTTCGCAATTTCAATACCTCGCCTAACACCTTTAAATAATATGCCTAACACAATTACCCAAACAATAATTAAAGGAATAAGGACTCCTAGAACGATACTTCCTGACATTCCAGCTGAAACTTCTTCCACTTGTAAAAAGGAATTAAAAAAGCTTCCTGTATCAGAACCCCATCCAAGCTTGAAAGAAAAAATCGTATAAGACATTGCCCATGCAATAATAACCGAGTAATATGTGGAGATGACGAATGCTACAAGAACTCCCCACCATCCTACAAATTCTGCACCTTTATGCATTCTCCTGAATGTTAACGGTGAAGATCCTCTGTACTTATGTCCCATCGTAAATTCCATAATTAATATCGGAATTCCTGCGGTTAACAAGGCAAATAAATACGGAATTAAAAAGGCGCCTCCACCATTTTCATAAGCAATGGCTGGAAATCTCCATATATTCCCTAGTCCAACTGCTGAGCCAACAGCTGCCAAAATAAATCCTGCTCTTGTTCCCCATTGTGCACGTGTGTTCATACTTCATTTTCTCCCCTTTCCCTATTAATGTTACTAATATTAAAACAATTCCTATTTTCAGATAATTATAGTTCTTACTTTGAATTTTGTCAAGGTGCCTTTTTCATTGCCCTCCTTCGAAAAATTTATTTTTGGGAATAGAAATGGATGGACCTTCTCCACTTCCACCAAAAAATTCTGGTACATCTCCCATAATGACTCTTGAATCAATAAATACACGGGTGCTTATTTCAGACACTGTTGTCGAAAACGGTATTACAATTTGTACATTTACTTTTACAGGAATGTATATTTCAATCAATGCAGCATTGACCCCAAACTCTTTTAACTCATGAACAACATCTGATTGCAAACTACCTACAATTTCAAAATGAACAGGAATTTTTGGACCTAAATTTGCTAATAATGTATTACGTGTCGCTTGACCAATCGGAATTTCTACAACTGTTGGATCCTTTTCTGCCAAATCTCCAACCGAATCACCAAATTCAAGTGGTTTTAAATCTGGGTCCTCCACATCAAGTGTCTGTCCTTTATTCATACCATATAAAAAATACTCAGCACGATCTGTAGCCGTGCGTAATGCCTCATTTACAGATGCAGAATTCCAACCTAATGTAGCAACATTCCCATTACTATCTAAGGTCATGTCAACGAGGTCATCAAATTGCATGTTTTCTGTTGATTTTACAGCTGAATTAATCGTCCGTGTCGCAAATTCAATCGTTTTCTGCTCTGCGATATCCATAAGTGCAGGGCGGATTCCTTTGTCAATTATCCAAATGGTTAGGAAAATTAACGTGATAAATAAAATACAAGTAATGATAAAAACATTCCGAATGTGAAGTGGCGCTAATGGCTTACGCATTCGTTTCGTTTTTTTTAACATAAAAAATCCCCCCTCTACAACATATGCATGTGTAAAGGGGGTTAGAAGAGCCTGTTTATTATAAATGACAAGATGTAATTACTACATCGAATACTTTTGATAAATTCACTTCATATGGTTCTTTAATCAAATGATCTTGATGCTGTAATATCCGTACATTCGGTCGATCGTTATAATTTGGATTCTGTCCAATGATAACTCCTGTACGGTTATCACTCAGTGTTACTGTTAGCGCTGTAGGATAAATAGCAACACTTTTCTTAAAGGCTTCTACCATCTCTAAATCAAACTTTGAAGACGCTTCTGCATATAAAATCTCTAATCCTTCATGAGGTAGCATGCCTTCTCGGTAAACACGATCACTTGTGACTGCATCAAACACGTCAGCAATCGCAATGATTTTTCCATATGGATGAATTTCCTTTTCTGTTAATTGTCTCGGATAGCCGGAACCATCTAATCGTTCATGGTGTTGGTATGCACAATGGGCAATCACCGAAGAAAGATTCGTATTTTTACGAATAAATGTAAATCCTAGTTCCGTATGGCTTTTCATTATTTCATATTCTTCAGGTTCAAGTGGTCCGGGTTTTAATAAAATAGATTTATCTATAAAAACTTTTCCTATGTCATGGAGCAATGCCCCTAATCCTAAATCTCCCAATTCTTTTTTAGAATAATTTAATTTCATTCCAATGGCTAATGTATAAATCGTCACATTTAATGAATGCTGGAACGTATAATCATCTGTTATAAATAAATCAGCAAGTAATGAAATTGCATCTTCCTGTTGACGAGACATTTGAGTGAGTATTTGATCGATAATAGATGTTAAATCTTGCATCTGGTCTTCATGAATAAAGGCCTTTTCCATTGTATGGTGTTCTTCGAAATGTGCGAAGGTGTCTTTAATCGTTTCAATGACTTCCATGCGTAAATCATCGGTAATCATTTGATCAATCATAATATCATTTGTGAGTTCATCTTCTAAATAAACATATCGAATGTCTTGCCGAATGAGGTGTTGAATCATTTTCTCTGATAAATGAATTCCCCGTTGAACAAGGGCTACTCCATGTTCATTATAAATTGTTTTAGCAAGCTTATCGCCTACCTGTAATGATTTAGTATTACGTAGTCTCACAGGAACAACCCCTACATTTGTTAATGGTAAAATGAATTTCATGGATGCTAAAATCGATAATAATTGTGTGTAAAAACGTTCATGAAATCATCTTAACTACGTTACATAATACCAAAATATAAATCAAAACGCTATTATGTTGATAAGATCGACAAAGTGGTGTAGGGGGTGTTCTTCAATCTTTGACATATATTTAACGTACAAGATTCAATAGTGCGTCCTTGCCAACCATGCCAACTTCCCAATCATACATTTCCCGTGATGCATTTGTTACTTTCTCTAAAGGTGCATCCAGTAAATCTTGAATAGAGCGTACGCCTTTTGCGCGAGCCGCAATGATTTTCCGGTCCGCAAGCATATCGTCAAATACATCGACATCTAAAGCTGCACACATAATATAGCCAATATCATTGGACACGATAAGTAAATTTGTCTTTGGCAATGCTACATGAGTTGTCGTAAACGGGTGACCACCAATTTCAATTTCTTCTACATGAACCATGAGTGATATCCTCCTTTAACGAATTCCTCTTATATATGTATGCATACCCCACCAAAGCGCTACCCATAAAATGAAACTTCATTCAGTGGGAGGTTTTTATTCAACCCCCAGTGGACATAGGGGAACAAAGGATAAGAACGTCACGTCCTGTGACAACTCCTTTGTGACCTACGTCCTGTAGGTGAGAGCAGAATCATGGATTTACGGCAGTTTATCCCTCCACTTATTTTCTTAGTTTCCTGCAAAACTTGAGGTGGGGGTATTGACTTCCCGTTAATCCGTGATCAATTTCGTTATACGTATGTTTTTAATGCTTCCGTTAATACGTCCCGAATCATTTCAGGTAAGAAATACTTTTTATAAGGAGAACGAGCAATTTCTGGAAGCATCCGCCCGAAAGTAAACATATCAACCGTAGCCAATCGGTAATTCTTTTCCCCTTCTAATGGTTTACCTTGAATATATAACGTATAAATATAGTCTTCCTTTGTTTGCTCATCCCGCTCAATTTCAATCCCTGCATAGGAAAATGCACCGATAACATCTCCCCTAAAACCAAATCCAGTCAAGCTTTGGTGAATCAAATGTTCAGAAAATGTTTCACGGACAATTTCCAATAACTCATTTCCTGTTACTTCGACGACACAAGGGTTAATTGGATGTGGACATGCCTGATGAATATCTTTATAAGTAACATCTCCTACTTGAAACGCCTCAACGAGTATACCTGCATTTAACATGGCACAGTCACTGTTCGTCCATGCATGTAACGTGTGGGTGAAATGATCTAAAAAACGACTACTTTCATAAGGATTGGCATCAATTTCCTCAGGAAGCGTTACAACTGTTCGTTCCATCATGTGATTTGCTTGTGTCTGAAGATCCTCTAACCTATGAATTGTTTTTTCATCATCTTCAACATGTGTAATGTTAATGACTGATGCTTCTTTATGTACTAGTTCTCTACGTGTGTGATCATATGTAAGCAGTACTTCTCCCACGTGGCTACAATGCTTTCCTGCTGCTGTAAGAATTGTATGATTAACAATTTCACCGTGCTTGAGTATATGATGGGTATGTCCACCAATAATGACGTCAATTTCAGGAAACAACGAGGCAATTCTCCGGTCTTCGTGTAACCCAACATGGGATAATAATACGATTATATCTACTTGGTTCTTTAATTTGTCCAGTTCCCATTGTAGCGTTTCTGTTACTTCGTCTATATGCCAGTTAAGCAAATGGTAAAACGGATTAAATGGTGCTGTTAAGCCTACAACACCTACTTTAGTCTGTTGAATTGTTTCGTAAATGGCCGAATGTTGAAGCCACTTTGGCGTAGTTCCCTTCATTTTTCGCATATTTGAAACAACAACATCAAACGACGCTTCATCGTATAAATGGTCTAATTCATATTCCGCTAACGTAATACCTTCATTATTTCCAATAGTTACACAATCATAAGAAAGGTCGTTTAATAATTGAACATTGGCCTTTCCTTTATAAGCGTCTGCAATGATGTTAAATCGATCCATGTGATCGCCAATATCAAATAAAAATGAAGAAATGTTTTTTTGCTCACAATTTATTCGTTTGTTTTTCATAAAGGATGCTACTTTAGGCCAATATGTAAAATCACTATGTAAATCATTTGTATAATAGAAGTGGATTTTTTCTTGCATGTAGATCTCCTTCCTACCTTCAAATAAACCTTTGAGTATTCATTGTACCATAAGACAATCTAGATGAATGAATTTCATCACCCATATGTTATGCTACTTTACTAGAACATGTAGTTCCATTCCATTATAACAAGATGAATGAAGACCTCTTCCGTTACAAAATCCTTCAAACAGCGAATCTCCCCCATTAATCCTACTGAGACATATTATTTTTTCCATCACATATACATCTGCCTTGTAAAGCTGCTAGAAAACATCCCCCAAATCCTTCTGCAAATGAATATTTTAGTCCTATAGGTAATATACATAATTACGTCGTATTCTATTAGGAGGATCATTATGAATGAAGAATCTTCACCAAAGCAAACGAATAAACGAGGTCTGTTTAATCGCTTTTTAGATGGGATTGAAAAGTACGGTAATAAGCTTCCAGATCCTGTCATGCTATTTGTCATAATCGCTGTCATCATTTTAATATGTTCAACAGTATTTTCCTTGCTAGGTACATCTGCTGTACATCCAGTTACAAATGAAACTATAAAAGTCGTCAACTTGCTTTCAGCAGATGGCATCATTCAAATATTAACCGGACTTGTTGATAACTTTACAAGCTTTCCTCCGTTGGGACTTGTGCTTGTTGTTATGCTCGGTGTTGGTGTCGCTGAATCAACTGGCTTTATATCTACAGTTATGAAAACTACCATTTTAAGCGCTCCGCGAAAACTTATTTTACCAACAATCGTTCTTGTAGCTATTTTAGGAAATGCTGCCGCAGATGCTGCCATGGTTGTCTTGCCTCCAATCGTAGCAATGATTTTTATTGCTTTAGGTCGACATCCTATCGCTGGACTCGCTGCAGCCTATGCATCTGTTGCAGGTGGATTTAGTGCAAACTTATTAATTTCTGTTCTAGACCCACTCGTATCCGGATTCACCCAAACAGGAGCAGATATGATTGATCCGAATTATGTAGCAAATCCAGCAATGAACTATTATTTCCTAGCTGTTTCCGCTCTTGTACTCGTTCCTGTTGCCGTCTGGATTACAACTAGAATTGTCGAACCTCGATTAGGAAAATACACTGGGAAGGTGGAGAAGCAAGAGTCTGTGACTCCTCTGGAGAAACGAGGATTTATTTGGGCTGTGGCATCCATCGGCATATTGATTGTTCTCTTGCTCATAACCATACTTCCTGAAAACGGAATGTTGCGACATCCTGAAACAGGCTCGATTACAGATTCACCTTTTATGGATAGTATCGTACCGATTATGATGATCATTTTCTTAGTTCCTGCCCTCATATATGGGAAAATTACTGGTTCGATTAAAAACACAAAAGATGTGGCAGATCATTTAGCGAAATCCATGTCTAGTATGGGCGTATATATTGTCATCGCATTTGTTGCCGCACAGATGATTGCATTTTTCTCCTGGAGTAACCTTGGACCAATCGTTGCTATTAAAGGTGCAGATTTACTACAAGCAATCGGATTTACTGGGTTACCTATGTTTATTGGATTCATCATTATCGCTGCACTCATCAACTTAATGGTCGCTAGTGCTTCTGCGAAATGGGCGATTTTAGCACCCGTATTTGTGCCCATGTTCATGCTACTAGGGTATAGTCCAGCCGTTACTCAAGTGGCTTACCGGATAGGAGATTCTATTACAAATCCAATTACGCCAATGCTTGCATACTTCGCCATTGCACTAACATTTGCGAAAAAATATGATAAACGCATCGGAATAGGAACTTTTATGTCTTCCCTACTTCCATACACAATTGGTTTCGCGATTATGTGGATTTTATTATTTATTATTTGGTTCATCTTTAAAATACCTCTCGGACCAGGAAACGGTATCTTTTTGTAAAATAAAAGGGATGATTTACTCGGCTAGTCGTCATACGCATCAATTAAAAAACTATGATTCCACCCGTATGCGTGGAATCATAGTTTTTATTTGTATCACACGTTCATTCATGAACTCTATTTCAATTAACCGATGGAACCTTCCATTTCGTATTTCATTAATCTGTTCATTTCAACAGCATACTCCATTGGAAGTTCACGTGTAAATGGCTCGATGAAGCCCATAACAATCATATCTGTTGCTTCTTGTTCTTCAAGTCCTCTACTCATGAGGTAGAAGAGTTGTTCTTCAGAAACTTTTGATACTTTTGCCTCGTGCTCAAGTGAAATATTGTCATTATTAATCTCGTTATATGGAATAGTATCTGAAGTGGATTCATTATCCATGATTAATGTGTCACATTCAATATTGGCACGTGCACCATCCGCCTTACGTCCAAAGTGAACAAGTCCTAAATAGGATACTTTTCCGCCATGTTTGGAAATAGATTTTGAAACAATAGATGAAGATGTGTTTGGAGCTAGGTGATGCATTTTTGCTCCAGCGTGTTGTAATTGACCTTTTCCTGCAAGTGCGATAGAAATCGTCATTCCACGTGAGCCTTCTCCTCTT
>DATGUV010000039.1:0-3409 GCA_035301025.1 Bacillota bacterium | reverse complement strand
AATGACGATGTAAAGCCAGTTGTTGTGTATGATGATAAACATTTAGATGAAAGCAAATCTTTCGTAACACTAAATGGTCAGCCATATACAAATGGTACATTGTTAAATGAAGAAGGGGATTATGTACTAAAGGCAACAATTACCGATTTAGCAAATAATGTAACTGAAAGGACAATTGTATTCACGATAGATAAAACAGCGCCGGTAATAAAGTTTGAAAATGAACTTTCCGGTCAATACTTTAATGAATCAATTACTCCTGAGATCTTTATTGAAGATATGACAGACTATGACATTATTTCCTTAACGTTGAATGGAGAGCCATACACAATTGGTGATCCAATTGAAGAAGAAGGAAAACATGTATTATATTTTGAAGTAAAAGATAAAGCAGAAAATATTAAACAAATGACAGTGGAATTTATCATTGATAAAACACCGCCAAATGTATTGATTTCAGGTGTTGAACACAATGAAGAATATTTGGATCCAAAAGAAGTGAGTATTCAGTTAGATAATCCAGATGATACAATTAAAGAAATTACCGTCAATGGTGAAGTTTATGAAGGTGAAGTCATTGAAAAAGATGGTCAGCAATTTATTACCTTACATTTTGAGGAGATCGGTGCATATGACATTCAAGTACATGCATATGATGAGGCAGGGAATGAAACCATCGAACAATTGAACTTTGAGATTATCGACAAAACGATTTTAAACATGCTTGTAAATAATAAACCGTTATTGTTTGGAAGTATTATTGGATCAACACTATTAGCTCTTCTATTCATTTTATTAGCATTAAGAAAAAGTAAAAATAAAGCTACATCTGAAGATTCAGCTGCGTAAACAAACTATTCAATTGACCAAAAGGCTGGGATCAAGAGTCTTCCCAGCCTTTTGACTTTTAAAGGAAATGAGTTACATGTATTAAAATTTGGATATAAGGGGTGCTTGTTTTGAAAAAGTATGTAAGGTTGTCGTTTATTTTACTCATGGCTGCACTATTTATAGTTGGTTGTGGAAATGAAGAAAACGAACCAGAAGAGCCAGTGAACGACGAACCAGAAGTATTAAATAACGAAAACAACGAAAATAACGTGAATGAAGAAATTGAAGAAAATGATGAAAAAGTTTCAGGTTCTGGTGATCAAGAACATGCTGATGCAGAATTGGATTTAATAGCACCATTAGAAGATATCAAGGAATTCTATAATTCTATTTACCATTCTGATGCAGATATCATTGATCAAGAGGATGGACTGCTAGGTATAAGGGGAAGTAAAAGCATTGAAACGGATACTTATCAAGCTATTATTGATGCATACACATTTGACCCACAGGCACGAATGACGTTAGAGGTAAACAGTGGTGAAGATGAATATGAGGAACAAGCGAATAAAAATAGCCTCGGTGGTGGATCAATGGCTGAGGAAGTAGAAGAGGGTGTCTATGAATATGCTGATAGTCTCATTTGGACAGAGGATGGAAATTCTTATCGCCTAAAAGGCGGAAGAAATGTTATTTCTACTGTCGAAGAGAATAATATTACACCAGAAGAAGATCGTTTATTATTCTATGAAAATTTAACAGAAACAAACCAGGCATTAGACGATGTAAATGAATTTGTAGAGAAGATCATAACTCCTACTACACTGCCTTCGGGGTATGAATTGGATTTAGTATACATTGAAAAAAACGCCGAAGAAATTTTGGCATTATCTTATCCGTTGGAGTTTGGCTACACGGTGAAAACAGATGATGGAGGCACACTGTCTTTTATTACTTACGGTGAATATGAACATGCCCCGCAATTGGTTGGTGAAGGTGTTGAAGAGACAGAGGTAGAAGGGGTAACCGTCCAATCAAAAGAAGATGATATAATGTTCACTTTAGGCGATGAAACATATCGTATTAATTATGTAGGTCTAGAGTTAGATGAAGTTCTCGAAATTGCCAAATCAATGATTGAGCAATTTAAATAGACTTCAAGCTATGATAAGGAAAGTTGTTTTGGACAGGAAGGTCGATTAGACAATGTAAATGAATAGTATTTCGTTTGTACTGTTAGAAAATATATGCAGATTGATAGCATTATTTTCTAACAGTTTTTTTGAATTAAATTTCCATTATGATTCTTCAAATCGATCATCTTAGCTTCATCATTTACAATTTTTTCACATCCATTGTTCTGATGAATTCTGTAAAAGCCCGTACGATATTTAACTGTAACGATTCCGGATGGTAGTACATCCATGTTTTTCGCGTAATTGGCTTGTTATTTTGATCATGTAATGTTTTGGTGATTAAATCTGGATAAGGTTCAACAACTAAATTGGCCAAAATTGCATATCCTAATTCATTGATCACCATTTCTTTGCAAGTTTCCACTTGGTTCACTTTAATATTTATATAAGGATTTTCCTGATAGTTGTTATACCACCAGTTGTCAATCATATTTTTCATATGTGGATCAGTATCATAATCAATACGTGGCAATGTTGGGAGCTCTTCCCATGTGAATGCCCATGGTGCTGCAATACAGACATCTTCTTCATAAAGCAATTCTTTTTCGCCCCGCCATGGATAATTACCTTTTATAAAACTAATATGTACATCATGATTGAGAAGAGCACGATGCATATCGGTACTCCAACCACTAACGACTTGGCATTCAACATTCGGATACTTTTGGTTAAACAATCTTAATAGTTTGGGCATTTTATTGAGTGCGAAAAAGTTAGAGACACCAACCTTTAACGTTCCTGTAACATGATCTTTCATATTATTTAAACTTTCTTCAATCTCTCTTTGTTCACGTAACATCTGTCTAGCATGTTTCGCTAACGTAAAACCCTCTGGAGTAAAAGTAATGCCGCGCCTTTTTCTGATGATGAGTTGTACACCGTAATAGTTTTCGAGTTTCTTAAGTCGTGAGGTTAGAGTAGCTTGTGATAGAAAGAGCTGTTGTGCAGCATGTGTAATATTTTTCGTGTCATATAATGTAGCAAGCATTTCCCAATCTTGAAAGTTCATTGGTTAACCCTCCCATCAACTACCATTGAAAAAATCTATGGCTAGTAATCAATATTATATGCTTTAGGAATATGAAATACAAACTTATAATAAGAATTATAGAAGTATGTGAATGGAGTGCAATCACTGATCACTACGAGGAGGGCTGATATGAAAGTAGATGCTGAATTTATCCCTGGGTTGGAAGGGGTGATAGCCGCTGAAACTGCAATTTCACTGTTGGCAACAGAAAAGGAAAAGATCGTGGTTAAAGGATATGATTTGATTGAGCTATCTAAGGATAAAGATTATTTAGATATTGTTCATTTATTACTTGCTGATCAATTACCAAACCAAGATGAAAAAATACGCGTGGAAGAAAGGTTACAAGATG
>DATGUV010000038.1:0-11454 GCA_035301025.1 Bacillota bacterium | reverse complement strand
AGGCGGCTGCTTTCCGCGGGCAGCTATTGAGCCTCCTCGTGCTTCGCACTGCGGGGTCTCAACGAGGCTTTTTCTCCCGCAGGAGTCATCCGCCTATATTCCAAGCAATCATATTTACGTTACACAACCGAATAATAACGTTAATTTTAATTGTATTGTTTGGATTTTCCACTCAAATAAGCAATTATGAAATTGATTCACGTACTAAATGAAGTAGTCATTGTTGCATTTGGAAGTTTGAAGGAGGTTTTTGATTCAATGTTGTTCGTAGTATTGCTACCACTATTATTCGCATTTTTTGTCCCACTACTAGGACGAGCAAAAAAACAAATGCATACAGGTATATTTGTTTTCTTTGTACCACTTATCATCTTTCTTTACTTCATTCAATTTGTCGGGAAAGATTTCCAAACGATCACAAATACGTATAACTGGATTCCATCTCTACATATTAATTTTGACTTCGTGCTTGATGGTTTAAGTTTATTATTTGTTTTGCTCATTAGTGGTATAGGTGCACTTGTTGTTTTGTATTCAGTATTTTATCTGGATAAAACAGAACGACTGTCTCATTTTTATGTATACCTATTAATGTTCATGACCGCAATGCTTGGAGTTGTTCTTTCCGATAACGTATTTGTTTTATATACGTTTTGGGAGTTTACCTCCGTTTCTTCGTTCTTACTCATTGGATACTGGCACTTTAAAGAACGTTCTCGCTATGGTGCTTTAAAATCACTGATCATTACTATTTTCGGTGGTATGAGCATGCTTGGCGGACTTATAATCATGTCTACAATAACGAATACAACAAGTATACAAGGAATGATTGCAGCGTCAGGAGCTCTAGTAGAAAGCTCATACATGCCTCTCATAATCATACTAATTTTATTAGGTGCTTTTACAAAGTCCGCTCAGTTTCCATTTCATATTTGGTTACCGGATGCTATGGAAGCGCCGACACCAGTGAGTGCGTATTTACACTCCGCAACAATGGTTAAAGCTGGAATTTATTTAATAGCAAGATTTTCACCGGTTTTCGTTTCATACGACGCATTTTTCATTACAGTGACCGTCATAGGTATATTAACACTCTGCTGGGGTTCATACATGGCCGTACGACAAACAGATTTAAAAGCAATTTTAGCTTACTCCACGATTAGTCAGCTTGGAATGATTACTGCAATGTTTGGATTCGGAACTGAAATCGCTATTTTTGCAGCGGTATTTCATATTTTAAACCACGCAACTTTCAAAGGAAGCCTATTTATGGTTGCCGGAATAGTAGACGTTCAAACAGGAACAAGAGACATTCGAAAGCTTGGTGGATTATTTACTTTCATGCCTATCGCAGCTACATTAGCTGTATTAGGAACATTTTCAATGGCTGGAGCACCACTTCCTTTCTTAAACGGGTTTTACAGTAAAGAATTATTTTTCGATGCATCTACACAAGGCATGCAATGGGGAAGTAATTTCTTCACTACCATGATTCCGTACTTAGCAGTCATCGGAAGTATTTTTACATTTGTGTATTCTATGTATTTATTTTTCGGTGTGTTTGGTGGAAAGAAAGCAGCAAACACTCTCCCTGTTCAACCAAAAGAAGCACCAGTAGGTATGCTTTTATCACCATTTATTTTAATTGTAGGCGTTGTTGTTATCGCACTTATGCCTCAATTATTTAACAAAGGGTTACTCACACATGCTTCAAGTGCAGTATTTGGATCATCCTTTAGTGATCCTATCCAATTTTGGCATGGACTCAATACACCGTTTATAATGTCCTTAATGGTAGTTGCCCTTGGTACCCTTCTTGTGTTAACACGGAAAAAATGGGCAGCTATTTATCAAGTACTGCCAGGAAAACTGAGCTTCAACCGAGTATATGACGGGCTTATTAGAAGAATCGATAAAACTTCAGCACAAATTACAAACACATACATGAATGGCTCCGTGCGTGTGTATATGTCTATTATTATTGGTGCAATGTTTATGTTAACCTTTGTATTTATGTACGTTACTAAAGGTTTCACCATTTCATTTGATAACGTAGCACCAGTTACAGCGTTAGAAATGACAATTGTAATGGTCATTATTATTGCTGCTATTGCCACATTATTTATGAATCATAATGTAGCAGCGATCTTAGTATTAGGAATCGTTGGATACAGTGTCGCTATGCTGTTCGTATTATACCGAGCGCCAGACTTAGCACTCACACAACTAGTGATTGAAACTGTAACCGTCGTTCTATTCTTATTATGCTTCTACCATTTCCCTAAACTTAAAAAGAGAACTGAATCAGTTGGTACGAAAAGTATGAACTTATTCATTTCTATTGGATTTGGTACACTTATGGCCATGATAGGAATTACAGCCCACAGTACTGACTGGTTCGATAAAATATCCGATTATTTTATTGAAACTTCTCTTCCTGAAGGTGGCGGAAGCAACATCGTAAACGTCATCCTCGTCGATATGCGTGGAGTAGATACATTATTTGAAATTACTGTTCTTGGAATTGCAGGTTTGGCCATATACAGCCTCATTAAGTTAAAGAAAAATAAGGAGGCAGATTAATGGAGATTATTATTTCAATTTTAGCTGGTGTGTTGTTTGCCGTAGGAATATATAATATGCTACAAAAACAATTGCTACGGATTGCAATCGGTACTGGATTAATCTCACACGGAGCTCACCTTTTTATATTAACGATGGGCGAATTAAAACGAGGAGCCCCTCCCATTATAAAAGATGGTATTACATCCTATACTGACCCGCTACCACAAGCACTTATTTTAACGTCGATTGTAATTAGCTTTGGTGTAACAAGTGTAGTTCTCGTACTTGCTTACCGAACCATTACAGAAAACAAAACAGATAATATGGAACAATTAAGGGGTAACGAATATGAGTAATCTTGTTATTTTGCCAATCATACTCCCGTTATTTGCAGGTATTATTGTTGCTTTCACAAATAAAAATACTGAGGTTACTCGATTGTTAACAAAGCTTTTCTCAGTCATTGGACTAGGAATATCCATCTATGTAGCTTGGATCGTCCTCCAAGGTGAAACGATTGTTCTTGAAACAGGTAGTTGGGTAGCACCTTATGGAATTGTCTTTGTCGCTGATTCATTATCTGTTTTAATCGTTGTAACGACAAATATTGTAGCAACAGCATGTGCATTTTATGCACCCCACTCTCTTCCAGAAAATAAAGAAAAACATTACTTTTATGCGTTTTTCTTCTTTTTAATCTCTGGTGTGTCTGGTGCATTTTTAACAGGAGACTTATTTAACCTATTTGTATTTTTTGAAGTACTATTAATGGCTTCATACGCGCTCATTGTTTTAGGTGGGGACAAAGTACAATTAAGAGAATCATTAAAATACGTATTAATCAATTTGTTCTCATCTGTTGTATTCGTAACAGCAGTTGCCTTTTTATACTCCGTTCTTGGGACTGTAAACATGGCACAAATTGCTGAGAGAATCCAAGATGTAGAACAACAAGGGGTCTTAACAACAATAGGAATATTATTGTTTTTCGTCTTTGCTACGAAAGCAGCACTGTTTCCATTGTATTACTGGATGCCACGCTCTTACACAGTTCCAAATCCTGTTGTATCAGCATTATTTGGAGCCTTATTAACAAAAGTGGGTATCTATTCAATTTTACGTGTGTTTTCATTAATGTTCGTATATAAAACGGAATATACCCATTCCCTCTTTATTTGGATTGCGGCATTCACCCTTATTTTTGGTATTATTGGTGCCCTATCCACGAATAATGTAAAACTAATTATTGCATACAACGTTATTCCGGCTGTTGGGTTTATGATACTAGGAATTGGCGTGTTAAATGCAGAATCTGTAAGTGGATCCATATTCTACTTGTTTCACGACATGATCATTAAAGCAGCACTATTTATGATTGTTGGAGTCGTTGTTTACGTTGCTGGTACAACCGATCTTAGAAAAATGGGTGGACTCATGCATCATTATCCATTTCTTGGCTGGCTCTTATTCATTTCAGCACTTGTTTTAGCAGGTGTACCGCCATTTAGTGGATTTATTGGTAAACTACTGATTCTCAAAGGTGCTATTTCAAACGACGTGATTGTCGTTGTATTGATTGGATTACTTACCAGTTTACTCATTTTATATTCCGTAATGAAGATTTTCATTCACGGATTCTGGGGAGAAAAGGATCCAGAGCATGTTAAAAAGTCAACAAAAGGAATGATTGGACCCATTGCATGCTTATTAAGTATTTCCATTGCTTTAGGAATTGGCGCTGAGTTCATTTATCCATCTGTTGAATCCATTGCAACCTATTTATTAGATCCAGAAATATATATAGAATCTGTCTTAAAGGAGTAGTTACTATGGCACTTCAAATTGTAATCAACTTCATTATTGCATTTATGTGGATGTTCCTCAGTGAATCATACACAATCGTGAGCTTTACATTTGGATTTCTATTAGGGATCGTACTCCTTTTTGTATTAAATCGATTTACACCAGGGCCATTTTATGTCATTAAACTAACAAAAATCATAAAACTGACATACATTTTCTTCCGTGAACTAATTTCTTCCAACATATCTATTGTGAAATTAGTATACAAACGAAAACCAACCTTTGAACCTGGTATATTCGTTTTACCAACAGAGCTTGAAACAGAATGGGAAGTTACTTTGTTAGCCAATTTAATCACGCTAACACCAGGAACACTAACTATTTCAGTCTCTCATGACAATTCAAAGCTATACATTCATGCGATGGATATTAACACAGTAGATGAGGAAATTCATGCGATTAAAGACACTTTTGAAAAAGCGATTATGGAGGTGACACGATGAATGATATTTTATTATTTACTGAGAAGATGATTGATATAGCCGTACAGATTTCCTTTATTGGAATTGCGATTTCAATCGTTCTACTTTTGTACCGTATCGTTATAGGTCCATCCAATCCAGATCGTGCTGTTGCACTTGATGCACTTGGAATTAATTTAATGGCCATTGCTGGATTATCGTCTATTTTAATTGTTACATCGAAATTAAACGACGTGATTTTATTAATAGGTATTTTATTATTCATCGGTACTGTCGCTTTATCAAAGTATATGGAAAAGGGTGTTATCATTGATCGAGACATGGATTGATATCATTTTAAACATTTCAATTGTATGCTTTATACTCGTCGGGACATTCTTTATCCTTTCAAGTTCAATCGGTATTAATCGTTTTCCAGATGTGTACACCCGTCTTCATGCAGCAACAAAAGCTCCTACTCTTGGGATTGCGAGTATTTTAATTGGAGCCTTTATCTTCTTATACGGGACGAAAGGTATTTTCAGCGGTAAATTATTACTAGCGATTGCCTTTGTATTGTTAACCTCCCCTGTTGGCGGACATATGCTCTCAAGAGCTGCACACCGTGTAGGCGTTAAACCAGTACTAAAAAATCAACACGATGCTTATGAAGAAGCATTAAAAAAACGAAATATTCATAGACCTGGAGAAGACTAATATTGGACTTTGCTTAAGAAACAAACTTAGGCAAAGTCTTTTTTATGGACAGACACGTTTTCTAATATACAAACATACACATAACTATAGGCTATCGCCCACTGACATAAGGAGGTGCATCTATTTGTCCGGAATTATGAGCTTCCTAGCATTTATTATGAAAGAAACATTGTTTTTCATTTCCTATGTGAAAAACCAAGCGTTCCCACAACCCCTCTCCCCTAAAGATGAAGCAAAATATATCAAGTTGATGCAAGAAGGTGATCATAACGCACGAAATAAGCTCATCGAACATAATTTGCGATTAGTTGCCCACATCGTAAAAAAATTTGACAATACTGGTGAAGATACAGAAGACCTTATATCCATTGGAACAATCGGATTGATCAAAGGTGTGGAAAGTTATAAAAAAGGTCGTGGAACCAAATTAGCCACGTATGCAGCCAGGTGTATTGAAAATGAGATACTTATGACTAGAGGGAAGTGCGTAAAATGTACTAAAACACCCATATTCCTTGTATACTGTTTGACACTTCTGAACGCTGAGTTCCAACACATACTCCTCCCGGTAGAAAGAATATCAGACAGATTAAACATCTTCTAAAAAATTGCAGGTATAATAACTGCAGAAAAATACAATACATATGATACTTAAACTTGAAATTATTGTATATTCAAATAAATAGTGTATAATACCTATATAATTAATAGTTCTTATTACTCATATTCAAAAGATTTAGTTCTTTTGATTCATTAATTGAATGAATTTATACATATTTTAATGAATGATTGTTCTAACTAACTGTTAATCCATGATTATAAATCATAGATAAAATATTAATGTAGGAGGAATAACATGAACAGAACAGCAGAATTTGTATTAGGATTAATTGGGGGAATATTTGGTTTTATCGGAGCAATAATGGCTCTATTTGTTGGTGAGGTAGATGCTGTATTCAGTAGCTCAGGTACAAGTACTATCACTAGTTTAGGTTGGTTAGCATTTGTATTTTCAATTTTAGCGATTATTGGATCAGTCCAAGTACGCTCTAATGCAAAAGTAGGAGGAATCATGCTACTTGTTGCAGCGGTGGGTGGATTCATTTCAATTTCAATGTTCTACCTAGTTCCTGGTATATTAATTTTAATCGCAGGAATTATGGGAGTCTTCAAAAAGGAACCAACAGTGCAATAGCAATTATTTAATTATATCATATGAATGTCAGTACCCACACAATCATTTCGGTGTGGGTTCTCTAATTTATGTACATTAATAGCTCTGTCAATTCTGCAACTTTATGCTTCCGTCTCTGAAAAGGAGAGCTGTATGTTAGAATGTGCGAATAGATATATACTCAGCGTTTATTACGTTTACTTCTTCAAGAATCATACGTAAAATCTTTTGTTTCTCTTCCACCGTTAAATTTTCTCCATCAAGTGTTATATAATACTCAATGGCTTCCTCAAGATGGTTCGTTTTGTTTTCGATCGTATGTACATCTAGATGTTCCGATTGTAGTCTTTCTAAATGTTTACGGAGTTCTTTTTCATTTTCTTGGAGTTCACGGATTTTATCTTTAATTTCTTCGATGTCGATTTCTTCCTCACTCATGCTTACAAGTGTCAATAAGCGACTGCGCCCTCTTTTCGTATTTTCTATTTGCTCTTTTAAGTGATTGATTTCATCTTCTATATATATGTTTTTCACAGGAACCTTTTCATAATCCGTTACTTGTACAGGATTATTGATGAAAGAAAGCACTTGTTTCCACACATGCTTATTTAATTTATTCTCACTCATCATCCGGCCACATCCACGAGATTTAGCACCTGCATAATTTTTTCTACATTCATACACATAGTAATTTTTCCCGTGCGACTTACGCTTTCGACCGTTCATTGTTTCTCCACAACGACCACAACGAACAAGTCCTGAAAGTAAGTACGCATGTTTTTCTATACTTGCATGGCGTCTTCTTGACTGTTTCAACAATACTTGAGCAAATTCATATTGTTCTTGAGGAATGATTCGTGGAATATTCATTTCAATCCATTCTTCACGTGGACGTAATTTACCAACTTCATACGCTTCTCCCGCTTGTTTATTCACGTAATCTCCTTCTGTATCATATTTGTTTTGGTAATACGTACCTGTATATGATTCATTTAGCAAGATTTGACGAACGACTTGCCTATGCCACACTTTCCCTCCCCGAGCTGTAGGAATACCGATATCTGTTAAATGCTTGGCAATACCGTTCATACCTTGGAACATTGTTTGAGGGTCCGTAAAGTGGTGAAAAATCATTTGAACATTTTTCGCTTCTGCTTTATTAATGACATACGTTTGCTCTTTAGAATCATAGTCATAGCCAAACAAACCACTATCTTTGACAACGTATCCTTCTTGAGCTTTTCTTCTTCTTCCTGAAGATGTACGTTCTTTGATTTTAGCTTTTTCGAACTCTGAAATTGCTCCACGCATAGAGAAAAACAATTGTCCTTCAGGAGTGTTGGCATAATCTCCATTTACAAAGACCAATTCTACCTTGTTTTTGCGAATTTCATCATCAATGAGTAATTGGTTTAATAGTTTACGAGAAAGACGATCCGGATCATAACATACTAATTTTGTAATGAGTCCTTCGTTCATGTCTTCACGGAGACGATCGAGCTCAGGACGAGCTAGTAACTCACCTGAGAAGCCATCATCTACGTATTTAAGTACATCAGTCGTTCCAGCTTTTAACGTACACTCTTCAATCTGACTCCGTACGCTGTACCCCTTCACACTCTGTTCTTCTGTGGACACTCTTACGTATATTGCAATCAATAGAATGCTCCTTTCGATATGTAGATAGTAAGAAATCATAACAGCATTCTATTTGCTCAGTAAACCGTGGACCTTTAATGATGTTGATCCTCATGCTGCATCACCTCTATACAAGGTATGCGAACACAGTTTGTACAGATTACTGACATCCATAGAACACTCGTTCTTATCACGGCATATAGATAGTGAGTATATATATTCCAAAATGTAATAAAATATAAATAAATATTGAAAATTTGAAAACTGGGGTTGGTTAGAGTGGATTTAGATGAAGTTCATGATAAGACATATATTAAGGAGGAGATAATACATACGATTATTTTGATGCGTGATGATACACTTTACACTAAAGAGCATGCTATAAAAGATTGTTGAAATTAGTAAAGTACATCGATGAATCTACTGAAGAGATTACAGAGAATGTCAAACCCTTTCCCTAGATAATTAATGAAGAGAAAAGCAACTATAAATAGCTACATATTATCTAATATACAAAAAATGCGACTACTCAATTGAATGAGCAGTCGCATTTTATCTTCAAACCTTTAACTTATTTAACTCTCAATCTTTGCCCTGGTTGGATTACATCACTAGAGAGTCCATTCAGGCTTTTAATCTTTGCTACTGTTGTGTTATATTGCTGGGAAATTCCCCAAAGTGTCTCACCGGATGCTACCGTGTGATATACTGCTCCAGTGACTTTTAGGACTTGTCCAGGCTGAATGACATCACTTGTTAGTCCATTTAAATCTTTCAGTTGTTGCACGGTCATATTATGCGCCTGCGCAATACTCCAAAGTGTGTCCCCAGCTTTTACAGTGTAGGTGCCCGAACCACCACTGGATTTCTTTTTAAGTTCTAATGCCTTTGCAATTCCGTTCGCATGACCGAGTGCGATACGGTTTAAATACGCATCTGATTTTAATTTATTCGCATCTGCAACCGTATCAATGAAGCCGTTTTCTGTTAGAACCGCTGGCATACGGGATTCTCTTAATACGTGGAAATTGTTACGTTTTTTTCCACGATTTCTGAAGTCAACTTGCTTCATCACTTCTGCATGCAACTTGTCACGATACGTTACTGTGCTTCCAGATACACTACCGTTATAAATATAATCTTCGTAACCCGTTCCGCCACCAGCGTTGATGTGAATCGAAACAAAGTAATCAGCCCCCCAGCTATTGGCATCATTTGTTCGTTGTGTTAGACTCACAGCTTTATCTGTTGTTCGACTCATCCGGATACTATGCCCTTCATAATCACGATTTAATATATCACGAGTTTTAAGAGCAATCGAGAGAGTTACATTTTTCTCAACTAACCCATTTGCTGAAGCTCCACCATCTGTTCCACCATGTCCTGGATCTAAATAAATTTTTGACATCACACATTCCTCCTAAGGATTTAATTGATAACAATCACTCACCAGTTTTTACATTTTTACCCAACTCAAATAAACCAACGGAAGCAAGTCCGCTCACACCACCAGCCCATAATCGAATACCGATTTCAGCGTCAAAAAAATAAGCAACAGCTCCTAACGTTAATCCAACTCCTACAGCCATTAATGGCAAATAACGTTTCTTTACTTGAGTAGCATTTTTAACTGCTTGGACTAATCCCCCAGTCACTGGTGCAATGACGGTGGCCATCGCTAGTATCTCTACCAATGTTCTCACCTCCTATTGCAACGTATGCAGCCTTTGTCGAATGAGTAAAGATAGTAATCTTGCTTTATACAAAAAAAGACGATTGCTCATCGGGCAATCGTCTAGTAATTTCTATAGCTATTCAATTCATAAATATAAAGATAACACTCATGATCGTACACCACGTACAACCCTCAAGATATTGACTATTGTTTTGTATGGGTTGCATAAAAAGTTAGTCAAACGTACAAATATCGTACTACCTAATAACATTACAATCCAAAGTGATACCATAAAAAAGGCAGCTAATTTAGTAGAGGGCGTCCAACTATCCATAAACTCTGTTTGCCTAATAATAAAAACAAAAATAGGATGGAATAAAAATATTTGTAATGAATGATCCCCCCATTTTGTTAATATGTTTTCCCTATTAGATACCAAGTTCAACATTACATAGCTCAATCCAAACGCTAGCACGTAATGAAGCGATATTTTAAATAAATATACGACAACCCCATCATTATCTTCTACATAACGATGACTTCCAAAACTCCCCCTAAAGATCGATTCAATACCGAATGACTCTTGAGTATACAAAAAGGTAACAAACATTATCGTAGAGAATATTAGTAAACTTGCTATTGGATTTACTAAGGAATGATATAACGTGCTTAACCATCTCTTAGACATAAAAAATCCTGCAAAGAAAAAAGGCATAAATGACAAAGTTCTTTGATAACTTAACGTATAAGATGTAAAGTTACTATACTCCTCAGTTACTATATCTGCAACATCGCTTGTATACCAACGTGATATGAAGCTTATTATAAATAGTAGGAGAAAAACTCCCCACTTCCCTATTGCCTTTAACTTCATAGTATTTATCAGTAAAGCAATACTGTACCATACACCTAAACTCACAATATACCATAAATGAAAATGCGGTCTTCCATAAGTAAACTGTAAATTTGGATAATCTCCTGTCATATATAGTATCCAATTAAAGAGGGTTTGAAATATAAGATAGAGCAAGATCATATTTATTATTTTAGAAAAGCGCATTCTTTTGGCTAAATATCCACTAATAAATATAAAAAGTGGCATATGAAATGCATAAATAAACACAAATAGTTCGTAGTATTCCTTCTTATAAATTTCAATCAAATGCCCGAATACTACGAGAAAAATTAACACACCTTTTACATTACTTACTTTTAAATCCTTATTTAAGGCAACCACTTTATCACCTCAAAAAGGATTCTATCGTATCATTCATGGGATAAGCAAGTGTATTAAAATAATTTTTCTTCATTTCTGTTTGTTTCCTTGAAATTATTAATTTTATCCTTTATAGATTGGCTTAACACCAGTCTTTTAAACACTTATTTATCCTGTTTTCATACAGATTAAAATATGGTTACAT
>DATGUV010000037.1:0-3583 GCA_035301025.1 Bacillota bacterium | reverse complement strand
TTAACCCCGTTATCTCTAATATGTTCTTCCACCCGAAATGCCATATCTTTATCCAAATGTGGCATAATCTGATTGCTACGCTGAACAATTGTTACCTCTAAGCCTTTATGAGTCAGTTGCTCCGCCATTTCAAGTCCTATGAAACCAGCACCAATGATTGTAACTTTTTTCGAATCATTAGTAACCATATACGAATTTATAGCTGCTGTGTTTTGAATGGTACGGACATGAAAGACGTGATTCATATCCACTCCTTTAATTGATGGAGTGGTCGGTGTCGCACCAGTTGCAAAGACCAATGTATCGTAATTATCTTCCTTTGACTCATTCGTATCTAAATTTTTTACCGTTATTGTTTTCTTGTCCGAGTCAATTTTTATAACCTCATGACGAATATGAATATCCACGTTATATCGTTTTTTAAACCATGCAGCACTTCTCGGTGTTAATGTCTCGAGTTCATCCACTTCTCCACCTAAAAAATAAGGGATTCCGCAGATTGAATACGAAATATCATAATCTGCATTATATAAAGTAATTTCCGCATTTTCGTCATTTCTGCGTGCTTTTGCCGCAACCGATGTTCCCGCCGCAACTGAACCAATAATAATGATTTTCATATTATATACCTCCAAAGCATCTCGTGTTGTAATCTAGCAGGACTGATTCATGCCTAATAAAACAAATTGCGAACCATTTGGTGTTTCATCATCATCTAAAGTTAATTCTTGTACTGTATCTTTAACATCCTTATCAATGGCTACCTTAATTCCATCAATTTCTTCGACAATATCATTTTTCTCTGGAGCATCTAAGGATATACCTAATTGCGGTCCACAACATCCAGCACCCATTGAATAAAAACGAATTCCCTCTACACCTTTTTCTTCAAAAATTGCCTGCAATTTAGTTTTAGCCTTTTCTGTTATAATCATGTTATTCCTCCTTATTGTTTAAGACTGAACAAATTCTTTCAAATTGTCGTAGCCGATTTTTGCTTCTTTCATCCATGGTATTAGAGCAGCGTTATCTGTCATATCTTCTTTTACTCTTCTAATCCATTGTTTTTCACTTGCAGCACGTGCTTTTAATACTTTATCTGTTGTACCTGTCACATATAAACTTCGATTGATGACCCACCATTTTGGTGTAATCTCAGCACGTTTTAAATCATCTTGTAAACGACTCGCTTCAAATACAGGAGTTGCTTCTGGTAATGTAACAATGACGACACCTGTTTCTTCTGGGTTACGTAGTCGTGGCAATAAATTTCTTACACTATCTGGAATTTCACCTGTCGAACGGCTCATTTCTTTATGATAGGCTTCCGAAGAATCGAGTAGGAGAAGTGTATGTCCAGTTGGTGCTGTATCAATAACTACAATTTCTTGTTTGGACCTTTCTACTACATCAGCAAATGCACGGAATACAGCAATTTCTTCTGTACATGGTGACTCAAGGTCTTCCTGTAAGTAGGAAAGTTCGTCATCACTCAACTCGCCAGCATTAGTGATTACTTCTTTTTTGTAACTTTCCACTTCTACTTCTGGATCAATGCTACTAATAGATAGATTTTCATTAATCGCACTATTTTTAAACATATAATCTAGGTGTGCTGCCGGATCAGTTGTTGTTAAGTGAACTTTATGTCCTTTTTCCGTCAATCCAACCGCAATTGCTGCAGCAACAGATGTTTTTCCAACTCCACCTTTACCCATCGTAAAAATGACACGAGTATTTTTAACGGAAAAGTCATCTATAACATCTTTTAGTTCTGAAAGTGGGGATAAATCAGTACCCTCATCATCCTCCTCAAAACCAACTAAAGGTGCATTACTCACAATCTGACGAAGGCGTCCAATACCAGTTAACGAATAGTATACAAAAGGTAATGAGAATATTTGAATCTCTTGCAATCCTTCTGGAGTTTTCTTTAATGCTTCTTGCTGACCTTCATAAAAAGCTGTAGATACCCCATCATTTTCGTCATGGGTGTTCAATAACCCATTTATGATAAGCAACTTATTTTCAATACCAATCTCTCCAAGTTCTAAGGATGCACGGTTTGCTTCTCTGAGGGTGGATTCCTCTGGCCTCGCAACTAAGATTAATGTTGTCTTTCCACTGTCAGAAAGAGATTCAACTGCCTTTTGGTACATATCCTTCTTATCCCCAAGACCTGACAATGGACCCAAACAAGAGGCACCATGTGTAGCTTCTTCAAGATAACCTGACCACGCTGTCGGTAAGGTTAATAAACGAAGCGTATGACCTGTTGGAGCTGTATCAAACAACACATGATCATACTGACTAAATATACTATCGTCTGCTAGTAAATGAGAGAATTCATCAAATGCAGCTATTTCTACTGTACATGCTCCAGAAAGTTGTTCTTCCATCTGATTGACCACAGATTCAGGAAGTTTATCCCGATATGGTCCAACTGTCTTTTCTCTGTAAACTCTAGCAGCTTCCTCTGGATCAATATTACTGGCATATAAGTTTTTTACGCTTGGAATTTCTATTGGCTCACGTGATAATTCTACTTCAAATACATCCTGTAAATTAGAGGCGGGATCTGTGCTGACTAACAAGACTTTTTTTCCTTGATCTGCAAGAGCTATTGCTGTTGCACATGCTACGGATGTTTTCCCAACTCCACCTTTGCCTGTAAAAAATAGGTAAGGTGTTTCGACATGTTCACTTGGTTTATATTGAGTATACATTTTAAGATTCTCCTTTAGTCGAGTTTTACAGAAACACGTACACGAGGTTTCTGAGTCAATTCCTCCGCACTTACCTCCAACCATTCCGCAAATTGCTGGTTGGTTGGATATACTCCTACTTTAGCAACTTCCCCTTCTAAAAGTGTTATAGGAAGTGCATCTGCTCCTTTTTCCTGAAGTACTCGATTAATCGTTTCATTATCTACAAAAGCTGAAGGTTCATTTGCTAAATTAAATCTCTTAATATCTACACCCTTTTGTTCCAATGAAAACACAGTTGAAGCAACCCTTGTTAAGTTTGGATCAACACTTGGCCCACAGACACCTGTTGAACAACACATTGCTGGATCAAAAATTTCTACTTTTTTCATCATTTTTTCCCTCCAGGCATTATAATATAATTATATCCTTATATATTAATCGAAAGATAAGCCTGAATATTAACTCACGGCCTATCTTTTATTCCCCTGTTTCAGCAAATCGTTTAATTCGTTCACCAATTTCGTCACGAACACGTTGGAAAACAGCCCATTTCTCTTCATCTGTTCCCTCTGCCTTTGCAGGATCATCAAAACCCCAATGTTCTCTTCTAACATGTGGCGGTGTCATTGGACAACGATCAGCTGCATCACCGCAAAGAGTTACTGCTAACGTCGCATGATTGAGATACTCATTATCAATCAGTTCAGATTTTTGGTCAGAAATGTCGATTCCTACTTCATTCATTGCTTTGACAGCATTCGGGTTCAAGCCATGTGCCTCAATTCCAGCACTTCTAACTTCCCATTCATCTCCAAGAAGTTGCTTCGCCCAACCTTCTGCCATTTGGCTTCTGCAAGAGTTACCAGTACATAAAA
>DATGUV010000036.1:0-21730 GCA_035301025.1 Bacillota bacterium | reverse complement strand
GCGAGTATATTTTGCTGGTATCTCTCGTTTATGTGCTGTTTTTGTGTGCATCGCTTGAATCACTTGAGCATCTTCTGCTGGCACTTCTCTTCCTTCTAAAAATGCATCAATATGGGTATAGGACGTACCCATTTCTTCTTCATCTGTTTGTCCTTCCCAAAGATCCGCACTTGGCTTTTTATCAATGACCACTTGAGGTACACCTAATACACGTGCCATTTCCCATATTTCAGTTTTAGTGTAATCTACAATTGGTAATAGATCCACTCCACCATCGCCATACTTCGTAAAATAGCCTGTATAATATTCAGACTTATTATCCGTTCCAACTACTAAATAGTTGTGAAGGGTTGCATATGTATATAAAGTACTCATGCGAAGCCTGGCACGCAAATTAGCATCAGCCATTCGCATGACATCATTGTTTACATTCTCAAGTCCAGGATCTGATTGAATGATTGTTTGCAAACATGTCGTATGGGTCGATGTTAGATCAGCTGTTACATACTCCATTGCATTTTTCTCTACTACTTCATATGCATCTTTTAAATCGTCTTCTGTACTTTGAATAGGCATAATGACACCTAAAGAATGATCTGGAAATGCTCGTTTCATTAAATAAGCTACCACAGCAGAATCAAGTCCTCCACTTACGCCAACAACGAGTCCTTTTACATGCGCTTCCTCTACTTTTTCTCTTAACCAAGAAACTATTTTTTGAACTTCTTTTTCCAATGATATCATCCTTTCATAATCATCTGAGTGAAATAATTATCAAAACTTCTATATTACTGTAGCATGTGGTTATGTCATTCCGAATGTACATACATGTTGTTGCCAAGGAATTGCAAATACCCAGTATGACGTACAAATGTATCCATTATTCCTACTTACCATTCAACCATATGAACCGGTTTAACACAAAAAAAAGACGACTAGAGTCGCCTTTTTTTGAACGAATATCATTCTTCAGTTATTTCCGGTGGATCTGGATAAGAATAAAATGTTGATTCCTCACTATACATTGGTGGATACGTATTTCCTATGGATTCCTCGTCTGAAATATGTTCGGGTGTACCTCCTGTTTGTTCCCCTTCTCGTTGCCAATTCTCACCATTTGAATAGTTCCTTTGTTGCGGCCATTGCTGATTAAATGAGGATCCATTCATGTGATCTGTTGATTCATGAAAAGGTTGCCCTGCTTGATGATACATTCCTTCTTGCATCATATGTGGATGCGCATGAAATCCACCATTCATTTGATGATGTGCCGGATACATATGCTGCATATATGTCCCTTGTACCATTGGATGATACATGTAATTTCCATACATTCCTAGTTGTTGACATCCACAGCCATGGCTTGGATACATCATCTGCATATGCTGTTGTTGCGGATTCGTTTGAGCCCCAGCAAAGTGCATTGGAGTACACGTACCACAGTAGCAATGACATCCATGAGAAGTTAATGGAAATGATTCTATCTCTTCCTGTTTCTTCTCTTTTTCCTTTTTCACAGGTTTCTCCTTCACTGGTTCTTTTGGCTTCTCTTTTATTTCTTGTTTCTCTTTCACTTCTTCCTCTTTTATGGGTGACATATGGGGTAATTCTGGCATGGACGGCATTTTTGGCATGGTGTTTTTAGTTAAAGAAGGTGTTTTTTGTTGTTCAAATGGAATCACTGGTTGAATGTGTATATGGTCTTTATGATCATCTTCTTTCACATTTTCAATCGGTTTTGTTTGTTGAGGTTGTTTTTCTTCTTTTTTTGATGCTATAGGTTGTTCTTTCGGAATTTTTACATGTTCTTTTTTCGTTTCCTTTTTCGATTCTTTTTTATGAACAGGTATTCTTATTTTCATACCAGGCATAATCATGTCTGGATGGGCAAGATGGGCATTCATTTGTTTTAATTCCTCGAAATCAACTTCATACTTCTCTGCAATTGTCCAAAGTGTATCGCCTTTTTTTACAATATGGATTTTCAAGTTACACCAAACTCCTCTCTTTTCTTAATATAGGCGCATTCCTCTTATCAACATATGCAAGAGTCTAGAAAAGTTGATATAATCTTTTATTTTTTACAAGAAAATTAAAAAAATCACCCGTTTAACGAGTGATTTTAGACTGTTTTAGTTAACTTTCACACTGTAAATCATACACTGGATATGTTCCAAGCATGGTCACTTGGCAACCTAGTGCCTCTAACTCAGCGGTTACTCCTGGAAATAAAACATCATCATAAGGCTGGTTAACATCAATGATGAAAAAGTAATTTCCTAATCCTGTTTTCATTGGACGAGATTCAATTTTAGATAAGTTCATTTTTCTCCATGCAAATGCGGATAATACTTGATGTAATGCTCCAGCATAATCACTTGGCAATGTAATTAATAAGCTTGTACGTTCAGCACGTACTGGATGTTTAATATGAACACAGTTCTCATCATTGGCAAGCACAGCAAATCGTGTGTGATTGTTGGGGAAATCATGAATATTATTCTTCATAATTTCTACATCGTATTCTTCTGCAGCAAGCACATTTCCTATCGCAGCAATCGGCTCATCAGATGAACTTACGATTTCAGCGGCTCTTGCAGTGGAAGTCGTATGTTTAATTTTTGCTTCTGGTAATTCTTGATGAATATATTGATTACACTGAGCAATTGCGTGTGAGTGGGAATGAATTTCAGTGATATCACTGTATGTTCCTGTAAAATTTTTATTGACGAGTAGATGCTGGCGAATCGGTACAACAATTTCTGCTACAATTGGTAATCTTACTTGATGAACGAGATAATCTAATGTTAAATGAACCGTACCTTCAATCGCATTCTCAAGTGGAACGACTCCTATATCTAGTTCACCGGATTTTACTGCGTCAATACATGCTGGAATTGTTTCATATGCTACTTTATTTTCCCCATTAAATGCTTCATCTACGGCTAGTTTCGTAAATGTTCCCTTCGGCCCTAAATAACCGATCTTGATCGTCATAAATATCCCCCTAAATTATACACCAGAACTAAGTACATCTACTTGTTCAATGAATTCTAGTTTTCTTAGTGTATGTAAAACTTTTCCTATTTCATCTTCTATCTCTGATACGTCTAAAGACATCGTTACATTCGCTTTTCCTTGAATTGGAACGGTCTGATGGATGGTCAATACATTACACTTTGAATCTGCAAGTGTGGTTAAAACGTTGGATAGTGCACCTGATCGATCTTCTAAATACAAAGATAAAGTAATGATTTTTTCTTTTACAATCGCTTTAAAAGGAAACACGGCATCCTTATATTTGTAATATGCACTCCTGGATAAATCTACCATTTGAACGGCTTCAAAAATAGAATTCGCCTTTTTTTGTTCCAATAATTCTTTTACTTCAATTGTCTTCCCCATAGCTTCAGGTAAAATATCTCCTCGAACGAGATAAAACTTATTATCTTTTGAAAACATAGTGATCCCTCATTTTTTAAGAATCTTTATTCTATAAATTCAAATTCAAAATCAAATATACGTACAGTATCCCCGTCCTCTACTCCACGTTTCCTAAGTTCTGCATCGACGCCCATTCCTCTTAATTGACGTGAGAACCGTTGAACGGATTCCTCTTGCGTAAAGTCTGTCATCTTAAATAGTCGTTCCAAATCTTCTCCAGTTAATACATAAGTTCCTGCTGAATCACGTGTAATCGTAAATGGCTTTTTCTCTTTTTTATACGTATACGTAACGACCTCTTCCTGATCTAAAATCGTTTCATCTTCAGGAATTGCGTCAAGCATATCAGCGATGTTATACAGAAGTTCTTCTATCCCTTGCTTCGTAATCGTTGAAATAGGTGCGATAATGACCTCTTTATCCAGTTGTTCCTTAAATGACTTCAAATGTTCTTCAGCCTCAGGCACATCCATTTTATTAGCTACGATAATTTGTGGCAATTCCATTAGACGTTCATTATACTGTTTTAATTCCTCATTCACTTGTAGATAATCCTCATAAGGTTCTCTTCCTTCAACTCTCCCCATATCAAGCACGTGAACGATTAAACGAGTTCGCTCAATATGTCGTAAAAATTGGTGTCCTAAGCCAACTCCTTCGCTTGCTCCTTCAATTAAGCCTGGTAAATCTGCCATCACAAAACTTCTATGGTCTTTTGTTTCAACCACACCTAAATTGGGTGACAATGTTGTAAAATGATAGTCAGCAATTTTCGGACGTGCTGCACTAACGACCGATAATAATGTTGACTTTCCCACACTAGGAAAGCCAACGAGTCCAACATCAGCAAGAACCTTTAATTCTACTTGAATGTTTCTTTCAACACCTGGTTCCCCATTTTCAGATAAATGGGGTGCAGGGTTTCTCGGACTGGCGAAGCGGATGTTGCCTTGCCCACCTCTTCCACCTTTTGCAATAATAGCTTGTTCACCGTGTTTGGTTAAATCAGCTATATGTTCATGTGTATCTGCATCTGTCACAACTGTTCCAGGAGGTACTGGGACAATTAAATCTTCTGCATTCTTTCCATGTTTCCCTTTACTCATACCGTTTTGGCCACGTTTTGCTTTAAAATGTCTATTGTAGCGGAAGTCCATCAACGTATGTAATCCTTCATCTACTTCAAAAACAACATTTCCACCATTTCCACCATCGCCACCAGCTGGGCCACCCATTGGTTCGTACTTTTCACGCCGAAAAGCGACGATTCCATCGCCCCCGTCACCGGCTTTTATATATACAGTAACCTGATCTATAAACATTTTTCTTCACCCTTCAATCGATTTGAACCATGCATGTCACTTTGTTCTCCAAATATGTCACAACAAGATTGGGATAGTTATTCCCCGTCAATTGTTCTTCTATTTCATCGTATAAACGAGAATGAATGGAATCAACTGTTATTTGTACGTACCCATGTTGTTCGCCTTTGGTTCCTATGTCTATCTGTAAAACATGCATATGTTCATGGTTAAAATGCGTTGTGATGATCTCTAGTAGTGTGTTGCAAATCTTTGTTAAACATTCATCATAATCTTGAAGTTCAATCATTTCATGAATGTCATATGTAAGAGTAAAAATCTCTTGATGCATGCGAAACTTTTCTATACATATAGTAAACAATGGAGCTTTTAGCATATATAACTTTCTTTCTTGTTCTGTTTTTCTTAAAAATTCTTCTACTTTTTCTTGAGCTCTATCAAGCATATCCATACTCACATATCCATGAATAATTTGCATATCATTTACAAGGTCATGTCTCCGATATTGTAGCAACTCAACAATTTCCTCCGCATTCATAGGACAACCTCCATTATGAACAAGATTATAACAGATTCAAGTGATTAGCGCACTGTTACATGTTCATTTTTACAAATAAAAAAGTTCCAATCAATATATTGACTGGAACTTTGAAGAGTTATGCTTCCTGAGATACAGGATATACACTTACTTTTTTACGATCTTTTCCTAAACGTTCGTATTTAACAACACCATCTACTTTTGCAAAAAGTGTATGATCTCGACCACAACCAACGTTTTCACCAGGATAAATAGTTGTTCCCCGTTGACGGAATAAAATAGATCCACCAGTGACTACTTGTCCGTCTCCACGTTTTTGTCCAAGACGTTTTGCGTGAGAATCACGACCGTTCTTTGTACTTCCGCCCCCTTTTTTCTGAGCGAAAAACTGTAAGTCTAAACGTAACATATACATGCACCTCCTAATTCGATAAGATTCGTATAAATTGATTATAATCACGTTCAATGGTTTCCAAGGATACTAGCATTCCCTCTAGAAGAGTTTGCACATGACTGCGAACTTCTTCATTGGAATTCCGCGGAATTTGTACGGACAAATACCCACCATCTTCTCCTTGTTCAATGTTCATATCAACATGAAATAATCGATCAATCGCATTCACCGTTCCGAAAGATACAGCAGAAACTGCAGCACACACTAAATCATATCCATATGGACCACTTTCAGCATGTCCTGAAATTTCAAAAGCCGTAATTTCGTCTTGTTTACGCGTCATTGTAATTGTAATCATTTGGCCAACCCTTTATTAAGCATTGATTTTATCAATAACTAATTTTGTATAAGGCTGACGATGTCCTTGTTTACGGCTATAGTTTTTCTTAGGCTTGTATTTGAATACAGTAATTTTCTTCTGACGTCCATGTTTAGCGACTTTAGCTGTTACTGTTGCCCCTTCAACTAAAGGAGTACCAACTTTAACATCGTCTCCGCCAACAAAAAGAACATTTTCAAAAGTAACTGTTTCATCCACATCAGCGTTTACTTTTTCAACAATAATTTCTTGTCCTTCAGTAACTTTTACTTGTTTACCACCAGTTTCAATAATTGCGTACATATCTGCACCTCCTAATTCACTCAGACTCGCCATGCAGGTAAATCATTTATTGATTTTTTTACGAACCTGATCTGTGCGGTTGTAGCATGGGCGCTACAAGTTTAACGGATTAATAATACCATACTTTAAAGATTTATGTCAATACAATTTTTCATTTAAAAAAATATCCTTCTATTTAATGTGCAATCGTGGAGATGGTTGGATAAATTGGGACTGGTACACATCAGCGATTGTACGAGACCAACCACCTTGATAAAAGTAATAATTGATACACAACTGCTCAGATAAGTGATTTTTATAGGAATAACGAGTACCTTTATCATTTGGTACTACAATCATATGCGTATGTTCTCTTCTAAATTGCGTAAGGACGTCACTTATTTTCTCATGTGGAAAAGATTCGATGATATGCGTAGACTTATGAACAGATTGATTTTGTAAGCGATGGAGTAAAAATCGCATATATACATAAGATTTGTTTTTCCACTCTCTCCAAATCTCTAGTAAAAGAAAAGCCATCATAAAAATCCATTGGATATGAAAGCTGTACCAGACACATATCCATATACTTAATAATATACAACTGATACAAGAGATTATTAACGTGTTTTCATATCCTCTTTGGTAAGGATATACATATGTTAAAAACAAATAAAGAATCTTTCCACCGTCAAGAGGCCAAATAGGCAGCAAGTTGAACAATAGGATAACCGTATTATAAAAGAAAATACCATCGATAACGGTTGAATGTAAAAGCCCATAATACTGAAAAATCCATGTAACACCATATATCCATATATGTTGAAATGGACCAAATAAAACAACAATCGCTTCTTCACGAATGGATCGAACACCGTGTTCTTCAGTCTCCATTACAGCTCCAAAAATCCAAATATACATCCGGATAATTCTCCATGAAAAAAACCTTGCTGCTACATAATGGCCACATTCGTGAATGATTACAATAACCAAAATTGTTATAAGTTCTACAAATGATCCACTAATAATAGCCACCGCTGCAAATAATATGAATAATGGATGAAGTTGTATTTCTGGAAAGGTATTATGGTTGGTCATCAACTTTAATCACCCGAACAGGATCTACAAATGTTTGATCTTGTTCTAATGAGAAAAATACAGGCGCATCTTCCTTGGAATGCTCGAAAGAACCTATCGTTTCATGTTGCAGGACATGTTCATATACATGAACGTCCGTAGAACTAACATTTCCATAGGTTGTTTTACTGCCGTCAACATGTTGAATAACAATGGTTTGATTTAAGCCCTTTTTCTTTCCCACAAACGTTACGATTCCTGATTCCCACGCTTGAATATCCTCTGAATTTTTTGGAGAAATATAAATACCTGTTCCATTGGATTGAAAATGTTCTACTACATCTCCACTTACAGGCAATTGACGTGTTTCTTCATCGTTTGCTACAGGTTTTTTAGGAGTAAATCCTAAAGGAGAACCAAATGTTTCCGTATACCAAGCATGGACACGAGCAAACGGAAAATCATTTGTAAGTGCATTGCTTGTCCACGTTTTAGGTGTTGTTAAGAAAGAATGATTTGATTCCATAATAATCGCTATTGCAAAAAATAGTGAAACAGACAGCATTCCCTTCATCATGAATCCTGCTAAACGTGACCGTCTAGGGCTTTTTTTAGAAGGAGATGGTTCAATATTTGCTAGAAATCCGTGTTTTTCTTCCATAGTTGGAAGCTTTATACTTTTTGCAGCTTGAGTGGGAGTGTGAACAGCACGTACTCCACGCTTGTTTTTTCGTTGTTGAATGGATTTTCGTACTTGTTGAATTCCTTTACTCATTGCACTCACGTTCCTTCACAGGTCATTTGTACAAGTATATGAAAGAATATGCACAATATGAGTACCCTCACAAAAAAAGGAACCTATCTTACTTCATAGGTTCCTCTCATGTATTCCTTATGAACGCATTCCAAAGAAACGTTTTACTTTAGTAAACATCCCTTTTTTATCTTCTAATGATTGCATAGGTACATTTTCTCCCAGAATTCTTCGAGCAATATTTCGGTAAGCAATGGATGACTTTGTATTTGGATGAAAGGCTACTGGTTCACCAGAATTTGATGCTTTTATAACTGCGTCATCATCAATAACAATACCAATTAAATCTATGGAGAGAATTTGTACAATTTCATCAATATCTAGCATATCACCAGACTTCATCATATGATTACGAATTCTATTAATCACTAAACGTGGCCGTTCCATTTCTGTGTTTTCTAATAATCCAATAATGCGGTCTCCATCTCTAACACTTGATTTCTCAGGAGTCGTTACAACGATCGCTCGATCAGCTGCAGCGATTGCACTTTGGAATCCCTGTTCAATTCCAGCTGGACAGTCAATGATGATGTAATCATATTCTTGTTTCAGCGTTGAGACAATTTCTATCATACCTTCTTCAGTTACTGCAGATTTATCACTTGTTTGTGCAGCAGGAAGTAAAGAAAGTGATTCAAATCGTTTATCTTTAATAAGTGCTTGATGAAGCTTACATCTTCCTTCAATTACGTCAACAATATCATAAATAATTCGGTTTTCTAGACCCATTACTACATCTAGATTTCGAAGTCCGATGTCAGTATCAATCAAGCAAACTTTCTTATCCATAAGTGCAAGGGACGTCCCTATATTGGCAGTAGTTGTTGTTTTCCCAACACCACCTTTACCGGAAGTTATGACAATTGCTTCACCCATTTTTCATTCTCCTTTCGAATCCACGTAGATCTTTACGAATGTGTGAAAGAGCTTGTAATCGGTCAATCATAATTTTATCTTCTTCCTTATGAATGAATCCGCACTCCATGTAAACCCCATCTGTCTCATAATCTGGAGCACGACTTATGTATTCAGCTATCCTTAACTGACTCGGATTCATATAAGAAGCAGCAATAATTGCCTCTTGGTTTCCAGTTGAACCCGCATGAGCAATTCCTCGTAAGTTCCCCATGACAAATATATTTCCAGTCGCTTTCACTGTCGCACCCGGATTTACATCGCCAAGAAGTAATAAATCCCCTATAACACTCAATACTTGTCCTGAGCGAACAACTTTCATGACACGTTTAACGTCCGCTTCATCTAACCAAGCTAGAGCATCTTCCTTTGATACAACTTTAGATTCATAGGATTCAACCTTAAAGTTTGTTTTTGTGATGATAAGAGATTCGATCTCTTTTTTCTGCTCTTCTGTTAAATATCGATTTCCAACCTTCACATGTACAGGCACAATCGGTTCATCTTCTTTAAACTCTGCTTCTTCCATTCTTTTTTTCAATTGAAAGATTGCTTCGTCATACGAACAAGTATCCTCAATAACAAGTGTTAATCCTTCTCTTGTTCCTTTTATCGTAATTGTTTGTGTATCATCCTGTATGATTTGAACCACCCCACAATTGCCTCATATGATTGTTACTTCCTTATATTATACCAGTTATCTCTAAGCATACCATTATTTATTATTTGTAGACTCGAATGCATTTCATAATTACCAACATGTAGTATCAAACAACTTAGCGGAATTACATATTGTTTTCACTAACATAAAAAAACGTATGATGACATTCACTCACTCGTATTTATTTTCCGTCTGTATATTCCATACGCCAACGTGGAAATCTTCTATATACAAATGGATAGAGTACAATTAAAAAGATTAGATTTGCTAGAACGGTTGGTAATAAGCGAGTCCATACATACACCCAAAACGGAATATCTACAATCCCAACCATTGCATATATGCCATGTATAAATAGGTCAGCTACCATAATTCCGACAGCTACCATAAGCATTGTCGTGTATATATTTGTAAAAAACACATGCTTAACACCTTGTAAAATAAACATCGTTAAACCATATCCTAGCATATATGTACCCAACATATCTGTATATACAATATCTATGAGCAATCCGAAGATTACTCCATATACAATTCCATAATAACTACTTTCTGAGTCAAACAACAAAGAAATACAGATGACAAAAACCAAGACCCAATGAGCAATGATATATACATCTTGCATACTCGTAAAGCTAGTAGCAATTTCGATCGCTACACCTTGTAAAGCAAGTACGATTAATAAACTGAGAGGAATAAGAGCTTTCTTCATTCCTCATCATCCTTCTCTTCGTTGTCCTCTTCTTCGTCTTCTATTATTTCCTCTTCTTCTCCATCCGTTGTATCAAGCTTTCGATCTACGACAATAACATGATGGATAGCATACATATTTGCTGCAGGTTTGATAAGTGCAGTCTTCGTTAAACCGTATTGATCAGGAATAACTTCCTCCACCTCTCCAATCGGAAGACCTGACGGAAACACTCCTCCCATACCAGAAGACAAGACTACTTCACCTTTCTCCAAGTCTGAATCAGATTCCTCTATAATTTTTAAAAGAAGTGCTTCTCGTTCTTCGTCATACTGCTCTATTACTCCATACACATCTTTATCATCTCGTTTGATGGTCGCAGCAATTCGGTTAAATTCATCAAATCCTGTTAGTAATTGAACCGTTGATGAATTATGAGAAACTGACAACACTTTTCCTACCATCCCATCAGCTGTTATAACAGCCATATTTGCTTCTACTCCTGCATCGGCACCTTTATTAATCGTAACTTGATGGAGCCATCTTTCTGGTGAGCGGGCAATTACATTTGCCTGGATGGAATCATACTCATGTAGTGAATCTTGTTGGGCTATAAGTTTTTTTAACTCTTCATTTTCTTCTTCGAGAATTTGGTTATCATATAAAAGTGTTTTATATTCACTTACTTTTTCTTTTAAAATTTTATTTTCATTATATGTGTCCTTCACATTGGAAATATTCGAAAAAAATGTTTTCACATATCGAATCGGTATATTGACCCCTTGTTGGATAAAACCGACTGTATCAGAAATAAATTGCTCAGGAAGAGATCTCTTACTACGATCCTGTAAGGAATACCCAATCAATCCGATGACAATAATAATTCCGATAAGAAAAATAAACATTTGTTTTTTGCGAAAAAAAGACATTTTTCACACCTACTTTAATCAATTTCAATCTATCTGGTTAGCTTCTAATCCTATCTAAATGTACTGAAAAAGTACAGTAGGAGTTGCCCTTACATACATAAAATGGATGTTCTTATTTCATAAAGATTTTACGTAATGAGTTTCAATATACGTATGTAAGACGATTTTTGGTTGTTTATAGATTTATTCTTCCACATAAAATACATATTGTATGATCATCTCTATATTGATCATTAGAAATGCTTTTAATGATGTGTATTTGCTCGAAAATGTTCGATGTTTTCTAGTGATTTCCCCGTTCCAATTGCAACACTGTCCAGTGGTTGCTCCGTTTTAAGAACAGGTATTTTCGTATCCTCACCAATTACTTGATCCAAATTATGTAACATCGAACCACCACCTGTGAGAACAATCCCTCTATCCATAATATCTGCCGCTAGTTCTGGAGGTGTTTTTTCCAATGTTTCTTTTGCTGCGTTAACAATATTCATAACGGAATCCTGTAACGCACCTGTTATTTCATTTGACGTGATTTCTATTGTTTTTGGGAGACCAGATAATAAATCTCTTCCGCGAATTTCCGTTGTTGGGTTTTCTGGAATATTTGAAGCTGAACCAATATCTTGTTTAATTGATTCTGCTGATCTCTCTCCAATTAATAAATTATACTCTTTCCGAATATATTGGACAATGGCTTCATCCATGTCATCTCCTGCTGTACGAATGGATTTACTTGTAACGATTCCACCTAAAGAAATTACGGCCACCTCAGTTGTGCCTCCACCAATATCTATAATCATACTTCCGGTAGGTTCCCACACAGGTAAACCAACACCAATTGCAGCTGCAAATGGTTCCGCAATCGTATAAGCATCTTTAGCTCCCGCTTGTTTCGTTGCATCGATAACTGCGCGTTCCTCTACCATTGTAATTCCAGATGGAACACAAATAACTACTTTTGGCTTCCCTGCAAAGAATGAACGCTTACGCATTGCTTTTTTCAAATAATATTTCAACATGCTTGCAGTTGTATCATAATCTGCAATTACCCCATCTTTCATAGGACGGATAACTTGTATATTTCCAGGGGTTCTTCCAATCATATTTCGTGCTGAACTTCCGACAGCTTCAATATTCCCTGTTTGTTTATTGATTGCAACTACAGATGGTTCCCGCATAACAACCCCTTTTCCCTTCAGAAAAACAAGTGTGTTCGCTGTCCCTAAATCAATCCCTAAATCCTGTGATAAATTAAATCGTGACACGTTCCCTCTCCCTCTCTATATGTAACTCTGTTGTTGTATAAAATGAAGTCATTCATGATATCCTTACATAAAATTGAGTAAAATGTAATGTATTTCATCATACGTATATTATGCTACTTTCCTACAACATATAGTTGTCGTTCAGACGTTTGAAATTACATCTTGTATTCAAGTGGATAATTTTGGTAATAAAGAAACTCCTCAATTATGTAATAAATGGAAGCAATGAAGAAGCGCCACCTTCGTCAATTCAAGGAAAATGGCGCAAAAGTTGGCATTCCTCTATTCAATTATACGCAAAAAAAGAATAAATTGATACCATTAAACGTATCCTTTTTCTTTTAATGAGACAAATTTTAAATCTCCAATAATTATATGGTCTAAAATATCTATACCAATCATTTTTCCACATTCAACTAGTCGTCTTGTAACATGAATATCTTCCTGAGATGGAGCAGGGTCGCCAGAGGGATGAATATGTACACATATAATGGAGGCTGCTGATCGACGTACAGCTTCTCTAAATACTTCACGGGGATGAACGATAGAGGAGTTGAGACTTCCGATAAACAGTGTTTGTTGATGAATGATTTCATTTTTCGTATTCAAATATAAGGCTACGAAATGCTCCTGTTGTAATATACGCATTTCCTCCATTACATAATCGGCCCCATCTTCAGGAGATCGAATCACGTAACGTTCACTTGGACGATAGGAAGCTATTCTTTTTCCAAGTTCTATCGCAGCCAGGATATAAACCCCTTTTGCTGGTCCAATTCCTTTAATTGCAGTTAATTCTTCGATAGCAGCATTTTGCAAAAGATGTACACCTTCAAAATGCATAAGGACCCTATTTGATAAATCCATTACAGACTCATTTCTAGTACCCGTCCCTAACAATATAGCTAATAATTCTTGATTCGATAAATGAGATGCACCATATCGTAGTAGACGTTCCCTCGGACGATCTTGTTCAGGAACGTCTTTTATCATAATAGATGTAAACACAGAATCTCCTCCTATATTCTAAAAAAATGATTCGCATCTATCCTATCTTTTTTGAGCGAATATAACCAATGAGCATTTTTAGAATATAGAATCACTTTGTCAATCAACCTTTTGAATTTGCGTATCTATATATCTCATTTCCTTAGTCAAGACAACAGTCAATTGTATTGTTTTATGATTCTCCTAGTTTACTATACATGTACCATGTATCCAGTAAAATTTGTTCCATATCAATTGCCACTTCCGCTTCAGAGATTTCCTTTGTTATATACGTAACAAGCCCATCTATATTCCCTGAATCAGTTGGCATGTCTGTTGCAAGTTGTTCCCATAACTGAATAAAATTGGTTTCTCCTGAAGCATGTTTATCGACCGTTTCTTCCCATGTTTGAACAAATGATTGAATAAACGCTTCTTCCTCTTCTGTCATCTCTATGCTCTTTTCCTTCGTTGTCCATGGCTTTGCATAGACTTCTAATTCATTTTTTTCTAGTTGATTAACAGCATCTTTTGCTTGTTCTTCTGTAGTAAATATATGAGTAAATACATAATATTGATTCTCCTCTTCCCATATGGTTGCAGGATAACCTTGACTTTGAAACGTAGACACGACCTCTTCTGTGTTCTCTTTTTCTGAGTACACACCTGCTTGTAACACATATGCTTTAAGTTCATTTAATTGAATCATCCTTTGACTTTCTTGGTCCTCATTTTCACTTTTACTTGCGGCTTCAACCCCTTGGGAAGCTGGTTGAGAGGGGTGATTTTCACTAGCTACATCTGCACCCCCGGAACTCATTTTCAGCACTATAAAACCTAGCAATACACCTATAACTACGGCTGATACAACAGATAGTAATAATGGTTTCGCTACCTTAAACGTCCCTTTCTTTCTTTTTGATGGAATTTCATACACGTGTTCTTCAATTACTCGGTTTCTATTGTGCATAGTCGTTGAAGTACTTGATTCATGATCAAGATCTTGACCTTCTTCTTTTTTATTGCTAGAAGAAGGTGGAAGGTTCATTTTCTTTACAATAAACGGTTGCATATCATCATCTTTAGAAAAGTAATTATTCTTCACGTATTTCCCTCATTTCTATTGCTTTATTCATACCCTAGCATAAGCCTATTAAAAGATTTGCTGGAATATGTCTGGATCATTAAAAAATCATGCAACAAAATTAGTGATTTTTTAACATGTTGATTTAGTAGAGGGATTCTATTTAATGAAGAAACGACGTGCATTCGATTAAAAAATGTATACGGTCAAAGACTTATTTGTTATAATGATGACGCATTATTAAACATTATTATATATTAAGTATATTTGAGAGGACGTGCCGTATGCCGCTACACGGTTGGATTATTTATAATGGGCATTTACCTGGGGACAAATTTTTAAATCAAGCAAAACTCTTTGAGAAAGCTGCATTAGATCGAGGACTTTCCGTAACGATTGTGAAAAACAATGCAGTACTTTCCCTGTTAGATACCCATACAACTGATATTTTACAAGTAGAACACGGAAAGCTTCCGGATTTTGTCATATTCAAAGATAAAGATATTTATTTGGCGAAACAACTAGAATTACTTGGCATAAAGGTATTTAATAGTGCTTCGGCGATTGAAATTAGTGATGATAAAATAGCCACATATCAAGTGTTGGCACAAAAAGACATTCCAATTCCTAAAACAATTATTGCCCCTAAAATTTTTCCAGTAGAAACTGAATTGGATCCTATTTTTATCAATCGTGTTATTGAAACATTAGGTTTCCCTTTAATTATGAAAGAAGCTTTTGGATCCTTTGGGGAACAAGTATACTTAATACATAACGAAGAGGAAATGTTGAATAAGATTACTGCATTAAAAGACCGTCCATATGTTTTTCAACAATTTATTAAAACAAGCTTTGGAAGAGATTTACGTTTACACGTTGTTGGGGATAAAGTTGCGGCTTCTATGTACCGGAAAACAGAAGATGACTTTCGTTCTACAGCTGGCGGCATCAGGCTTGCCTATGAGCCAACAAAGGAAGAAGCGGCTTTAGCAATAGCTGCAACAAAAGCAATTGGAGCAGACTTTGCTGGCGTTGATTTATTGTTTGGGACAGATGATGAACATATAGTATGTGAGGTAAATTCTAATGCGCACATAGGAAAGTTATTAAACTGTACAAAGATAAATGTTGCTGAACATGTCATTGATTATATTATCGAAGTACTTTCTACTTAAAACAAAACAGGGACAAAGATGCTACTAAAGCTACTTTGTCCCTGTTTATTTATTTGTTGTTTAATTCACGGAGACGTTCTTGTACTAAATCTCGTTTTTGAATGTATTCTTTTTCTTTCTTACGCTCTGCTTCTACTAATGATTCAGGAGCTTTCTTAACAAATCCTTCGTTACCTAACTTATTCACTACGCGCTCTACTTCACTATTCCACTTTTCTAGTTCTTTCTCTAGCCGCGCAATTTCTTTTTCAAAATCAATGAGCCCTTCTAACGGTAAGAAGATTTCTGCACCTGTTACCACTGCAGACATGGATTCTTCGTTAGGATCTGCTGTAGTGGAAATGTGTAATTCACTTGGATTACAAAATCGAGTAATATATCTTTCATTCTTCTTTAGTTCTTTAACAATTTCTTCATTTTCAGCCCGAATGTAAAGACGAATTTCACGGGACATTGGTGTATCTACTTCCGCACGAATGTTTCGAACTGATCGAATCATGTCCATCAATCGATTCATTTCAATTACCGCTTCTTCATGGTTATAAGAAGGTACAACTTTTGGCCAATCTGCAACAGTAATAGATGCACCCTCATGAGGAAGCTGTTGCCAGATTTCTTCCGTTATAAATGGCATAAATGGATGTAACATACGCATCGTCTGATCAAGAACATGAGCTAATACAGAACGTGTCATTTGTTTTGCCTGCTCATCTTCACCGTATAGTGGGATTTTGGCCATTTCAATGTACCAATCACAAAAGTCATCCCAAATAAACGTATACAGTGCTCTTCCAGCTTCACCAAATTCATATTTATCTGTGTTATAAGTGACTTTTTCAATCGTGTCGTTTAGACGAGTTAAAATCCACTTATCTGCCACCGATTTTTCACCAGATAAATCAATCTCTTCATATGTCATGTTTTCCATATTCATAAGGGCAAATCGAGAAGCATTCCACACTTTATTAGCAAAATTCCACGTAGATTCTACGTTTGACCAGTTGAATCGTAAATCCTGACCAGGTGAAGAGCTTGTGAGTAAGAAGTAACGCAAGGCATCTGCACCATATTTCTCAATGACATCCATTGGGTCTACACCATTATTTAAAGACTTACTCATTTTCCTTCCATCTTCTGCACGAATTAATCCGTGAATCAACACATCATTGAATGGTCGCTTCCCCGTAAACTCTAACGATTGGAAAATCATACGTGCTACCCAGAAGAAGATAATATCATATCCAGTTACAAGAGCATCTGTTGGGAAATATCGCTTCAGGTCTTCAGCATCCTCATCAGGCCAGCCCATCGTTGAAAATGGCCAGAGTGCAGAAGAGAACCACGTATCTAGTACGTCTTCATCTTGCTTCCAATTCTCAATATCCGCTGGTGCTTCTTTCCCTACATATACTTCACCTGTTTCTTTATGATACCAAGCAGGAATTCGGTGACCCCACCATAGTTGACGGGAAATACACCAATCTTTAATATTCTCCATCCAGTGTAAATAGGTTCGTTCAAACCTGCTAGGAACAAAGTTTACTTTTTCTTCTTCGTCTTTTTGTAATTCCACAGCTTGGTCTGCTAATGGCTGCATATGAACAAACCATTGCGTGGATAAATAAGGCTCAACTACTGCCCCACTTCTTTCTGAGTGACCTACTTGGTGCGTGTGATTTTCGATTTCAAACAACACTTCAAGCTCTTGTAAATCTGAAACGATTTGTTTACGACATTCGAATCGATCTAATCCCTCATATGTTCCAGCTTGATCATTCATCGTTCCGTCTTCATTCATGACAAGAACACGTTTCAGATTGTGACGATTTCCGATTTCAAAGTCATTTGGATCATGTGCAGGAGTTATTTTAACAGCTCCAGAACCAAACTCCATATCCACATACTCATCAGCTATAATTTCAATTTCCCTACCTACAATTGGTAAAATGACTTTCTTCCCAATTAAATGTTGATATCTCTCATCATCTGGATGTACTGCTACAGCTGTATCCCCAAGCATTGTTTCAGGTCGAGTTGTGGCGATTTCTATCGTTTCATCACTATCTTTTATTGGATAGCGCATATGGTAAAACTTACCTTCTACTTCTTCATAAATTACTTCAATATCAGACAATGCGGTCTTCGTCAGTGGATCCCAATTTATAATATATTCTCCTCGATAAATGAGACCTTTTTCATAGAGCTTGATGAATACTTCTTTAACCGCATGTGAGAGTCCGTCATCCATAGTAAAACGCTCACGGGAGTAATCTAACCCTAATCCTAATTTCCCCCACTGGTCACGGATAAAGGTTGCGTATTCTTCTTTCCACTCCCACACAGTATCTACAAATTTCTCTCTACCTAAATCGTACTTAGACGTACCTTCTTCTCTTAACTTTCGCTCAACTACAGACTGTGTTGCAATTCCAGCATGGTCCATTCCCGGAAGCCATAAAACATCGTATCCTTGCATGCGTTTCATTCGTGCGAGAGTATCTTGCATCGTCGTATCCCATGCATGCCCTAAGTGTAACTTTCCAGTTACATTTGGAGGAGGAATGACGATTGTATATGGTTCCTTATTTAAATCCCCTGTCGCTTTAAAAAAATTTCCTTCTACCCAAAAGTCATATCTCCCACGTTCCACATCAGTTGGATGATATTTAGAAGGCAATCCTTCTCCTTGTTGTTCACTCATGATTATTCCTCCTATCATTTTTAAACCACTCTCTTAAACGTAAAAAAATCCTTCCATCCTCACATAAGGACGAAAAGATTATTTCGCGGTACCACCTTAGTTTATAGGTACGAACCTATACACTTCATTCCATTGATAACGGATATGTATCCGGTATTCTCCTACATTCTTTTCAGAGAATCAACTTCAAGGACGACTTCCATAATGAACGCTTAGGAATTTCTCAACAATCATTCCTTTTCTGTGAAGGTTCGTATCATGTACTACTTCCTATCATTAGTTTATATATACGTTCATCATACCAATCGTGTACATAAAATGCAATTTTTATTTCCGTTCGTTTTAAACATTTTATCGAACACTTTTTATCTACACACATATACTACAACATGATTATTACGATTGGGGGTATCATTATGGGAAAATATAACCGATATCGTTTTCCAACCTGGTTAAGAAATTGTATATGTGTAATCGAGCGTGCTTTGTTACCTATTATTGTTTTTCAAACGATACGTACCATCTTATTCCCCACTTCCCTAGATGTGTTTATTTTAGGTGTGCTCGTTGGATGTCTTCTCGTATTTCACTTGGAAATCATCTAATCAGAGTTCACTGGCTGTTCATATGTAGACAACACATGTAAGCTGCTTGAAATGACTCGAAAAGCTCGCTCCAATGCGATTACACTTTGAAGATGCGATGTTTTTTGATTGGGTATGCGGATAGAGGCAGCCATATTCATATAGTGAATGGGATGTAGCAGATGTACGTGTAGCATGTGCTTTTCAATTAAACTAAATGGTTTGTTTTTTTCATAAGCATGAAGCCCTTCTACAAAAACATCTATTGGAAATTCATTTCGTAAAAATTCGTTTTTCAAGAAACGAACAAGATCTGTTGTTCCATTATCAAAAGTAACGCCTTCCCAATTTTTCACATATATTTGATGATTTTTTATTACATTGTCCATAGATAATCGATTATGACATATGCTTGAGGACCACTCGACATGTTCATGTTCATCTTCCGTACAAATCCTTATAATAGCGTCAACATGCTCCATTCCTATTGTTATAGCATCATCCACTATATGAAAGTGGGTACATACTTGAAGTCCTAGTGGTGACATATACCGTTGTTGTTCAAACAAATCGATTAGCTGACGTAATTCTATTTGCTTAGCTTGAAGCTTGTTTTTATAGGTTGAATACTTTTTACGTAAGGTCTTTTTTTCAATGAGAAAAGTGTGATTTGATTGTGCATGAATAACTCCTATTTCACTCATAACATCAGTTGGACTACAAGAATGTGTTTCCTCGATATATGGAGTCAAATAGTACATTCGTTGGTTATCTTTCACATATAGATCCCCTTTTAACGTTGGATAGATAGGCACAATCGAACGAATTTTTTTCTCATTTGCAACACGAAATACAGTTTCCCACCGTTTCAGATGCTCCTCATCCATTCTAGCTTGACATAACACAAATGACTTCTTTCCATCATGAATTCGTAATGTACCATCATTACTGGAATACCACGCCATTTCATCGAACCCAAACTGTTTCACGATATCTGTGATATGTGTGTTCTTAGACACATTATTCAACTCCTCAATTGTTTGAATACAAATTCCATATATCTTACGTTTTAGATAAACGAATTCATGAAAAGGATACTCCTATACGATCGTTAGAAGTATCCTTTTCATGATTTACGTATGATTACTGTGAGGAATATGGAGTAATTGTCCTTCCACTAAGTCTTCATCTTCTAGTTGATTGGTTTTCAACAGTTGCGACTTTTTCACGTCATACTTTTTGGCAATTGAATCAACCGTATCCCTATCTTGAACGATACATAACCGAACCTTCGTCTGTCCGTTTCCTTCATCTCCACCGAACATCGATTTTAAATAATCAATATTTCGATCTTGTGTGGTTTCCTCTATTTCCTCGTCATCTTCCTCCGCAAAGTCTTCCTCTTCCAAGTTATCGTTTGAACGTGCGGATATATGCAATTGCTTTTCTTCGTCTACAGAATCCAGTGGTTCTATTTCGTCTTCATGATCATCCTCGTTCTCACGAGCCACCTCTAGTTGTTCTTCTTCAAGTTCATCAGGCCCTGGTTCAGCTGGTGTTGCCTCTTCTATTGCTTGCATATCTTCTTGTGGCTCAATCGTAAACAACGGTTCTAATTCATCGTCTACATGATCAGGTATTTCAAGCTCTCGCTCTTGATGTACCCCATGAATCAATATAGATGATTGGACCTTGATTTGATCAGATGTTAATAGCTCATAATCGAAGTTTTCAATTTCCATTGAAATATCATCCATATTTGAAACACGGTAAGAGGGAATTGTTATTTCAACAGGAAATTCATGCGAGAAAATCCTTCTTACCTCACTAATATCAACAACCTTATCGACAAAATTTCTTACTTCAAAGGTTTCTTCGTTCCATACATCCTCGCTTGCTTCATTTGTTTCTTGTAATGAATCATATTCTCCTTGCAGCTCAATGATGCCACGAATAGACACATCACCCTTAAATGGTTGAACAGATATATCGGGATCTAAAAACACACTAATCATTTCACCGACTTCCTGTCCTCTTTCAAATGAAAGTACATCCTCTAATATAAAAGAAAACACCTCTTCATCGTTTGCCACATCATATCCTCCCTTCCATTCAATAACATTCACCTTAAAATTGTTTAAACGAAGTACGTATCAAGCGCTCGAATAAACAGACTATGTTTTACTATATGAATGGAGATGAATTGATATGACTTACAAGTGAATGAATTTCATAATACATTAATCGCAAAGAAAACCCGAACATTCATATTAAGTGGAGTTAGCTTGGAATATAGGCGGCTGCTTTTGAGCGGTCAGCTACTCTAGCCTCCTCGATACTAAGGGAGGGTCGACTAAAACCGGCCTTTGAGGCCAACGTCGACATACCCTTTGCCAGGGCAGGGTCTCAACGAGGCTTTTTCTTAAGGCGCATAGGACGTGCTAGTGTCGGCGGCGTCACAGGACGTGACGATCTTAGCCGACCCGCA
>DATGUV010000035.1:0-2687 GCA_035301025.1 Bacillota bacterium | reverse complement strand
AGTCGTAGCCAAAGCTGGTACAAGCGTGTTGGCGAATTATGAGTGGGATTTGACGGACAAAGGAGCGGAATTATTGAGAGAGCATCAAATCCCAGAACAATTTGCTGCGGTAGTTAAAAGTGAACATGGACAAGCGACTAGCTACTATTTCGCCGGGGATTATAATGATGTTGAAAGTGTCCCGACCTTTTATCAAATGAAGGGATTGGCGAGTATATATCGTATTCTGGAGAAGTTTTCTGAGAGTAGTTTTTATTGGTCGTTTTATGTGCCGATAACAGCAGGCATCATAGAGGAGTTCGTTCAGATGGAAAAGGAAACAGAAAAAACAAATATGGTTGATAATGACATCAAGATGAATGCTAGAGTAGTAGGTGAACATTTTGAAATATGGCGAGACGAAAAATGGGAGCCAATTACAATTAAAGGTGTCAATATGGGGATGGGTAAACCAGGTCATTTCCCTGGTGAAGCGGCTATTACCGAAGCGGAATATTATCGTTGGTTTGAACAAATTGGCGAAATGAATGCTAATACAGTGCGCGTATATACCTTACATCCACCGGACTTTTACAATGCCTTAAAGCACTATAATGACAATCATGATGAAAAGATATATTTATTTCATGGTGCCTGGATAAATGAAGAAAAGTTAGAAGAATCATTAGATGCCTTTGAAGAAGAAAATTTACGAGACTTCCAAGAAGAAATGAGGACATTAGTGGATGTCATCCACGGGAATAAGATTGTTGAACCTAGAGCTGGTCATGCTTCAGGAACCTATCGTGCTGATGTATCAGAGTATGTCATTGGTTGGATTCTGGGAATCGAGTGGTATCCACATATGGTCGTCAATACGAATGAACAATATGATGATTTAGGTGACTTTGAAGGTGAATACTATGAAACAAAAGGCGCTAGTGCTTTTGAGTATTGGCTGGCTGAACAGATGGAACTGGTGACCGCTTATGAAATGGATGAGTATAAGTGGATTCGCCCGATGAGCTTTACAAATTGGGTAACAACGGATTTATTAGAACATCCGGCCGAACCAAGTGAAGACGAAGATTTAGTCACTGTCGATCCGAATGTTATTTATACAAAAGGGGAAATGACAGGACCGGAACAGTTTGCTTCTTATCACGTCTATCCTTATTATCCAGACTTTTTTAACTTTGATGAAGACTATTTAGCCTTTAAAGACCATCGCGGCGAAGAAAATAGTTACGCAGCTTATTTACACGATTTGAAAAAAGCGCATCGACTACCTTTACTTATTGCAGAGTTCGGTGTTCCTGCTTCTCGTGGTTTAACGCATGAAAACCCCTTCGGTTGGAATCAAGGCTTTCATACCGAAAAAGAACAGGGTGAAATCCTCCAACATTTGTATGAGGATATTATGGCAGAGGACTTACTCGGTGGACTGGTGTTTACATGGCAAGATGAATGGTTTAAACGTACATGGAATACAGTAGATTATGACAATCCTAACCGCCGTCCCTTTTGGTCAAATGCCCAAACGAACGAGCAGCAATTTGGCATCCTTAGTTTCGATCGTTTAAAAATTAAACTAGACGGGAATGTCGCTGATTGGGAAAAGCAGCCACTTTATGAAAATGATGATGGCAAGATGAGGGCACTTTATGTTGACCATGATGAACGCTATTTATACCTTCGCTTAGATGTAGATGAAAAAGAAGGAGGGTATCCGATTATTCTCTTGGATGTGGTTCCTGATCAAGGGAATAAATCGATTGAAGCTATTCCAAAGATAACATTTGAAAATGGATTAGAACAAATTATTAAATTGAAAAAAGATGAAGCAAGTCTGTATGTTGACCAATATTATGATTTCTTTAGATATCAATACGGCTACGATTTAAAAATGCTCGAGGAAAAAGTAGAGAAGCCGGAAAAAAATAGTGGTATATTTACGACAGAAGAATATGCATTAAATAAGTCGCTTTATTTACCACAACAGAAAAAAACAATTCCATTTAGTTCATACGACACAGGAAAGCTTATTGAAGGAAATGGTAATCCTGAATCGGAAGACTATCATTCACTAGCTGATTATTATGTAAGTGAAGAAGGCATGGTTGAACTACGAATTCCTTGGTTACTTATTCATGCCAGAGATCCGAGTCAAAAAGAATTTATCGGGGATCTATATAAGGATGGGATTGAAGCGAGTGAAACTGTGGAAGAAATATATATAGGTGCCTTGTTTTTTAATGAGGAAGACGAGCTTCTTGAATCATTTCCAAGGATGACAGGAGAAAAAGTTGGTCAGATGAAAGGATACACATGGGATAACTGGGAGGAACCCCTTTCATCAGAACGTCTTAAACAATCTTATTATATCTTACAGAAGCTTTTTTCTGAATATTAATCAAAGCAACCGTAATGTGTACGTAAACAATATGAGTTTGTTTATGTATACGTTACGGTTTTTCTTGCGCAAGTAATTCTCTGATTCTTGCTTTATATGGATCTTCAGGAATAACTACGTCTACTTCACCGTGCACTCTTGTTTGGCAACTTAGTCGCATGTTTTGTTCAATATTATGTTCCCCGAGCGCCATCACTTCTTTTTTCTGCGGAGTTGATACTGCTAATTGATTGTCGATTGTTACTTTACATGTTGTGCATTGTGCATTCCCACCACACCGATGCTTTAAGGCAAC
>DATGUV010000034.1:0-53410 GCA_035301025.1 Bacillota bacterium | reverse complement strand
TTTTTCGAACAAGTTGTTGAAGAAAAACTTATTGAACCAACATTTATTTATGGTCATCCCGTAGAAATTTCACCACTTGCAAAAATGAATAAAGAAGACGAACGATTTACAGATCGTTTTGAATTGTTCATTGTTGGCAGAGAACACGCAAACGCATTTACAGAATTAAATGATCCAATCGATCAACGGGAGCGTTTTGAAGCACAAGTTGCAGAAAGAGAACAAGGAAATGATGAAGCTCATCTTATGGATGAAGACTTTATCGAAGCACTTGAATATGGAATGCCACCAACTGGCGGACTTGGAATAGGAATCGACCGACTGGTTATGTTATTAACAAACGCACCATCCATTCGCGACGTACTATTGTTCCCGCAAATGCGTCATAGATAATAGAGATCATCCCACTTAGACATATAATAGGTGGGATGATTTATTTAGTTTTAGGTATACTATTGTTGAGTGTTTTTCAATTACTTGAATCAATTTCATAATTGCTTATTTGAGCGGAAAATCGGAACAATACAATTAAAATTGACGTTATTATTCGGTTGTGTAACGTAAATATGATTGCTTGGAATATAGGCGGATGACTCCTGCGGGAGAAAAAGCCTCGTTGAGACCCTGCCCTGGCAAAGGGTATGTCGACGTTGGCCGCAAAGGCCGGTTTTAGTCGACCTTCCTTAGTTTCGAGGAGGCTCAATAGCTGCCCGCGGAAAGCAGCCGCCTATATTCCAAGCTAACTCCCCTTAATATGAATGTTCGGATTTTCTTTGCGATTAATGTATTATGAAATTGATGCATTCGCGTGGAAAATTAGCACACATTAAATGTAATTCGTGTGTTTGTTACCATCCACCAGTCACTTTAATAATTTCCCCTTGAATATATGAAGAACGCTCATCGAGTAAAAATGAGACAACATGAGCTACCTCTTCACTTGTTCCAGCACGCTGAAGCGGAATATCGTCCTCAATTGCTTGCCGTTCTTCTACCGCTATATGTGCATTCATTTTTGTATCAATAAACCCAGGGCTTACTCCATTGACATAAATTCCAGATGGCCCCATTTCTTTAGATAAAGCCCGTATAAAACTATTTTGTGCACCCTTAACCGTTGAGTATAAAACTTCGTTACTTGCGCCTACAGAGCCCCAAATTGACGTTATAAACAAGATACGTCCCTGTTGTTCTCGAATCATCGCAGGCAATAAGGCTTGCGTAATTTCTAAAGGTGCTTGCACATGTAAATACAACATATTTTCTCGGTCTTTATGGGAACAATCTTGGAATAATCCATAGGATGCGGTCCCACTGGCAAAGACAATCGCATCAATAGTAAACGCTGCAACTCGCTCTAAAATACCTTGAACACCCTTGTGAGAAGTTAAATCAGCTTGGATAATTGCTTCAATAGTATCTACAGGTAATTCCTGTACAAGATCTTTCATTGTTTGCTCATTGGAATGATAATGTAATATAAGCGAATATCCTTGTTTTACAGCATCCCTGGCGATGGCTTTTCCAATTTCGCCGCTTGCTCCAATTAATAATAATCTTTTACTCATACACTCACCTACTTGAATGAAGTTCATAATACCTTGAACTGTGAAAATTAGTAACATGTAGTTTTAAACGATTAACCGGAACTACATGTCGTAGTGAGCTAGCATAAAATACTATTATGAAATTCATGAACTTATTTGCTTAAGCGTTTACGCTTGCCACACTTTCGTTTAAACTACCTGCTATTTTATACACATACATTTCGTTTCTTATTCGTTTCCGCCCTACATTTGATGGTTTTCTTTAGATTCTTCTTGTTCATTTTCTAGACTTGTAACCAAAACCTCTCGTGGACGGTTCCCTTCATATGGACCAACATATCCCCGATCTTCCATAGCATCAATCAACCGTGCAGCTCGAGTGTAACCAATTCGAAAACGTCGTTGAAGCATAGAAACACTTGCTGTCTCCATTTCAAGAATGAGGGCTACGGCGTCTTCAAATAATTCATCTTCCACTTCTTCATGAGTTTGGTTTGTATCATCAGGAATCATTTCTTCTTGATACGATACTTCTTGCTGGGAAATACAATGATGAATAACTGCTTCTACTTCCTCATCTGATAAGAAGGCTCCTTGTACCCGAATTGGTTTGGATAACCCAACTGGTAGGTAAAGCATGTCCCCTCTACCGAGTAATTTTTCAGCTCCACCAGCATCTAAGATTGTTCGAGAATCCGTTTGGGAAGATACACTAAACGCAATCCGTGATGGGATATTTGCTTTAATGACACCAGTAATAACGTCTACAGAAGGTCTTTGAGTGGCGATAATTAAATGGATTCCTGCTGCACGAGCCATTTGTGCTAATCTTGTGATTGAATCCTCTACATCCCCTGAAGCAACCATCATTAAATCTGCTAATTCATCTACAAGTACTACGATATATGGTAATGCTTCCTCTTTATCTTCTTCATCTTCTTCCTTATTTTGTTGCTGAATATATGTATTGTACGATTCAATATTTCGCGTACCAGTTTCTGAAAAAAGTTCATATCTTCGTTCCATTTCTGCAACTACTTTTTTCAAAGCTCGAGACGCTTTTTTCGGATCTGTCACAACAGGTGCAAGTAAATGAGGTATCCCGTTATAAATATTTAATTCTACTTTTTTAGGATCAATCATCATCATTTTAACCTCATGAGGCTTCGCCCGCATAAGAATGGTTGTAATAATTCCATTTACACATACACTTTTTCCGCTTCCTGTTGCACCAGCTATAAGCATATGTGGCATTTTATTCAACTCTCCAATAACTGCATCTCCTGAAACATCTCGTCCTAATGCGAATAGCAACTTAGACGGTTGATTCATCGCTGAATCAATTACCTCCTTAAGTGATACCATAGCGACTTCTTCATTTGGCACTTCAATTCCTACAGCTGATTTACCAGGGATTGGCGCTTCAATGCGGATGTCTTTAGCAGCTAAAGCTAAAGCCAAATCATCATGTAAACTAACAATCCGACTTACTTTAACTCCGGCTTCAGGAGACACTTCATATTTGGTTACTGCTGGACCTACATGTACTTTTGTCACACGTGCTTTCACACCAAAACTTTGAAATGTACTTTCTAACTTCCGAACGGTTGCTTGTATATGAGATTTTCCTTGTTGCTGTGAAGAGTTCGTTGGTTCATTTAAAACACTCATAGGTGGTAACTCATAATCTACATTCTCTACATTTTCAACGTGAGCTATTTCAGCAATATCTCCATCTGTTTGCTCTTCCTCAAATTCTTGTTTAGGAGCTTCTTCTTGATTTTTTTCTTGATTAAATGCATAGATTGTTTCGGCAATCTCCGGTTGATTCATGTCTTCTTCCAGTTGCTCATCTACCGGATGAGTAGCATCAACTTGTGATGTGCTTTTACGTTCTTTAAACCGTTCAGATATAGCGTCTTTTTTAGCGATGAGCCACTTCCAAAATCGTTTCATCGTATCTCCAACTGATACTTCGGTAATAAATACAATTCCAATAAATATGGAGAAAACAGCAACAATTTTTGCACCAGTGGATGAAAATAGGAAATAAGTTACGGCAAACAATAAACCACCTACAAAGCCTCCACCGGTCATAAAAGCAGATCCATCTCCTTGAATATATGCAGAAAAATTGCTCCACGTCGTAGCTAAAATGGATGCATTTTCATTTGTAGAAAGGATTTTAGATAATGTTTGAATGTGTGTTAATAGTAAAAGACCTGCTATAGCTATATAACTTCCAATCATTTTTTTATGCAAATAATCCGGATAGCGTTTTTTGACTAATATTATAATTCCAGTCCCTAAAAAAGCAATAGAAGCAATAAAGTACCATATACCTAGAAAAAATCTAAAAATATTATCTAAAAATCCAGGAATAAAACCATCACTAATTGCACTTGCTCCACTTCCAAAAATCGCAATAAAAATAAAAAGGAGTCCAATAAGATCTAATTTCACATTTTTCTTTAAAGTTGTTTTTTTCTTTCTTTTTTTGCGTGCCATGATATATCCCTCTTTCACACGTTAACGATTGGACGAATGAACCCTTGCCTTACGATAGGCAAGGGTTACAATTGTTTATGTGTACAATAGTATACCATAGTTTGCTCACTTAAAAACACTTGAATCTTAACTTATGGGAATATCTGTTCCCGGTTGAAAGGATGTATCCATAAAATCACTTGGATTCGTAGAAAGCAATTGAACAATTTTGTATGACTCTTCTTGTTTGTCTACACAAATCGTCTTCCCTTGTACTTGAATATACTCATACGTTGATTCAAATGTACTTGGAAAAACGTCTTCTTGGCATAAAGGAGTATATAAAATCAATGAACTCCCTCCTTCTCTCGATGTTCAATAAGATCTTTGATTTTTTCCATAGCTTCTTTAATTCCACCCACATGATCGATCAGTCCATATTTAACCGCATCTTTACCAACAATGTTCGTTCCAATGTCTCTTGTTAAATTCCCTTTTGCAAACATTAAATCCTTAAATGTGTCTTCTTTTATATTGGAATGATTCACAACAAAATTAATGACGCGATCTTGCATTTTATCCAAGTATTCAAATGTTTGAGGCACACCAATCACGAGCCCTGTTAAGCGAACGGGATGAATCGTCATGGTGGCTGTTGGGGTAATGAACGAATAATCTGTGCTTACAGAAATAGGAACACCGATGGAATGGCCCCCTCCTAGTACAATGGACACGGTTGGTTTGGAAATCGAGGCAATCATTTCAGAAAGAGCTAAACCTGCCTCTACATCTCCACCTACTGTATTTAAAATAATCACGAGCCCTTCAATTTCAGGATTTTGTTCAATTGCGATAAGCTGTGGCAACACATGTTCATATTTGGTCGTTTTATTTTGCGGTGGTAAATGCATATGACCTTCAATTTGTCCGATAATCGTTAACACGTGTATCGAGGAATCTGGTGGTTGAGGGACAGATGTTTGTCCTAACTTCTCAATTTTTTCCACAAGAGAACTAGCTTGTTTCTCTTCCCCTTCTTCTTTTGGCACTTCATCAGCCATTTTAATTCACTCCTAAATGTGACATATAGGTATAGTATGAACGAGATGAACGGAACCATACAAAAATAAAAAACCTAGCAAGAGACGAATAAATTCCGTCTGCAATGCTAGGAAATGTTTTCAAGCATAACTAAGATTGTAATCCGTGATTAAAGAGTCAATCAAGTCTATTTCTGCATCATTTGCTTGAACAAGAGGAAGACGAGTATTGGATGTTGCCACTCCTAATTGTGCAAGCATCTCTTTAATTAATATAGGGGACGTGGTTTTAAATAACCCATTCATTAGTGGGGAAAGTTTTGCATGAATCTGTGCGGCTTGATGTACATCGCCAGCTAAAAATGTGTCCATCATTTGTTTCATTTGCTTACCAATAACGTGAGATGCTACAGAAACAACACCCGTTGCTCCAATAGAAAGAAGTGGTAACGTCATAGCATCATCTCCGCTGTACACGTTAAAATATGGATCTGTCTCCTCAATTACTTCAGTAGTCGCTTCAATATTGCCAGAAGCGTCTTTTAGTGATCGAATATTTTTAATTTGGCTTAACTGTACAATGGTTTCAACATCTAAAGCAACAGAAGCACGACTAGGAATATCGTATACCATGATTGGTAAATTTGTACATGTAGCAATGGCTTGAAAATGTTTGTACATTCCTAGTTGTGTTGGGCGGTTATAATAAGGGGTGACAGCCATTATTCCGTCAACCCCAATATTTGTTGCAGATATACTTTCTAGAACAGATGTTTTTGTGTCATTTGTTCCTGCTCCAGCGATAATCCTCACTCGCTTATTCACAACCTCTATTGCAGTTGAGAATAAAGTTTTTTTCTCTTCTGAAGATAACGTTGGTGATTCTCCTGTTGTTCCAGCTACAATAATCCCGTCTGACCCTTGTGCAATCACATGTTCAATCACGCGCTCAAATGCATCTAAGTCAATATTCTTATCCTTATTAAACGGCGTAATAATTGCTGTTAATAACTCACCAGTTTGCACATGTTATCCCTCTCTTCAATCGATGTTTACATATGAATCTTGCTTCATATTTTCATATGTTTGGTGCAAGTTAAATTCATCATGAAGAGCGTTCATTGCTTTATGAATGTGTTCCTCAGCGATCAACACCCAAATGGTTGAGTGACTATCCGCCGATTGTAAAATATCAATATCCTGGTTTGCTAATGTTGTTACAATCCGTGCAGCTACTCCAGGAACTCCGGTCATTCCTGATCCAATTGCAGATATTTTTGCACAGTTTTTTACATAATCAACTGAAAATTTCTGTGCCTTTAATAATCTAACGGCAATCATAGCCATATCAGTTAATACTGTAAAGACAATTTCTGAAGGTGAAATATTAATAAAGTCTACGGAGATACCAGCCTCAGCCATTGTTTTAAATACAATGGATTGTCTGCGCTGTTCATCTTCTTTTAAATGAACTTTTATTTGTGTAATTGATTTTAAGTGGGCAAATCCAGTTACGACTCGGTCCTGAATCTGAACATCTGCTACATTGGATAGTGAGCTCGAAATATATGTTCCAGGATTATCGGAATATGTTGAACGAACTTTTACTGGTACTTTCGATTGCATGGCAATTTCTACTGCTCTAGGATGAATCACTTTTGCACCTTGATATGCTAAATGGCATATATCATTATATGTTACAGCAGGTAGAAGTTGTGCCTGTTTCACAATCCGTGGATCAGCCGTCATAATTCCTTCCACATCTGTATATATTTCTATATGTTCTGCTTGTAAAGCAACCCCAAGAGAAGCAGCAGTTGTATCACTTCCACCTCTACCTAGAGTTGTCACCTCGCCTGTAGGTGTTTGACCTTGAAATCCAGCTACAACGACAACGTCACACGTTTCTAGCTCTTTTAAAATTCTTCCTGGTTGCACAGAGGTAATGGTGGCATCTGAGAATTCTTCGTCTGTTATAATTCCTGCTGAACCTCCAGATAAAGCTGTCGCGCTAATTTCCTCACCTTGAAGTTCACTCGTTAACACGACTGATGAAATAGTTTCCCCACAAGACATGAGCATATCTAATTCTCTGCGTACATTTTTTTCATCTGAAAAGTCAACGAGTGAAAGAAGTGTGTCTGTTGCGTAAGGATCTGGACTTCTTCCAATTGCCGAAACAACTACAACTGCCTTCTTTCCCTCTTCAAGGACACGTTTAATATGGTTCATGACATAGATGCGGTTTTCTTTTGATTGTACCGAAGTTCCCCCAAATTTTTGTACGATGATTTCCATATTGACACCTCTATTTTTTAACCAATTTCGCTTTCAATAAATGCCTGTGCAATTTGTACCGTATTTAATGCGGCACCTTTCACTAAATTATCACTAACGACCCATAAATGGAATCCTTTATCATTGGATAAATCTTTCCGAATTCTTCCTACAAAAACTTCCTCTTGATCCTCTGCTGCAAGAGGTGTTGGATATTCCTGGTTTTGTGGATCATCTTGGAGGACAACTCCTGGTGCATCTTTTAAAACATTTTTAATATCTTCTACTGTGACTCCTTCTTCCTCGATTTCAATATAAATACTTTCCGAGTGAGACGTCACAATAGGCAAACGTACACACGTTGCTGCTACTGCTAAATCTGGTGTGTGTAATATTTTCTTTGTTTCATTAATCATTTTCATTTCTTCAGCTGTATAGCCATTTTCTTCAAATACATCTATTTGTGGGATTGCATTATATGCAATTGGAAAATGACGCTTATCCCCTCCAACAGGGAGAACTTCTGCGTTCATTTCTTTGCCTTCTAAATATGCAGCCGTTTGTTCGTTTAATTCTTCAATAGCTTGTAGACCTGCTCCTGAAACAGCCTGATATGTGGATACATTCACTCGAGAAAGTCCATATGCATGTAAAATAGGCTTTAATGCTACGACCATTTGAATCGTTGAACAATTTGGATTTGCAATAATCCCTTGATGTGTTGTAATATCTTGTGCATTCACTTCAGGGACGATGAGCGGAACATGTTCATCCATGCGAAATGCACTTGTATTGTCAATGACGACAGCACCATGATCAATCGCTGCTTGAGCGAGTTGTGTCGACACAGACCCTCCCGCTGAGAAAAATGCAATATCTATCCCTTCAAACATTGCAGGTGTTGCCTCTTGAATCGTAATTTCTGTAGTTCCAAATAGTACTTTTGTTCCTGCAGATCGCTTCGATGATAACAAGATGAGTTCCTTTATCGGAAATTGTTTGTCTTCTAAAAGTTGCTTAATCTTTTTTCCTACCGCTCCTGTTGCTCCGACGATTGCTACGCGAAACTTTTTTTCATTCGGCATGCTCTTTTTCCCCTTCCAACATCACATTCAAAATTGTTTTCATATAAACCTTTACTAAAGTATAATAATAGCATAATTATTTATCATATGGAATGAATACAGGTTGGATTTGCTTGTTTTTTAATGCTTCTTGAATAGTTTCTTGTAGTAGGTGCATATGTGAGACCATTGATCTGGGCTTTGAATATGGATCGTCTTGGCCTAATGGGATCAAGTAAATACTTTTTGTATTCATTAATTTCATTAAATTGTAACCGTTTAACCCTAAAGCATCGTTTGTAGAAATTCCTAAAACAACTGGAGAATCATTTCGTAAAGTAGACTTTGCAGCAAATAACACAGGTGAGTCCGAAACTCCGTTGGCAAATTTACTTAAAGACGTTCCTGTCATTGGTGCAATTACCATTGCATCTAGTGGATGTTTTGGACCAAAAGGTTCTGCTTCAATGATTGTAGTAATGATGTCATTATTCGTTATCCTTCGTAATTTTTCCATTCGTTGTTTCGCTGTTTCAATGGGACTATCCACTGTTGCTATGGTGTGTGAGACAAATACATAAACATCTGCACCTGCTTTTATTAATCGTTCTATTTCTGGAAGAATAAGATGAAACGTTGTATGTGAACCTGTAATTCCTATCCCGATTCGTTTATTGTTCAAATCCATGTGTAGACTCCTCCTTCATTAGTCTTTCAGCATATGAAGGATCACGTCTGCTAATATTTTCCCAGCTGTTTTTGGTGCTACAATGCCTGGCAGACTTTTTGCTAAATAAGCTTTAATGCCTCGTTGTTTTGCATATATAAAATCCGTTCCACCTGGATGTGAAGCTAAATCGATGATCATACTATGAGCTGGTAGAAATCGCATAGAATCTTTTTGAATAACTTTTGCAGGAACCGTATTAATGAGAATGTCACAGGTAGGTGTATGTTGGGGTAATTGTTCAAGTGGAATGGATACATACCCACGCTCTGTAATACGTGCAAGGTCACTTACGTCTTTGGCACATACAGAAACATGTGCACCAAGTGCGGAAAATTTATTAGCAACTGTATCTCCCACCCTACCAAAACCAACGACAATAATGCGGGAAGAGTGAATGGTATAATCTGTATGTTCCATTGCCATTAGTAAAGCTCCTTCGGCTGTTGGAATAGAGTTATAAATAGCTACATCATCTCGATCTAGTAAGGGAACGAGTGAAGTATTTGTATCTTTTGCCATTTGTTGTAAATGTGCATTAGCCATACCTGTAATCACAAGTGCGTGTGAGGGCAACCTTTGAAACCAATCCTTTGTGAGTTGAATGGACTGATCGGAAAATACCGTCTCCACATATCCCTTAGAATCTACTCCAGTAATCGGTAATATGACTACGTCCATTGTTTCGACTGGAAGAGCGGGGAACTTAATATGAGTTGCATGCACGAAACCTTTTGCGAGAGTATCAAATCCAACGGCTATAATTGAGGTGGTTACTCGTTGCAATTGGGTAATCAATTCTAAATATCTTGCGTCTCCTCCAATAACAGCAACATTTTTATTCATTGATTCTTTCCTCCATAAACTGCTGAAATATAAACCACTATTAGTTTATGTGCAGGTAAAAGAAATGTTCAACATCACACAAAAAAAGACTCTACACGAGAGCCTTTAATTCATGTGTGAATCTTCAATCATAATCATATCTTCACCAATCTTTTTAATGGAATTCCACGGAATTTTTGTGACGATACCTTCTTTTTTCAACCCAAGCCATTTGTAATTTGGAATGATAAATGCATCAATTTTACCAGTATTCACGTGGATTTCTATATCTGTTTGACCAAGTACCCCTAGTCGAATACCTTCTGTAATATCTACAATTTCTTTCCCACTAATTTCTTTGTATCGCACCACATCACAACCTTTCCCTAACGAAGAGGTAACATGTCACTCATCTATTGATCGGAGGGTACTTTAACTATATGAGCACTTATATCATGGTATGCTTTTTTATCTTTCTGATCGTAACAGTTGTTCGATTGTGCCGATGCGATACCCTTCATGTAAAATTTCTTCAATTAATTCCTCTAACCCTTTTGCCACCACTTCTGTCGGGTGCATTAAGATTGTCGCTCCATTGTGAATGTTGTCCATCACACGAGCATGCATGACAGGAACAGAAGGTTTACGCCAATCAATTGTATCTACGGTCCATAAAATTGTTTCCATATTTAATTTGGAAGCCTCCTCAACTACATCCATATTAAAACTACCACTAGGTGGAGCAAACCACTGTGGTTTTGTATTCGTAATAGCTTCTAAAATTTCATTTGTTTGATTCATTTGTTGGACAATCTCATCTTTAGATAGTCGCTTCATATCTGGATGGTTATATGCATGATTGCCAATTAAATGTCCTTCATCTTGGATCATTTGAACGTAGGTAGTTTGTTCTTTTGCCCATTTTCCTTCGATGAAAAATGTTGCTTTTACCTGATGCTTTTTCAACGCTTCTAACATAGGTGGAATGTGCTCAGCTCCCCAAGATACATTAATTAAAAGTGCAACCATATCTTTTTTCGGGTGCCCCCGATAAATTGGTGACGGGGGGAGGTCGGATAATTGGACATTTGGTTTAATGGACTCATAAATAAATAAAGAATCATCTACACGATCTTCATTTTTCATATTTTCAATCGTTTTTTCAATATTTACTTTCCGTCCGTCTCTTCCAGGTGTTTTTTTCCATACTTTATCAATATATGCATCTTCTGCATCTTCAAATAATGTTGAAGACTTCTCTTGTACTTCTCGTACACGTTGATCTTTTTCTTTCGGATGATCAACAGGTAATGTGTGAAAAAATACTGGTGAAAGGATACTGGATTGTTCTGTGTATAAAGATTGTGTAAAAACAATTAAAACAAGGATTACAAACAATAGAACATGAACATACTTTTTATAAAACTGCATCTTCTCATTCACCTCTTTTTATGAAAGTTTATGAAAGAGGAGGACAAGTTATGATTGTTTGTTCATCTGAGTAAATTTCATATACCCCAAAAAATAACATAGAACACGTATTATGAAATTCATTCATCGATCGCGACTGCACTCACGTTTAGTTGATCTAATCCTTCAAATATTTCCACGTAATCCATGCTAAATATAGGCATAAAAAAAGAAACTGGCTCTCCAGCTTCTTATTTTATGCTCTTTATTTAGATTGTTCTTCTTTGCGTTTTTTCTCATCAAGAAGTACTTCTTTTCGTGATAAGTTTACACGGCCTTGATGATCGATTTCTTTTACTTTAACCATAATCTTGTCACCGATACTCACGACATCTTCTACCTTATTGACGCGCTTTTCATCTAGTTGAGAAATATGCACGAGCCCGTCTTTTCCTTTGAATAACTCAACAAAAGCTCCGAACTTTTCAATTCTACGTACAGTACCTAAATAAAGCTCTCCAACTTCCACTTCACGAACAAGGTCTTCGATAATTTTTTTCGCTTCTTCGTTTTTATCTGCTTCCGTTGAACCAATAAATACAGTTCCATCCTGTTCAATGTCGATTTTAACACCAGTTTCATCAATAATCTTATTGATTTGTTTACCACTTGGTCCAATGACATCACGGATTTTATCTGGATTAATTTTCATCGTAATAATTTTTGGCGCGTATTCTGATAGCTCTTCTTTTGGTTCTTTGATGGTTTCCATCATTGAGTTAAGAATATGCAATCTTCCTACACGTGCTTGAGTTAGCGATTCCTCAAGAATATTTTTCGACAATCCATCGATTTTTATATCCATTTGTAATGCTGTAATCCCTTTTTCAGTTCCAGCCACTTTAAAGTCCATATCCCCTAAAGCATCTTCCATTCCTTGAATATCCGATAAAATGGAGTAATCTTCACCAGTTTTTACAAGTCCCATAGCAATTCCTGCAACTGGTGCCTTAATTGGAACTCCGGCATCCATAAGAGCTAATGTACTTGCACAAATACTTGCTTGTGAAGATGAACCATTTGATTCTAATACTTCAGATACAAGTCGAATCGTATATGGGAATTCTTCTTCATTAGGAATGACTCTTTCTAATGCTTTTTCGCCAAGGGCACCATGTCCAATTTCTCTTCGGCCTGGTCCACGAATAGGTCCTGTTTCTCCTACACTATACTGTGGGAAATTATAATGATGCATGAACCGCTTAGATTCAGCTAAATCTAGACCGTCTAATATTTGAACATCCCCTAATGCACCTAATGTACAAATGCTTAATGCTTGTGTTTGTCCTCTTGTAAAGAGTCCTGAACCATGTGTACGTGGGAGTACTTTCACTCGAGAGGCAAGTGGACGAATTTCGTCAATAGTTCTGCCGTCTGTACGTACTTTTTCTTCAGTAATAAGTCGTCGTACTTCTTCTTTTACCATATGATCCACAATGGCTTTTACTTGTTTCAATTGTTCTTCATCTTCAAGATTTTCATAAGGTTCGATGATTGAATCTTTTACAGCTTCCATTGCCTCTTCACGAGCGTGTTTTTCCTCTACTTGAATCGCTTGAGTCAATTCATCTTTATATTGAGCTTCAATCTTTTCTAGTCGTTCTTGTTCAATCTCAAAAACAGTAATTTCACGCTTTATATCGCCTACTGCTTGAATGATTTCCTCTTGGAACGTTACAAGTCGCTTAATTTCTTCATGAGCGAACATAATTGCTTCAAGAACAACTGCTTCTTCGACTTCGTCAGCTTCTGCTTCAACCATATTTACAGCATCTTTTGTTCCAGCAACTGTTAATTTTAGGTCGCTTTTTTCTTCTTCTTCAATTGTTGGATTAAGAACAAACTCTCCATCTACCCGACCAACATTAATTCCAGCAATAGGCTCTTCAAATGGGATATTTGAAATGGTTAAAGCGATAGATGATCCAATCATAGCGGCAATTTCGGAGGAACAATCTTGATCCACACTCATCACTGTACTAATTACTTGAACTTCATTTCTAAATCCTTCTGGGAATAAAGGACGGATTGGACGATCTATCAGACGAGAAGCTAAAATAGCTTTTTCACTTGGTCTTCCTTCTCGTTTAATAAACCCTCCTGGAATTTTACCTACAGCATATAACCGTTCTTCATAATTCACCGTTAGTGGGAAGAATGGTAAATCTTTTGGCTTGTCTGAAGCGGTTGCAACAGATAAAACAGATGTGTCTCCATAATGAATCATGCAAGCTCCATCCGCCTGCTTTGCTAATTCGCCAATTTCAACAACAAATGGCTTCCCTGCGATTTCTGTGGAGAAAACATGTTTTTTACTTTCCATCAATGTATGCTCCTTTCAAAGTGCATGTTCTATTCATTTTATAGTGAATATGTAGAAAAGTACATTTTATGTATGAAAAAAGCAGGAGAATCTCCTGCTTTTCCTGAAATCTTATCGACGTAATCCTAACTTTTGGATCAATTCACGGTAACTTGCAATGTTATTATTACGTAAATAGTTTAACAAGTTACGACGTCTACCTACTTTTTTAAGTAAGCCACGACGTGAGTGGTGATCTCTTTTGTGTGTACGTAAGTGATCATTTAAAACAGTGATTTCTTCTGTAAGTACTGCAATTTGTACTTCAGTAGAACCAGTATCATTTTCATGTGTTTTAAATTCATTAATGATTTCTGCTTTTCGTTCGTTCGTAATAGCCATCTGGTTCACCTCCTAGTTATTTTATCCATAGCCCCGTTCGCCGAGAAAATGTCGGAGTAACAAATTTCCAAGCGAAGGTTTTACGTGTTTAAGCATACGACTTTTTGCCTGAAAAAGCAAGGGGTATCTTACTTTTCTTTCTGAAAAAAACATTGAATTGTATTTTTATCATTGGTTAATTGATCTGTAAGTTCTTCGATCCCATTAAATGCTTTCTCTTCACGAATGAAAGTATAAAAAGCTACCTGTACTTCTTCACCATAGATATCTTTGCTGAAATCAAAAATGTTCACTTCTAGAGTAGTTTCTTCTCGTTTGTCGTGAAAGGTAGGTTTATACCCAATATTCGCCATACCTTCATATGTGTCTCCGTTTACTGTCAACGTAACCGCATATACGCCTATGGTTGGTAATAATGCATTTTCCTTACATTGTATATTTGCTGTAGGAAAACCAATCGTTCTTCCACGTTTTTCACCAGTAACAACTGTTCCAATAATTGTAAATGGACGTCCAAGCAGATGAGACACTTCCTCTACGTTACCATTCTCTAAATATGTTCGAACGGCTGTTGAACTAATTTTTTCATTTCCCTTAACAAACTTTGGAATGATTGTCGTTTCATAACGACCTTTTGCTTCTTCTTTCATTGTTTCCATTGTCCCAAGACCTTTATGGCCAAAAGAATAATCAAAGCCACCAATCACATGTTTAATATGTAGATTTTCAACAAAATGATTAATAAATTCCTTCGGTGTTAGTGCAGATAAAGCATGATTAAAGGTTACAACATATAAATAATCAATACCAAGCTCTTCCATGATGGCTTCTTTTTGTTGAAGCGGTGTTATATATTTCATAGGGGTGGATGGTTGTTTCAGCACATCTTTAGGATGAGGATGAAAAGTCATAATAGCACTTTTCATTCCACAATCGTTTGCCTGATCGATTGCAGCTTGAATCAGTTTTTGATGACCTCTATGAACGCCATCAAAAAAACCAAAGGCACAAGCTGTAGCAGGTAATTCTTCTGCATGAAAGTCATGGGGATATGTTAGCCGAATTGTTTTCATTGTGCTCACCTTCATCTTGAAATTTAGAAATTAAATACGCGTACAGGTTTACCAATGCCGTGTTCAGTCGGGTGTTTTTCATAAATTGCTAATAACTGCCCTTCTCGTACATATGCAAAAGGGAATGTTCGCACAGCAGGAGGAATTGGTAACTTATTTCCATGATATACTTTTTTCTGTGTAGATGCATCTACTTCTACTTGTTCCATTGCTTCAATTCCACGCAGTAGCGGATATAAACATGTATCCAATTCTCCATTTTCTTTCACAGAGGTAAGTTCAGAAAAAGAAATTGCTTCTTCTTTTGTAAAAGAACTTGCTTCTGTTCGTACTAAGGAAGACATGTGAGCTGGATACCCTAACATTTTACCAATATCTACACAGAGTGTCCGAATATATGTTCCTTGTGAACACGTGACTTCCATTGAAAAACATGTATTCGCCTCATCATATTCACCTTGCATAATGATAGATGTAATATGTACAATCCTTTCTGGTCGCTTAACGTATTCATTGGCGCGAGCGTATTCATATAACCGTTTTCCATTCACTCGTATAGCCGAATACATTGGCGGGATTTGTTTGATTTCTCCTACAAATTGTTGAAGTGCCTCTTGTATTTCCTGTTTACTAATAGAACGTGTAACAGGTTGTTGATGAACAATTTTACCATATGCATCTTCTGTTTCTGTTGCAGATCCTAAGGTAACTTCGGCTATGTATGTTTTGGACCCTTTCGTCAAATAAGGAACTAATTTAGTACCTTCTCCAATACATATGCCTAGAACACCTTCAACTTCAGGATCAAGTGTTCCTGTATGCCCTACTTTTTTTGTGCCAAAAATCGTGCGGATTTTCATCACGCAATCATGTGACGTCATTCCTTTTGGTTTCCATAAAGGTAAAATACCGTTCATCGAACAATCCCCTTCCACATAAAAACATCTGACCTGAATGAAATTAAATTCAGATCAGATGTCGTATTAATCTTCTTCATCAAGTTCTTTTAAAATAGAGTCAATCCGTGTACCATATGCATGAGCTTCATCAAACTCGAAGGATAGCTCCGGAGTTTTACGTAAACGAATCCGGTTTCCTATTTCTGATCTAATAAATCCTTTTGCTTTAGATAAGCCAACTAATGTCTCCTCTTTTTTTACTTCATCTCCTAGAACAGACACATATACGGTTGCTTGTTGTAGGTCCCCTGTTACTTCCACATCTGTGATTGTTAAAAATCCAATGCGAGGATCTTTTAGTTTTCGTGTAACAATATCGCCTAGTTCTTTTTTAATTTGTTCTGCTACACGATTTGCACGAACATTACTCAATTATCTCACCTCATCAAACAGTAATTGTTGCATGTTATACCCATTCCATGTTGGTGATCGTTCGTTCAACTTCCCCAAATGCATCAATGGTTTGTAATATATCTTGCATGATTTTTTCTGCATGAACACGCTCATTTGAAATAGTAACGATTCCTAGACCAACCTGGTTCCACATGTCATGGTATTTTAATTCACATACTGCAACATTTGGTTCATTTTTAATTTTATGAATCAATCGTTTTACAACTGACCTTTTTTCTTTTAAGGAGTGGACGTCATAGATCAAGCATTCGACTTCCGCATATAAAATCATTTGCGCTCAATTTCTTCCATAACAAACGCTTCTATAATATCTCCTACTTTTATATCATTATAATCTTTAATTGTAATTCCACATTCATAGTTTTGGGCGACTTCACGAACATCGTCTTTGAATCGTTTTAATGCATCAAACTCTCCTTCAAAAAGAACGACGCCATTTCGAATGAGACGCAAGCTCGCATCACGTCTTAATTTACCGTCAGTTACATAGCTTCCAGCAATAGTTCCTATGCGTGATACTTTAAATGTTTCACGAACTTCTGCTTGACCGATTACTTTTTCTTCGTATTCAGGATCTAGCATACCTTTCATGGCTGCTTCCATCTCTTCAATTGCTTGATAGATAACACGATGTAAACGAACATCTACTTTTTCAGATTCAGCTGCTTTTTGTGCATTGACATCTGGTCGTACGTTGAAACCAATGATGATTGCGTTAGAAGCAGATGCTAAAATCACGTCTGACTCTGTAATTGCACCAACACCTGTATGAATGATTTTAACATTTACATTTTCAACTTCAATTTTTTGAAGGGATGATGCTAGCGCTCCTGCTGAACCTTGTACATCAGCTTTAATAATGACGTTAATTTCCTTAACATCACCTTGTTTAATTTGATCGAATAAATCATCTAGAGAAACACGTGCATGTTCTGTTCTACTCGCTTGAACATGTTCCTGATGACGAGCCATTCCAATTTGACGTGCTTTTTTCTCATCAGTAAAGACTAAAAATTGATCTCCGGCTTCCGGTACATTATTCAGACCCGTAATTTCTACAGGTGTAGAAGGACCTGCATCTTTTACCCGAACACCTTGGTCATTCACCATTGCACGAACACGTCCATATGTGTTCCCTACAACTAATGTATCTCCAACATGCAATGTACCATTTTGTACGAGTAAACTTGCTACAGCACCTCTACCTCGGTCTAACTGAGCATCAATTACCGTACCAAATGCATTTGTATGTGGATTTGCTTTAAGTTCTTCAACTTCTGACACGAGGACGACCATTTCAAGTAAATCATTGATACCTTCCCGCTTAATAGCAGATAGATTCACGAAAATTGTATCCCCGCCCCAATCTTCAGGAATTAGTTGATGTTCTGTTAATTCCTGCATCACACGGTCTGGATTTGCAGTTTCTTTATCCATTTTATTGACAGCCACAATAATCGGTACTTCTGCTGCTTTTGCGTGGTTAATAGCTTCAATTGTTTGTGGCATAACACCATCATCTGCTGCAACTACTAAGATGGCAATGTCGGTAACTTGAGCACCTCTAGAACGCATGCTTGTAAATGCTTCGTGACCTGGAGTGTCTAAAAAGGTAATTTTCTTCCCTTCATTTTCAACTTGATAGGCTCCTATGTGCTGTGTAATCCCACCAGCTTCGCCTTCAGTAATTTTTGTATGACGAATGGAATCAAGTAATGTTGTTTTTCCGTGGTCAACGTGTCCCATAATTGTGACAACAGCTGGACGCTCTACTAACTCTTCTGGTTGATCTTCTTTAATATATTTATCTAAGTCTGTTTCTTCTAAAATAATTTCCTTCTCTACTTCAACATTATATTCGCCACAAATTAATTCAATCGCATCATCATCTAAATCTTGGTTTTTCGTTGCCATCACACCTAAGAACATGAGCTTTTTAATAATCTCTGTTGTTTCAATGTGTAATTTCTCAGCTAATTCTTCTACTGTTAAATGACCATGATAGGTGATTTTTTCAGGCGTTTGATTGCTTTTGTTTTGCTTTGAATGTTGTGGGTTTTGTTGCTTCTGTTTCGTTTGTTTACCTTTTTTTCTTTCTTGTTTCGGTTGTTTCTTTTTATTTGGTTGATTCTTCTTAGGTGTTTTTTCCTTTTTAGAATCAAGTTGTTTATTAAAATGTTTATTCAACTTCTCAACTTCTTTTTCTGAAATCATTGACATATGATTTGACACTTCAACTTGTACTTTTTTTAAGTAATCAATGACTTCTCTACTCGTAACGTTTGCTTGTTTTGCATATTCATATATACGCACTTTACTCATACGTTCACCCCCGAATGTAATTACACCTTAAGTAGCATTGTTAATTTACGTGCAAAACCTTTATCCATAATTGCAACAGCAACTCGATCAGTCGCTCCGATTGCTTGAGACAAGGTTTGACGATCATCTACAAATACATAAGGTATATCATAAAACTGGCATTTATTTGTGATTTTCTTTCGCGTTTGCTCACCAGTATCAGATGCCAATAAAATCAAATAAGCTTTCTTGTGCTGAATTTCTTTTATAATTTGTTGTTCTCCAAGAACAATCTTTCTTGCTCGTTTCGCAAGTCCCAAAAATTGTAAGTATGATGAACTCATGATTGGTTGCCTTTCACTAGTTCTAACATATCGTCATACAAACTCGGGTCAATGTGTACATGTAAATGAGTAGCTAGTATGTGGGAATTTCGTGCTTTTTCAATAACCTCAACAGATTTTGAAATGTAAGCACCTCGCCCATTTTTCTTCCCCGTTGGGTCAACGAACACTTCACCGTCTTTGGTGCGGACAATGCGAATCAGTGAATCTTTCGGATGCATTTCCTGTGTTACCACACATTTTCTGAGAGGTGTTTTTCGTTTTTTTGCCATACTATACTCACTCCTTATTCTACATCATCATCATCTTCAAATAAAAATAATGGTTCTTCTTCAACAGGTTCTCCCTCTGTTTCCTGTTCAAAAGGATAAATTCCTTCTTCACGGGCACCTGTTTCACTTTTAATATCAATTTTCCAACCAGTTAATTTAGCAGCTAGACGTGCGTTTTGTCCACGTTTACCAATTGCTAAAGACAATTGAAAATCTGGAACAATTACAGTAGTGGATTTTTCTTCTTCATTTACGATAACATCAACTACTTTAGACGGACTTAATGCATTTGATACATACACTTTAGGGTCATCAGACCATTCAACAATGTCGATTTTTTCCCCTTTTAACTCATCAACAATTGCTTGCACTCTTTGCCCGCGTTGTCCAACACATGAACCTACTGGATCAATCTCAGGATCTGCAGCATACACCGAAATTTTCGAACGATCCCCTGCTTCGCGTGCAATCGATTTAATTTCAACGATTCCATCATAAATTTCAGGAACTTCCATTTCAAAAAGACGTTTTAACAAACCTGGATGTGCTCTGGACACAAAAATTTGTGGTCCTTTACTCGTATTTTCGACTTTAGTAACGTATACTTTCATTCGGTCATGTACGACATATTCTTCTGTGGGCATTTGTTCAGCTTCAGCAAGCTTTGCTTCTATTTTCCCTAAATTGACATATACAAATCGGTGATCTTTGCGTTGAATAATTCCTGTCATTACATCGTCTTCACGATCAGAATATGCACTAAAAATTACTCCACGTTCAGCTTCTCGTACACGTTGTGTTACAACTTGCTTAGCTGCTTGTGCTGCAATTCGACCAAAATCTTTTGGTGTAATTTCAACTTCGATGACATCGTCTACTACATAGTTTGGATCAATTTGATGTGCATCTTCTAATGAAATTTCTTCTTGTTCATTTTCTACTTCTTCTACGACTGTTTTTTGAGATAGTACACTCATCTTTCCTTTTTCTTCATCTAATAAGACACGTACATTTGATGCAGACTTAAAATTCTTTTTATATGCAGAAATTAACGCCGCTTCTAATGCCTCTAATAAAATGTCTTTATCAATTCCTTTTTCTTTCTCTAAAAAATCAATCGCTTCAAACAATTGACTACTCACTTCAATTTTCCCCCTTTAAAATGCAACTGCAAGTCGAGCTTTTGCAATTTTATCATATGGTATTTCAATTTCTTTTTTGCGTGATAAGACTTGATACTCAATCGTTAATACATCATCTTCCACATTTAGTAACTTACCTTCATATTCTTTTTCACCATCAATGTGTACGTATAATGATACGTGCATATGATGATCAATATGTTCTTTTACTTCTTCTAGAGACCGTAATGGTCGCTCAACACCAGGTGATGATACTTCTAAAATATATGCTCCCTGAATAAAGTCTTCTTCATCAAGTGCATCACTTAATTCAAGGGATACATCTCCACATTCTTCAATATCAATCCCACCAGGTTTATCAATAAAGATTCGTAAAAACCAATCAGGTCCTTCTTTTACATATTCGATTTCGTAAAGAGATAAACCTCTATTTTCCAAAATCGGTTGCAATAATTCTTCCGTACGTTTTTTTACAGATGTACTCATACGTATTCCTCCTTTGATGAACGACGTTACTATAGAGTAGTATGAACATGAACGACATATTTCATTTATGCAATCAATATAAAACCCCTGCCATATAAAACGGCAAGGGAATGCTCAAGTCCTTTTGTACAAAGAGAGAGTGGGAAGATTCCCACTCTCACATCAACGTCACATATCTGTACATGTTACTAATGATTATAACATGTTTTATCGATACTAGCAACATTTAATCGAATGAAGCTATTTGACCGGCTATATAACACAATCATTGATTTAAAAAAAATAGCACTAATCAAATAATGATAGTTGGTTTTGTTCCGCCATTCCTTCTAAACAACCGTGTTGATCTAAATATTCAAGCACTGTTTTAGAGATCTTGCTTCGCTCTCTTAAATCTTCTTTGGAGAGAAAATCTCCATCTTCCCTTACGTTAACAATGTTCAGTGCAGCATTTGTTCCAAGCCCCTCAACTGCATTAAATGGAGGAATCAATGTGTTCCCATCCACGATAAATTCAGTCGCACTTGATTCATACAAGTCCACTCGCTGAAAAGAGTATCCTCGTTCATACATCTCTAAGGCTACATGAAGAACTGTCAGCAAATTCTTTTCTTTAGGTGGTGCATCATTTCCTTTATCCGTAATTTCCTTCATCCGAGCGCGTAATGCATCTGTGCCGCGGACCATTGTGTCTAATTCAAAATCTCGCGCACGTATTGAAAAATATGCCGCATAAAAATAAATCGGATGATGCACTTTAAAATAAGCAATTCGAACTGCCATTAGTACATATGCTGCAGCATGTGCTTTCGGGAACATATATTTAATCTTCTCACAAGATTCAATATACCAATTAGGTACATTGTTTTTGCGCATTTCTTCAATCCACTCACCTTTTAACCCGCGGCCTTTACGAACAGATTCCATAATGGTAAAGGCAAGAGACGCATCTAATCCTTGATGCATTAAATACACCATAATATCGTCACGACAACCAATTACTTCTGGTAGTCCACAAATTCCATCATTAATTAGTTCTTGAGCGTTTCCTAGCCATACATCTGTTCCATGAGATAGGCCTGAAATAATTACAAGCTCTGCAAAAGTCTTTGGTTTCGTTTCTTCCAACATTTGACGCACAAATTGGGTTCCAAACTCTGGTACTCCCAATGTCCCTACTTGGCAATCAATTTGATCTGGTTCAATTCCAAGAGATGTCGTTGTAGAAAATATTTTCATCACTTCTTCATCATCAATCGGAATGCTGAGAGGATCAATTCCACTTAAATCTTGCAGCATACGAATGACAGTAGGATCATCATGTCCAAGGATATCCAGTTTCAATAAGTTATTTTCTATGGAATGGAAGTCAAAGTGGGTTGTTTTCCACTCACTTTTGCGATCATCAGCTGGGAATTGAATCGGTGTGAAATCATAAATATCATGATCGTCTGGAACAACAATAATTCCACCTGGGTGTTGTCCAGTAGTACGTTTTACTCCTGTGCACCCATGAACGAGCCGATCAATTTCAGCATTTCGCATATGCAACTGTTTATCCGATGCATAGCCCTTCACATACCCATACGCCGTACGTTCAGCTATCGTTCCAATCGTTCCTGCACGAAACACCTTTTCTTCTCCGAAAAGTTCTTTTGTATGGTTATGAGCCGTCGGTTGATATTCTCCAGAGAAGTTTAAATCAATATCTGGAACTTTATCCCCTTTAAACCCTAAAAACGTCTCAAATGGAATATCCTGTCCATCTTTCATAAATGGTTCGTTACAAGACGGGCAATTTTTATCAGGTAAATCAAACCCACTTGCATATGTTCCATCTGTGAAAAATTCATTGATATGACACTTTTCACAAATATAGTGAGCAGGTAGTGGATTCACTTCTGTAATTTCAGTCATTGTTGCAACAAGTGAAGATCCTACAGAACCACGAGAACCTACTAAATACCCATCTATTAGTGATTGCTTTACGAGTTTATGAGAAATTAAATAAATTACCGCAAATCCGTGTCCGATAATACTTTTTAATTCTTTTTCGATACGTTCTACGACAATTTCAGGTAATTCTTCCCCGTATAATGCTTTTGCATTTGTGTATACAAGTGATCGTACCTCTTCTTCTGCTCCTTCAATATTAGGTGTGTATAGGTCACTTTTTAATGGAGCAATCTTATCGATGTTACGTGATATTTCTATAGAGTTTGTTACGACTATTTCCCGAGCCAGCTCTTCTCCTAAAAAGTTAAAGCATGAAAGCATTTCATTTGTCGTCCTAAAGTGTGTTTCAGGTAATGTTTGACGGCTTAAAGGATTTCCTTTTTGGGAAGCCAATAATATTTTACGATACATTTGTTCATGATCATGAATATAATGCACATTGCCAGTGGCAACTACTTTTTTATGTAAACTCTTCCCTAAGTCCACAACATTTGTAATTACTTCAAGCAGTTGTGCTTTATTTTGTACAACTCCTCGTTCTATTAAACCAATATAGTTTTCAGGTGGTTGCACTTCAATATAGTCATAAAAATGAGCAACTTGTTCAGCTTCTGTTTGTGATTTTTGTAACATTGTTTCAAATACTTCCCCATCAGCACAGGCAGAACCTACGAGTAATCCTTTACGATATCGTTCCAAAAGGGATCTAGGAATTCGAGGAACTCGATAAAAGTAATCAATATGCGAATGTGAGATTAGTTTATATAAGTTTTTTAAGCCTTCTTCATTTTTTACAAGAATGGTCGCATGATGCGGTCTTCCATGTTGATAACTTTGGGATGCATCTAATTGGTCATTTAAAACGTTATGATTAGTAACCTTATCTTCTAATAGCATTCGTAAAAACTTCCAGAATAAATACCCTGTAGCTCTCGCATCATAAATTGCTCGGTGATGTTGCGTAAGCTCAATATCCATCTTTTTACATAACGTATTTAAGCGGTGATTCCCTAATTCTGGAAGTAGGAATCTAGCAAGTTCTAACGTATCGATGACTGCATTTTCAAGTGGTTCAATATCAATTCGGTGTAAGCCATTATTTAAAAAGCCCATATCAAAGGAAGCATTATGAGCAACAAGTATACTATCACTAATCCATGTATAAAAATCTTGTAACACTTTATCTACTTCTGGAGCATCCACTAACATATCATCCGTAATTCCAGTGATTTCAGTGATAATATCTGGCAGTTGGCGATGTGGATTAGCAAATGATTCAAACTCATCTACAATTTCACCATCAACCATCTTTACCCCTGCAATTTCGATAATCGTGTCATATACCGCTGAAAGACCAGTCGTTTCCACGTCAAAAACAACATACGTACCTTTAGATAAATCGATGTCTTGTTCGTTATATGCAATTGGAACACCGTCATCGACTAAATTTGCTTCTACCCCATAAATTACTTTAATATCGTGTTCTTGACTAGCAGCATGTGCCTCAGGAAATCCTTGAACAGCACCATGATCTGTAATCGCGATTGCTTCATGTCCCCAAGCAGCCGCTTGAGTAATCAATTCTTTAGGGGATGAAACTGCGTCTAATTGACTCATTGTTGTATGGGCATGTAGCTCAACTCTTCTTTTTCCTTCAGGTGCATCGTCTACCCTCATCTGTACAGATACTTCTTGCAAGTCATTGGCCATCATGCCTAGTTGATTGGAGTACATATCTGTTTGGATTCGACCGCGGGCTTTAATCCACATACCTTCTTTAACGTGCTCAAATTGTTCTGCATGGGCATCATCCCTAGAAAACATCTTAATTTCTAACGAATCCGTGTAATCTGTTGCTTTTATTAATAATAAACTTCTTCCGGAACGGAGCTTGCGAATATCAACTGAAAAAATATATCCTTGTACCGTCGCTCGGCGTTCTTCATCTTCTACATCCTCCATCATCATTGGTTCATCTTGAATAATAGAGCCTAATTGAAGAGGTTTTGAACGGTCCATTTCAGGGGATTGATCTCTCTTTTGTTTTTCCTGTACCGTTCTAAGCGCAATTGCTTGATCTTCTTTCGCTTGCTCTTCTTTAAATTGTTGAATGGCTGCTTCTTCATTTTGTTCTTCAAATTGGAGTGTCGCTTGTAGATTCCCTACTTTTTTACAAAAATGCTTAAATGGATCTGAAAGCTTTTTTTCAAGTGCATGACGTTCAGCATTGTTGCGAACAGCGATTATCAATTGATGTTGATTGATTTGTGGAGTTTGCTGCATTACATAGTCTTTATACGCAGGTGATAAGTCTGTCATTGTACGGATGAACGTTTGCCAGTAATATTGTATTTGCTCGGATTCAATCATAGCATTCTCAGTTGATATATATAGATCGACTGTAGCAATAGTAGAAAATGTTTCTGTTAATCGTTCCATAAAATATGTATAAACGTCATGTGGTAACATTTTTTCAACATGTACATGAAAATGCCATATCTTTTTTAGTTTAAACACTTCTAATTTTACTAATAAACTATCATTAAAATACGTCTGTATCATTTCTCTTGGAAGTTGCATTTGCTTCAAAAGAAGTTGCATCTTTTCCCTTTGTGTATGTTTCATGAGCTCCCCCTCCAACATCATCACTTGGTAAGAATACCCTTGTCTACGTAGGACAAGGGTATTCACTCAACCGTATCTAAATCGTTGATTACATTACATGAATAAACGCTGAATATCGTTCCATGTAACAGTAATCATTAATAAAAATAGTAGCGCAAAGCCAATAAAATGAACAATTCCTTCTTTTTGTGGATCCATTGGTTTCCCGCGAACAGCCTCAATTAATACAAACATTAAGCGACCACCATCAAGTGCTGGCAATGGAACTAAATTAATAATTCCTAAATTCACACTTAACATTGCTGTCCATAATAGAAAGTTCATAAATCCAGTTTGAACAATTTTATCTGTTGCGTCATAAATACCAACTGGACCTGATAACATATCCAGTGAATACTGTCCTGTAATGAGTTTCGCAAGACTCGTAATAATCATTTTTGTTGTTTCATATGTTTCTGTAAATGCATATGTGAATGTACCTAACACTGTTTTTTCAAATCCTTGATAAACTCCAATTTGACCAACAGTGACCGACTCATCAAGCACATCTGGAACACCATTAGGGGTAACGACTACATTAATTTTTTCCCCATCCCGATCAATCACCATGTCTAATGGCTTATCAGGATTATTACGTACAATTGTAGTAAAAGCTTCCCATTTAGAAATAGGAGTTCCTTCTATTTCTACGATTTCATCGGAACTTTGAATGCCCGCTTCTTCAGCCGGACTTCCCTCAACAACATCAGATAAAAGTGCCCGTTCAGCAGGTACTCCTTGGACAACACCTATAATAATAAAAAGTACAATGGCTAATATAAAGTTCATCATTGGACCAGCAAATAATTGCATGGCACGTTGACGAACTGATTTTGAAGCAAACTGACGATTATATGGGGCAATCTGTGTCTCCGTCTCATCTACTATAAAAAATGCCTTTTCATCTACTTCAAACACATGCTTCTCATCATGTTCCCCTACATCATATCCTTCGATTACAAGTTCATGATCTAGATCCACTCGGTCTACCTCAATCACACGCGCGTCTGGATGTTTATCTTTATTATTTACAATTATTTGATTTACTTTACCTGCGTCGTTATACGTAATGCCAATATGGTGACCAGGTTTTAACTCGATAATTTCAGGATCATCCCCTGCAACACGAACATATCCCCCTGCAGGAATAAGGCGAATCGTATAGAGCGTTTCGTTTTTTGTGAATGAAAATATCTTTGGACCAAATCCAATTGCAAATTCACGTGCGAGCATTCCTGCACGCTTTGCAAATATCAGATGTCCCCACTCATGGACAAAAACAAGCAAACCAAACATGCATATAAACGCAATAATTGTATTCAAAACAGCACCATCCTCAGCTATTCATTCTAATTTCATGGAATACACATACAAAATAACATCATTTTTTAATCGAACATGTATGTATGCTTTTCATTCAGTTGTCTATTCATCATATACGATAATTCCGAGATTATACGAATATGATTAAATAAATTGTACAACATATAAAAATGGTAAAACAAAGATTAAACTATCAAATCGATCCATGATTCCCCCGTGTCCAGGTAATACATAACCAAAATCTTTGACAGAAAAATGACGTTTCATGGCTGAGGCAACAAGGTCTCCAAGTTGTCCAACAACCGCAATGCCAATTGATATAAGCGCAATTACCCATAAGGAATATTCAAAAGGATGCACTAGGTGAAATATTATTCCTACAAGAAGGGCTATCAGCGTCCCACCGATGGCTCCTTCAATCGTTTTATTTGGACTAATAGAAGGCCATAGTTTGTGCTTCCCTAAAGAACTTCCAACAAAATATGCTCCCGAATCTGTCGCCCAAATGATAAATAATATAAACAATATGAAGGATATTCCATGTTCTCTTGCCTGTACGAGAAATGAAAATCCAATAGTAATATACATCGTAGCAATAAAATAAAAGCCAATACTTTCAATAGAAATTCTATTTTTACTTGTGACGGTAAGGACACATAAAAGCATGACAAAGATGATTAATAATTGCATAAATGATAATGGAATCCATTGCTCGAACACTTCTATGTTTTTGCACAAAAAAGCCCACAATGCAAGAAATGATATACAAGTTGGAAGAAGGCTTTTAACATCCTTCTTTATATTTAGTAGTTCATGTAATCCAACGGTTGCCATTGCAAAAACTAATAATGTAAAAGGCCAGTTCCCATACAGTACAATTGGAACAAATAAAAGCAATGCGACAACTGCTGTAATAATACGAGTCTTCATCGATTCATCAACACCTTAAATTCCTCCATAACGACGCTTACGCTGTTCATAATCTCTTAATGCAGAAACAAATGTATCTTCATCAAAGTCTGGCCATAGGACATCAGTAAACCATAACTCTGCATAAGCAATCTGCCATAAGAGGAAATTACTTACTCTCTTTTCACCACTTGTGCGAATTAATAAATCTGGATCGCTCGTGCCATTTGTATATAAATAAGACGAAAGCATTTCTTCATCTAATTCTTCGAGTGTTAAAGATGACGCCTCTACCTCAGTCATCACCTGTTTCATAGCCCGTAATAATTCATATCTACTCCCATAGTTTAATGCAAGATTCAAAATTAATCCATCATTATCTTTCGTTTGATCCATTGCATACCCAACAGCTTCTTTTGTATGTGCAGGGAGAGCTTCAAATTCACCAATCGTTCGAATCTGAACATTATTTTCAATCATTTCTGGTAAGTACACATGCAAAAATTGTTTCGGTAATTTCATAATAAAATCTACTTCAGACTTGGGCCTCTTCCAATTCTCTGTGGAAAAAGCATAAAGTGTTAATACTTTTACACCATATTTATTTGCAGCTCGTACCGTTTTTGTAACATTATTCATTCCCTCTTTATGACCAGCAATACGTGGAAGTCCCTTACTTTTTGCCCAACGCCCATTACCATCCATAATAATTGCAACATGATGTGGGATATTTGTAAATGTTTCATCTTTGGTTTTTTTATGTATTTTTTTCTTTCTAAAAAAAGGAAGTCTTATTGACATTATTTGTCCTCCGAATACGATTCATAACTCAACAGTAACATATGCTTTCAGCAATTAAATCGTTCCATCACTTTCCTACTATATGGATGCATATGTATATATAAATACATTCACACATACATCCTACACAATATGAAAGGAGGTCAGTTGATTACGTAATTTTAATGATATCGTGTATTTCGCTACTTCAAATAGTGTATTTGGTTGTAGCTGAATTCTTATTATATCACTATATCCATTAAATTTTAACAAAAAAATAAAAGCTCTCTTCAATAAGAGAGCCATTTTGTGTTGTACTCGACTAAATAGGACAATATTCTTCCTATTTATGCATCTTTACATTAATTTTATCCTTATACTTCCATAATTTCTGCTTCTTTATTTTTAGATAATTGCTCTAATTCACCTACAAAATGATCCGTTTGTTTTTGAACATTATCCTCTGCATTGCGTAGTTCATCTTCAGTAAGGTCTCCATCTTTTTCAGCTTTACGATACTGGTCATTAGCATCACGACGAATATTACGAACTTGCACACGGGCTTCTTCCGTATATTTATTCACAACTTTGACAAGTTCTTTTCTACGTTCTTCAGTTAATGCAGGTATACTAATTCGAATTAATTCACCGTCATTTGAAGGTGTTAATCCTAAATCTGCTTTTAGAATAGCTTTTTCTATTTCTCCAACTGCTGTTTTATCATAAGGAGTAATAACAAGCAAACGTGGCTCAGGCGCTGTTACATTTGCAAGCTGATTAAGTGGTGTGTAAGCACCGTAATATTCAACAGTAACACTATCTAAAATTTTTGGGTTTGCTCGTCCAGCACGAACAGTTGCTAAGTTCTTAGTAAATGCTTGTACAGCATCTTCCATCTTACTCTTTGTTTCCTTCATAATTTCAGTCATGATTATTTCCCCCTTATCGTTGTACCAATGGTTTCACCATTCACTGCCCGCATAATATTTCCTTCTTCAGTAATTGAAAATACAATAAGTGGTATATCGTTATCCATACATAAAGTGGATGCCGTTAAGTCCATGACCCCTAATTCTTCATTTAAAACATCTTTATAGGATAAATGCTCATACTTGGTCGCATCTTTATTGATTTGTGGATCATCGGAATATACACCATCTACATTGTTTTTAGCCATTAAAATTACATCTGCTTCAACCTCTGCTGCACGTAATGCTGCAGTTGTATCTGTTGAAAAATATGGGTTTCCAATACCAGCCGCAAAAATAACGACTCGTTTCTTCTCAAGATGACGAATAGCTTTTCTTCGTATGTATGGTTCAGCTACTTGACGCATTTCAATCGAAGTTTGAACGCGAGTTTGAATGCCTAACTGTTCTAAACTATCTTGTAGGGCAAGGGAATTCATCACGGTAGCTAACATTCCCATATAATCGGCAGTCGTACGGTCCATTCCCATTTCACTTCCGACTTTACCTCGCCAAATATTACCGCCTCCAACAACAACAGCGACTTCGACACCAGATTCAGCTACATCTCTTACTTGTGCAGCAATGGATTGCATAACTTTTGGGTCAATGCCAAAACCTTCTTTTCCACTTAAAGCTTCTCCGCTTAATTTTAATACAACACGACGGTAATGATTCGTTGTCATAGTAACCTCCATATAGTGTATTTTGCTCTAATAAAGCAAATTTTATAGGATGTTTATGATGTAGGTAGTCAAGAGAGATTTTTTATACAATGATTCGTACATTGTTCACTCTGACTAGCTGAATAGTTCTTCCTTTATATCCTATTTCATAAACAGATGTATTTTGCAAAAAAGGGCACAACAAGTGCCCTCCCTTTTCTGCTACTCAATTACTTTTTAATTTGGCTCATAACTTCTTCTGCAAAGTTTTCTTCGCGTTTTTCTAGTCCTTCTCCAACTTCATAACGGATGAAAAGTTTTACAGATCCACCGTTTTCTTCAACAAATGCTTTTACTTTCTTATCTGGATCTTTAATGAAGTTTTGTTCAAGTAAGCAAATTTCCTCAAAGAACTTACCTAGACGACCTTCTACCATACGCTCAACAATTTTTTCAGGCTTACCTTCGTTTAGTGCTTGTGTTTTTAATACTTCTCTTTCACGGTTTACTTCTTCTTCGTTTACATCTTCACGTGAAATATAACGTGGGTTTACTGCCGCAACATGCATTGCTACGTCTTTTGCAGTTTCTTCTTCACTATTTTCTAGTAATGCAAGTACACCAATTCTTCCACCCATGTGTAGGTATGATCCAAATGCATCTGCATCTGATTTCTCAACAAGTGTGAAGCGACGTAAAGAGATTTTTTCACCAATTGTTGCTACAACACCATTAATATAAGCTTCTACTGTTTCTCCTTCTCCATGTAAAGGTTGTGCCAAAGCTTCTTCAACATTTGCAGGTTTTTGTGAAACAATGTGCTTTCCTAAATCAGATAATAATGTTTGGAATGTATCATTTTTTGTTACGAAGTCTGTTTCACAGTTTACTTCAAGAAGTGCAGCTGTGTTTCCAGAAACTTCAATATACGTTGATCCTTCTGCTGCGATACGGTCTGCTTTTTTAGCTGCTTGAGCAACACCTGTTTCACGAAGGTAGTCAATTGCTTTTTCAATGTCACCATTTGTTTCTTCAAGTGCTTTTTTACAATCCATCATTCCTGCACCTGTTTTATCACGTAGCTCTTTTACCAATTTAGCTGTAACTGCCATTACTATTCCTCCTAAAAATCGTTGTTTTGTTGATTGCACATTCTTTAAAAAAGGTGATAAAAGGCTTATCCTCTTATCACCCATCCTTTTTAAAGTTCGTTTATTCTTCTACTGTTTCTTTTTCTTCTACAGCAGCTTCTTCAGTTGTTTCTCCAACTGGCTCTTCCATTTCTTCGCCTTGCTTACCTTCTAAGATAGCATCTGCCATTTTAGATGTTAATAATTTAACCGCACGAATTGCGTCATCATTTGCAGGAATTACGTAATCAATTTCATCAGGATCACAGTTCGTATCAACAATCCCAACAATAGGAATGTTTAATTTACGAGCTTCTGCAATAGCAATTCTCTCTTTACGAGGGTCAATTACAAACATAATATCAGGTAATTTATTCATTTCTTTAATTCCGCCTAAGAATTTAACTAGACGATCTTTTTCTTTTAATAAATTAACGACTTCTTTTTTAGGCAATACTTCGAAAGTACCGTCTTCTTCCATACGCTCGATTTCTTTCAAACGATTAATACGTTTACGGATTGTTTGGAAGTTTGTTAATGTACCACCTAACCAACGTTGGTTCACGAAAAACATTCCAGCACGAGTAGCTTCTTCTTGAACAGAATGTTGTGCTTGTTTTTTCGTACCTACAAATAGTACTGTTCCACCATCAGCCGCAACGTCTCTTACGTAATTGTACGCTTCATTTACTTTTTTCACCGTCTTTTGTAAGTCGATGATGTAAATTCCGTTACGCTCTGTGAAAATATACTTCTTCATCTTAGGGTTCCAGCGACGTGTTTGGTGTCCAAAATGAACCCCTGCTTCTAACAATTGCTTCATTGAAATTACTGACATGTTATGTCCTCCTATATGGTTTTTTCCTCCGCCTAGGCCGTTACAAAGATACATTCCTTTATAAAAAAGGCACCTTGTATCCTTAGAACTCTAGACGTGTGTGTTATAAATCTATACGTCTTTCTCAAAAAAGCTTATAGCATTTATACCGTTAATAACTATACCATAATTCATAGTACTTGGCAAAGTTTTATTTTTTTTGTATGAATGAACTTCATAAGTACCAAAACTAGCAACTTGAATACAACTTGTCTGTTTGAATCGACCTATGGAACTATTACATGTTGGATGGATATAACATAAAATCCGCATGATGTCTTTTATGAACATAGAAAGCAATGTGAAGCTATGATGATGTACGAGTAGGATCGTGTATGTTAACAAGGTTTAATCTTTTGATTGAAATTGTATAATAAGCGAAGCTTCTGTTTTACCACAATGTAATTTTTTAGCAATATCATTTACAGACATACCACCTCTGTGTAATTGAAGCACACGTGATTCTAGCGAAGTTTCAATCGTATCTTCAGTGGGCTCAATAATTGTTGCTGGATCCCATTGTTTTTCCGCCTCTTCCTTTGTCTCCTCTTTTCTTTCAGTGGTTCCGTTTTTATCAGATGAAATATACTCATTCATATCCTGTTTTTCTAGTGTGAGGTTTGATTTTTCCTGAAGGGCTTTTTGTAGATCATTATTTTCTTGTTGGATTTTCGTTACATACGAATGCATTAACTGATCAATTTCATTGATTTCTTTATTATTTGGTTGTTGTCCTTGTTTGTAAAGTACATATATCGCAGCTAAAGATAATGCATGTATACAAAAACTTATAACGATGAAAAAAGTTACCATTACTATCCCCGCTATCTTATTAAATCGAATCGGTTCCCTAAATAAGGGTGGTTCGTTAGTTTTTCTTTTTGTTGTTGTTCTTTTTTATGCTGCCTCTCTTGCTGGTTTTGTTTACTGGAACTTTCATCTTTCTTAGGTTGTAAACGTTCTGTGTCTTCATACTCATTGACTTGTTTTCTTTTTTGAAGTTGTTCTCTTAATTGGTGTTGTGCTAAGGATTCTTGGAAGCGTTGATGTTGCTTTGTCATCTGGTTTTGCAAATTACTGGCGTCTAACGTACGTGGGATTGCCACTTGTAAGTCAACAGATTTCCACCCCATTGATGTCACTTCCCCTTCTGTATAAGTTTTATGATTATCATAACTTATTTGGAATGTTTTCGCGATTTCATCTTTGTATATGTAGTATAACATATACATGTACGTGCAAAAGGGGAATTCCTACATTTACGATAATGGTAAAATCGTTAGTTCATTCTCATGAAAACGACATTGTACATCATCATATTCTTTTTGGGTTGTCTGTTCATACTTTCCAAAGGCGATGGTTACATTCCCATGTAACGTTTGTAAAGCATTAACGCTTGCCTCTCCGTCATGAAAATAATTCATTTGAAGATAGCTGATCTCATCCTGAAGATTGTCTTCTTGATCAAGCACTTGTTGCAACGAACTCTTCTGACGTAGCAATGTTACACGCATTTTCGGATCATTTATATGTGTACTTTTTTCTAGGTTTTCACCAATGAGTGTTAACTGTCGGATGGTTGTTCGAACCTCTTTAAGCTTTTCTTTTAAGGTTGCTTCTTTTTCATAAATCTGCTCATCTTGATGAATGATGACTTTAGTCTTTGTTTGAACTCTATTGCCAATATCTCTCGCTTGAATATGAACACCTGCTTTTATTATTCCACCAATAATGTCACCACGTTTACAAGTAATCGCATTTTCTGCCGAACAATCACTATGTAGAATAGAATTTTCGACATATATAGATCCATTTGCTTGAATACATCCTTGATTCACATATGAAACATGCACGTCTGCTTGGGCATTAATTTCACCTTTCTGTAGGCCTGCAAATCCTTCAGAAATATACACAGAACCCCCGGCAATTAATGTGGCTGCTTCAACAAGTCCAAAAACACGTATGTCTCCTCCTGCTTTTACAGTATAACCTGTTGGAACGTCCCCATGAATTTCTACAGATCCTACAAAGTCGATATTTCCGGTTTTCATGGATAACGTATCTGTAACAACGAATAAATCATGTACTTCAATAACTCTTCCTTGTACGCTTACTTGACCTTCCGCACGTGCGTAGTACGTATGAGTACTTTCATCGTAACGTACATTTTTCCCCGCTCGTACATTTTTTCTTTTCCCTGGACGTGGCTTTATTGTTATACCAGAAACATTTTTTCCTGGTTTACCTTTTGTCGGTAATGTTTCTACAGCTATTTCATCATTTTCGTTAACCGATGGGATTCGCATAATATCTCTGAAATCAAATGCTTTGGACTTGGAATTCTCTTTCAATTCAACGTTCTCATCATACGTATAAGTTACATACCCATCTAACCCATCTTCTGGTAACGTACCGGACGCTATCGTTACTGGAAATTCAAGTGTAGGATCTTGTTCAATAATTGAAGTAAATATATTAAAATCTATTCCATGGACAATTTGCTTTAAGGTTAACAATTGTTTGAGTTGCTCTTTAGAAATCCCACCAGAAAATTGTTTATACGTCTCAGTACAGTCGATTTCTGCCTTCATTCGGTTATCCGATATGTTCACAACAAAAATGTCTGTTATATCCACACGTTTCCTCCTTTCATACGTTCTCATTCGTTTATAATTTTTCTAAATGTATGCGTAATTTTGAAATAGCCGATTTATGGATTTGTGAAATTCGAGAAGTCGTTAACTGTAACACTTCTCCGATTTCTGTCATTGTCAATTCTTCATCATAGAATAGACTAATGACTAATTGTTCATTTTCATTTAATTGTTTAATCGTTTCCACAAGTTCTTTTTTAATTTCCGTATCAACGATCATTTCATCCGGTTGTATGGATCGATCATCTGGAATCGTATAACCGATTCCCTCCTGTGCATCATTATCCTCTGTTTTCATCGGTTGATCTATGGATAAAACGTTTGAAAACATCATATCTTTTACTAATGTTTCAACTTCTTCCTTCGTGATCAGCAGCTCCTCGGCGATCTCTGCAACAGTAGGAGTGCGTTGCAATTGTTGCTCTAACGCCTTTGTCGCTTTTTCGACTTTTTTCGTTTTCTCACGTTGGGCTCTTGGTAACCAGTCTTCTTTCCTTAAACCATCAATAATTGATCCCCGAACTCTAAAAGAAGCGTACGTGTCAAATTTCAAGTCCCGATCTGGTTCAAATTTATGAATCGCATCAAGTAAACCAATGTATGCAAAACTAATTAAGTCATCTTTATGTACATTCACTGGTAAATTAACCGCTATTCGATCAACATGAAAAGTAACGAGATACATATAATGTTCGATGAGTTTGCTTTCAGATTCTTCACTTTTATCTAGAAGCCAATCTTCCCACAATATTTGTTCACGATAAGGGCTTTCGATGACCATATTGTTATCCTCCTTCATCACAATTAAATGATAGATTCACCTTTAGTAACCGTCCGTATAAATAATTTCCCTGTACTAGGATCAAACTCAATCGTCCGGCCACTGCTACCACCTATGCTTTTGGCAATCAACGGAATTCGATATTTATGTAATTGATCTAGTACCGCTTCTACATTTCTAGGGCCAATTCGCATCATTGATGAGTTTGTTTCAAACTGAAACATTTGAGCGCCACCGGCTACTTTTGCTTTTAATGCAAACTTCCGAGCACCATGTTCACATAACTTGTTCACTACATAAGGGATTGCTGTATCTGCGAATTTAAATGGATTCAATTCTTTTTGTTTAGATAGCGTGGAATCGGGGAGCATTATATGTGCTAATCCAGCTATTTTATTTTGTTGATCATATATTACGACACCTACACATGATCCTAGTCCAGATGTTCGTATACATTGTGGAGCTTTGACAATATTCACATCAGATATTCCTACGCGAACTACATTTTCATGCTTCATTGGTCTGTATTCCTAATGATGAAAAAATAGTATAAAAAGCTTCTGGGTCTGGTAAAAGGATAAACTGTCCATGGATATGATGATCTTCTTCATCACCTATATTTGTATTAATAATAATTGCATTATCCGTTTTTTCACATATTTCTAGTAATCCAACAGTAATGATAGCTCCTACCATATCTACACTTAAATATGGGATTGAATAAGACATGTTTAATGACATAAAATCCGATAAGGCAGATAAATAGGACCCAGTAACAATGTTGCCTACTTCTTTTAATGCGGACAATGCATACTCATTTGGTGTTCCTTCATGAAGTAAGTCCACGTGGGTGTCAGGCAGTATCTTCGCAAGTAATGCTTGAGCTTCCTTAATCGTCAGAATAAAATATACTGCCCCAGGAGTATCTCCGGTAATTCTAAAATATAAGCCGACTACTGTTTGGTCTGACCCACCAATAACATCCATCATTTCATCAAAGGAAACGACTTTGACAGAAGGAACTTCCATTTGAATCTTTTTATCAACGAGAGCTGACAATGACGTAGTGGCATTGCCTGCACCAATGTTGCCTATTTCTTTTAAAGCATCTTTTTGGATAGACGATAAAGGTTTTCCACTCATATTATCTCAACTTTCAACTTGTTTTATTTCATTCATATCTTCAGGTGTTAACACTTTTTGGATATTTAATAATAACAATAAACGATCATCAAGTTTTGCGACTCCTTCGATATAATCTACATTAGATGATCCAACAATTTCTGGAGCTGATTCAATAATGTTTATCGGAATATCGATTACATCATTGGCAGCGTCAACAATGAGCCCTACTTCCATTTCATCAAACTGAATGATAATAATTCTCGTAGCATCGGTATGTTCACTTTCAGGCATTCCAAATCTATTACGGACATCAATAATTGGTGTAACCACTCCTCTTAAGTTAATGACTCCCTTAACAAAAGAAGCAACTCTAGGAACACGAGTAATTGGTTCCATCCGTTCAATAAAGCTTACTTGTTCTACGGGAACCGCATATTCTTCATTTTTTAATTGAAAAACAATTACTTTTTTATTTGCTTCGACTTCTACTGACATCGTTAAAATCCCCCTTTATTTAATGAGTGCATTTCCATCTATAATTAAAGCAACTTCCCCATCTCCTAGGATGGTTGCTCCAGAGATTGCGTACGTATTCGTTAAATATGCACCTAATGACTTTAATACAACTTCTTGTTGACCAATAAAGGAATCAACTACAAGACCAGCTAATTTATCCCCTTTTTTCACAATAACTACCGAAATGTATTCTTCTGAAGTACCCTCTGTTTTAGATACTTCAAATACAGATTGTAAAAATACTAATGGAACGACATGACCTCTGAAGTCAATCACCTTTTGATGGTGTGCACTATATATATCTTTCGTATGAATGACTGCTGTTTCAATAATTGAAGATAATGGGATAGCATATTTTTCTTTCTGTAATTCTACAAGTAGGACAGAAATAATAGACAAGGTTAAGGGCAATTGAATCGAAAATGTTGAACCTTTACCTGGAGAAGCATCAATTGAAATACTTCCACCTAACGTTTCGATTGTATTTTTAACAACATCTAATCCAACACCTCGGCCTGAGACTTCTGAAATTGTTTCCGATGTTGAAAAACCACTTGCCATAATAAGTTCGTATACTTGTTGATCATTTAATAAATGCGCTTCTTCTTGCTTCACTACACCTTTTTCAATAGCACTTGCCAGAACTTTCTCTTTATGAATCCCCGCACCATCATCACTAATCTCAATGATGACATAATTTCCACTATGGTATGCCTCTAGGGTAATTGTTCCTTGTTCACTTTTACCGTTTTTAATCCGTTGTTCAGGAACTTCGATACCATGGTCCATAGCATTGCGGATTAAATGGACGAGAGGATCCCCTATTTCATCTATAACTGTTCGATCAAGTTCTGTATCAGCTCCAATGATTTCAACTTCTACATTTTTATGTAAATCACGAGCAAGTTGTCGAATCATTCGTGGAAATCGATTAAACACTTGATCAATAGGTACCATACGCATAGTTAATATAATATTTTGTAAATCTCCGGAGACTCGAGTCATCCGTTCAACGGTTTCTCTTAAATCTGCATGATCTAATTCTGATGAAATGGTTTCTAACCTACCTCGATCAATGACAAGCTCCTCGAATAAATTCATTAATATATCTAATCTTTCAATATTGACACGTATTGTTTTACGAGAAATCGATTTTTTACTTTGCGTTGGGTCTAATTTTTTAGTCTCTTCTTGTTTATTTTCTTCTAACTTCAACGCCTGGTCTTCTGCTTCATGTTTCTTAGCTGTGTAATCTATTACAGAAAATGGATGAACTTCAACATGGACAATTTCTGAAACTTTATGAATTCTTTTCTCAATCTCTTCTTTTGATTGCTTAGATACATATAAAACTGTAAACGTGTGATCAAACTGCTCTTCTTCTAACTCATGAACAGGTGGTTGAGATTTAATGACTTCTCCAAGTTGCTCTAACACTTCAAAGACCATAAATACTCGGGCACCTTTTAATAGACAATCCTCACTTAATTCCACATGAATCTCATAATTAGAGAATCCACGTTCCATAGATTCTTTTAAAATCGTTAATTCAAATTCATCTATTTCTTCTATATGGCTCAGTTCATTTGTTGATAAAATAGTACTAGCCACTTCTTCAGAAGGATCTTTTACAGGCATGACATCTTCTTGATTCAAAGTTTCTAATTTCGCTAAAATAGTAGTCACATTACGTTTGCCTTCTCCACCACTTGAAATATCTTCTACAATTTCATTTAAATAGTCTACCGTTTCAAACAAAACATCTACCATGCTTGGATGTACTGATATTTTGTTATAACGAATATTATCGAACACATTTTCTAAATGGTGGGTAACATCGGATAAGTCAGTGTATCCCATCGTTGCTGCCATTCCTTTTAATGTATGAGCAGCTCTAAATATCTCTTCAATAACTGCTTTTTCCTCAGGATGTTTTTCAAGTTCTAACAATTGTTTGTATAATACTTCTAAATGATCCGCACTTTCTTCAATAAAAACATCTAAATATTGTGATGTATCCATCTAAACTACCTCCCTATTCGATCTAAACTACCAACCATAACTTTCCAAACACTTTGCAGAGGAACTACTTCATTCACGACATTTGCTTGGAGTGCTGATCGTGGCATTCCGTCTACAACAGTTGTTTCTTTGGATTCCGCAATGATGAATGCACTCGGATCTTCTTGTTTGATTTGTTGAATTCCTGCTGTTCCATCTCTGCCCATACCCGTTAAAATGATGATAATTTTGTTTAAGCGTTTTAAAGAAGCAATGGATTCTAACATGACATTCACAGATGGGCGGTGTCCTAGTACTGGCGGTTCTTTATTTAATTCAATGGCTAATGCTGTACCAACTTGTCTAATATGCATATGTTCTCCACCAGGTGCAATGTAAGCTACACCGTTTTGAAGCAATTCTCCATGTTCAGCTTCTTTCACCTGAATAGAAGATAATGCATGCAAGCGATCTGCTAGCGATTTTGTGAATTGAGCTGGCATATGTTGCACAATTACAATTGGTGCGTGAAAATCTGCTGGTAATGCGGTCAGCACTGCTTGGAGTGCTCTTGGACCACCTGTAGAAGTTCCAATTGCAAAAAGGGACTGATTAAATCGATGTTCTGTTTTATTTTTTAACACTTTTATTTTTTTTACTTTCTTCTCTTTAACATTGGCCTTTGATGCGGCAATCACTGTTTCAATCATATTTTCTTGTATATGATCCATATCTAAAGAAATAGGCCCAGAAGGCTTTTGAATAAAATCAATTGCACCTAATTGTATTGCTTTCACTGTTAACTCGGCACCTTTAGCTGTCATACTAGATACCATTACAACAGGGGTAGGTGTTTTATTCATAATGTACTTAAGGGTCGTTATGCCACCCATGACGGGCATTTCCACATCTAATGTAACGACATCTGGTTGAAATTGTTCAATTTTCTTTAGTCCATCTTCCCCATTTCGTGCAGTTGCAATCACTTGAATCCTAGGGTCTTCAGAAAGTAATTGAGAAATGACTTTCCTCATAAATGCCGAATCATCAATGACGAGTACTTGAACCTTTTCCATTAATAACTCCTCTCTCTCCAGAAATGTTTCATTTTATGTATAAAGGATAATGGATGCTTTGTTGAAGAAACCTCTTGTCCTGTTACATACAGCTGTACCATTGACTGCACTGATTTTGAGACGCTAGAATTCTTCCTATACAATGTAAAAGGCCGTTGATTCATTACAGCTTCTCTCACAACTTTATCATCAGGTATGATCGCTAATTTAGTGATTGATCGTTGTAAAAATCTACGAACAACTCGTTCAAACTGCTGAAGTGCTTTAGTCCCATTTTTATGTGATAAGGATCGATTCATCACAACATGGACAGGCATCGTTGGCGCGTCTTTATGCAAATGTTTAATTAGACTATAGCCGTCAGTAATAGACGTTGGTTCTGGAGTTGTAACTAAGATTGCTTCATCTGATGAGAGGATAAAAAACAGACTATCTTTTGTAATTCCGGCTCCCATATCAAAAATAATATAATCATACTTTTGTACTAGTATACCAAATTCTGACAAAAAATAATGCATATGATGATCACTTAATGCAAAGAGATTCGAGAGACTTGATCCGCCAGCAATAAACGAAAGATTTCCAGGTCCTTTTTCTACAATTGACTCCATACTACGATTTTCTTCTAGCATATCTACAATTGTGTACCTTGGCTGTACCCCTAACAAAATATCGATGTTTCCCATCCCAACATCTAAGTCAATCATGAGTACCTTGTAATGTAGTTTAGATAGTTCTAACGAGAAATTAATTGCAATATTGGATTTACCGACACCACCTTTACCACTTACAAAAGAAATGGTTTTCGCCTCACGAGGTGTTTCTTCAGATTGTTTCATCTGCCTGCGTAACTTATTCGCTTGGTCACTCATCGTCATATCCTCTCATTACATATGACGCTATAGATTCTGGGTGAGCTTCGATCACGTCATCTGGTACATCTTGTCCATTCGTCATATAAGCAATATGGTTATCTTTCAAAAGAGATATGTTTAATAAACTGCCAAATTGTCTCGTTTCGTCAACTTTTGTAAAAATTACGGATTGGTTACCAATATGTTTAAATTGATCGTAGATTGCTAACACATCTTTTGCCTTAGAGGAGGAAGATAATACGAGCATTGTCACTTGATCACGATCTTCACCTTCGATTAAATGTGTTACATCTTCTACAAATTGATGTTCTCGATAATTTCTACCTGCTGTATCCACATAAATCTGATCATAATTAGAAAAACTTTTAATTGCTTCATCATACTCTACTTTTGAATAAGCTACCTTAATAGGAACTTCCAATATACGTGCATATGTTTTTAATTGCTCTATGGCAGCAATTCGATATGTATCTGTTGTAATAAAAGCTACTTTTTTATTGTTTTCCAATTTCGCTTTAGCTGCAATTTTTGCTAGAGTGGTTGTTTTTCCTACTCCAGTCGGACCAATAAAATGGACAATATGCTCATCAAACGTAATTCCCGATGTCTTCACGTCTTTTAATCTTCTCGCGATTTCTTTTTGGACAGATGATTTAATATCTCTAGCTGAAATAAGGTCTTGATCACATGTTTGTTGAATCGATAATAGAATATCTTCGGCCAAATCTGCATCAACTTCTTGATCGATTAAATATTGATAAGGGACCGTATAATCAATTGATAATGATTGAGGACCCGTTTTTGATATACGAGAAAGTTCTAATAGTTTTTTCATCTGTTTAAGTTCAGCTAGTATGTGTGGTTGTTCACTTTTTCCTGATTCGTAGGAAGGACGTTTCTTTTCATCTAATGAAAAGGAATCAGCGAGTACGTGTCCATTCTCACGCTTAATATCTTTTGGCAAAGGTTCTGGATCCAAAGCAGCAACTACTTCCATTTGCTTTTTCTGAAAAAAACCAAGAATCCCGCCTGTTTTGATTTCCTTTGATTGTAAGATCACTGCATTGCGTCCTAGTTCTTTTCGAATGCGTTGCATCGCTTCAGGCATCGTTGGTGCTATAATTTTTTTAAGTTTCATGCCGCGTTCACCACCCCAATACTTTCAACTTGAATTGTTGGTTCTAGTTCGTTGTAGGATAAGACAACTACATGTGGTAAATATCTATCAATTAACTGTTTAACATGCATACGTACTGCAGGAGTACATAAAACGATTGCTGTCTCTTCTTGTAATGTTAGTTTTTCAAGTTGTTCGTGCATGGTTTGAATAATTGATTGTTGACTTTCTGGGTCAAGGGATAAATATGCTCCATGTTCAGTCTGCTGAATATTCTCAGCTATTTTCTTCTCAACCCCACCTGATACAGTAACAACTTTTAAACTTCCTTCTTCAGGTGCGTACTGTTTTGTAATTTGTGGAGATAGTGATTGTCGCACATATTCAGTAAGTAAATCTGGATCATTTGTCATCACTCCATAATCAGCAAGTGCCTCAAAAATAACAGGTAAATTTCGAATAGAGACGTTTTCCTTTAATAAGTTTGCTAACACTTTTTGAATATCTCCTATTTTTAATGGATCAGGTGTAACTTCTTCTACTAAAATCGGATAATCTTCCTTTAAATGATCAATCAATTGTTGTGTTTCTTGTCTGCCAAGTAACATGTACGCATGCTGCTTAATGACTTCAGTTAAATGTGTTGATACTACAGACGGTGGATCGACAACGGTATATCCAGATAATTCCGCATCATCTTTTTGCTCTTCACGAATCCATTTTGCAGGTAATCCAAAGGCTGGTTCTTTCGTGTCAATTCCTTCGAGATCGTCTTCCATATCAGGTGTCATTGCTAAATAATGATCAATAATAATCTCTCCAAACGCCACTTCATTTCCTTTAATTTTCAAGCGATATTCATTTGGATGAAGTTGAATGTTGTCTCTAATACGCACAACTGGAATAACAATTCCAAGCTCAATAGCTAGTTGGCGACGAATCATAATCACCCGATCTAGTAAATCTCCTCCTTGATCCGCATCCACTAAAGGAATTAACGAATAGCCAAATTCAAATTCAATTGGATCCATACTTAATAGATCAATGACATTTTCAGATGACTCTAGGGAACTGCTTTGAGCTTCTTCTTCCATTGCATCCATATCTACTTCATCTTCTTGTTCGTTTTGTAAAAGCATATATCCACTAAACGCTAGGACAGCTGCAATCGTCGTCGTTAAAAAGAAATTGATTGGTGTGAGACCAAGTAGAAATATAGCACCAGCAGCGATAAACAATAGCTTTGGATACTGCAGTAGTTGTCCGGTGATATCACTTCCTAGGTTTCCAGTTGTTGTTACCCGTGTGACTACAATACCAGTAGCTGTCGCAATTAATAATGCTGGAATCTGACTAACTAACCCATCCCCAACAGTTAATTGCATGTATGTCTCAATAGCTTCAGAAAATGTGAAGCCCATTTGTACCATTCCGATAATTAAACCAAATATAATATTAATAAGAACAATAATAATGCCTGCAATGGCGTCTCCTTTAACAAACTTACTTGCTCCGTCCATTGCTCCATAAAAATCTGCTTCACTTTCAACTTTTTGTCGGCGTTCTTTTGCTTGAGTTTCTGAAATAAGGCCCGCGTTTAAATCAGCATCTATACTCATTTGTTTCCCAGGCATAGCATCAAGGGTGAACCTGGCGGCAACTTCTGAAACACGCTCCGCTCCCTTGGTAATAACGATAAATTGAATAATCACTAAAATTATAAAGACGACAAAACCAACGAGTGGGTTATTTCCAATGACAAACGTACCAAACGTATCTACGACCCCCCCAGCTTCTGCTTTAGAAAGAATGGATCTCGTTGTTGAAACGTTTAGTCCGAGACGAAACAATGTAAGTAATAATAAAAGAGATGGAAAAATAGAAAATTGTAGTGCTTCTTGGGTATTCATAGAAACTAAAATAACAATTAACGCCAAACTTATATTTGTTAAAATTAAAATACTTAGTAACCACCCAGGAAGTGGAACTACAAGCATAATAATAATTAATATTACCCCTAATAAAACCGATAAATCTCTTGCTTTCACTATGAACACCTCCGATACTTACATTGTTTTGTCAATTTGATAAACATACGCTAAAATTTCTGCAACGGTTTGATAAAACTCTTCAGGAATTACTTCTTGAATTTCGATAGAATCATATAATGCTCGGGCAAGTTGTCTATTTTCCACCACCGGGACATTGTGCGCTTTAGCGACCTCTCGTATTTTAAGTGCGACTTGATCAATTCCTTTTGCAACAACATATGGAGCACTGGCCCTTTCCTCATCATATTTCACTGCAATTGCAAAGTGGGTTGGGTTTGTAATAATTACGTCTGCACTTGGCACATCACTCATCATGCGTCTCATGGCAAATTCCCGTTGTTTTTCTTTCATTTTAGACTGAATAAGAGGGTCTCCCTCAATATTTTTATGTTCATCTTTAATATCTTGTTTACTCATTCGTAAATTTTTCTCAAAATCATATTTTTGATAAGCATAATCAAAAACTGCCAAAAATAATAATGCTATTGTAGCCGCAATTCCCATTACAATCGTTGTATTTCCAAAGAATGAGAGAGCACTATCTACATCTTTTAACGCGGTCATCATCATATGGTCTTTATTGATCCAAATCACGGTAAATGTGACTGCACCAATACATACAATTTTAAAAAGAGATTTTAATAACTCAACAAGAGCGCGAATAGAAAATATCCGCTTTGCTCCCTTCATAGGATCAATTTTCTTTATATCAAATTTCAGTGGCTCTGTCGTATACAGAAATCCAATTTGCATTAAGTTCGATGCTAGAGCTGCGACTATTGCTACAAGCATTAAAGGCGCAACAACATAAGCCATTTCGATAAATAGTTCTAACAATAACGTTGGTATCGTATGAACAGTAACCTCTAAATGAATATATGATGTAAAGGCATTGGAAAAAAGGGCTAACATGCGGTCTTTCATCAAAGGGCCAATTACTGCTAAAGCAATGAATGAAAATAATAATAAAATGGCTGTATTTACATCTTGGCTTTTTGCGACCTTTCCTTTCTTTCGTTCATCTTCTCTTTTTTTCGGAGTTGCTTTCTCGGTTTTTTCTCCCGCGAAAAACTGTAAATCTAATGTTAGTCGCATCTTAAGCACCTCCAAAGAGTTGAATGAGTCCTTTCATGACATCAAACATCGTTTTAAATAATTTTTCTGCTAAGTATATATACGTGGCAAGAAAAATTAATATTGCTACAAAACTAACAAATATTTTAATCGGTAACCCAACAACAAATACATTTAATTGTGGAACTGTGCGTGCTACTAAGCCTAGTGCAACATCGACTAAAAATAAACATCCGACAATAGGAATAGCCACTTGAAAGGCTATCACAAACATGGAATTAAAGGTTTGAATAATAAACTTCCCAATCGATTCATTGGAAAATGGAATGAATCCGTCTAAAGATATGACTTGAAAACTATAATGTAGTCCGTCAATTAACATATGGTGTCCGTTGACCGCTAATAAAAATAGTAATGCTATAATATAAAAATATTGTCCTATGAGCGGACTTTGTGCACCTGTTTGTGGATCTACTACGTTAGCAATGGCAAATCCCATTTGAAAGTCAATAAATCCCCCTGCTATCTGTACCGCTGACACAATGATAAATGCAATCAATCCAATAAATACACCTACCATGATTTCTTTTAAAATAAGTAAGATAAAAAACATATCAAAAGATACTATTTGAAGCGGTATAGTCTGAGTGAGAATCATTGCTAAAAATATACTGAGACCAATTTTAAATGTTGTTGGAATTGTCCGATATGAAAACAATGGAACCGTGACAAAAAATGCTGCAATGCGCGCGAAAACTAATACGTATTGTGGGATGTATATGAGCGGAAGAAGTTGTTCCATATGTCACCCTACAAACTGATTGATATTCATGTATAAATCTGTTGTAAACTCAATCATTTTCGCTAACATCCAAGGGCCAAAGAAAACCAATCCTACAAGTACTGCAACAATTTTAGGTATAAAGGCGAGGGTTTGTTCCTGTATTTGTGTTGTTGCTTGGAAAATACTAACAAATAACCCAACCGCTAATGCTAATATTAGAAGTGGACCAGCTACAAGCAAAATCGTAAATATTCCTTTTTCAGCTAAAGCTAGGACAAATTCGCTTGTCACAACAACCCCCACCTTTCTCTTTATCTATATATTCCATCTCGTCAAAACCCATCCAATAAGGAGTATGTAATTAAATACCATCCGTCCACTAACACAAATAATAAAATTTTAAATGGTAAAGAAATCATTACAGGAGGAAGCATCATCATTCCCATTGACATTAAAACACTAGCTACAGCCATATCAATGATTAAGAATGGTACAAAAATCATAAACCCCATTTGAAAAGCTGTTTTTAATTCACTAATAGCAAATGCAGGTATAAGGGTGAGCAAAGGTATATCTTCAACTGTTTCGGGTTGCTCACTACTAGAATATCTCATGAATAATGCTAAGTCCTTTTGCCTTGTATGTTTTGCCATGAATTCTTTCATCGGAACACTAGCTCGGTCGTACGCCTCATCCAAACTTATTTCATCTTTAAATAAAGGATCAAGCGCTTCTTCATACACATTTCCAAAAATTGGTGCCATAATGAAAAATGTTAAAAACAATGCAAGTCCCACCAGCACTTGATTTGGTGGCATTTGTTGTGTCGCTAATGACGTGCGAACAAAGGATAATACAATAACAATCCTTGTAAAGCTTGTCATTAATATAAGAATACTTGGTGCTAGTGATAAAACAGTTAGTAATAATAATAGTTTTACGGAAGTTGCAACAGAAGATGGATCTGAACTTGAAAACATATCAATAAACTCATTCATTATCTTCCCTCTTCCGTTGTTGATCAATCATTTCTTTTCGATTATTCATAAGGTTATTTAACTCTTTTGTAAATAACTGTTTAAAAGAATGTGATGAATTCTTTTGCTTTTTATCTTGCTGACTTCGCTGAAATGTTGCAAAGATGTTCGTTTCTTCTGGTGTTTCTCCTAACGTTTCAAGCTCTTGAATGATAGATTCATCGTCAATTTCTTTCAATAACTCTACATTTTCGCCTACACCTAATAAATAATAAGCATTTCCTACCCGAATGAGTTGAACAGACTTCTGTTGTCCTACAGGGATTCCCCCTAAATTCTCTAACACATTCAAATCTTTCATTTGTCGATTACGTCGCGAGAAAAAACGAACCCCAATGTACAACAATCCAACCATGAGTGCCAAAATAAATACAAGTTTCACTAAGCTCCATCCAAAAGAAGGATCTGTATTTTCTATTGGCTGCACCTGTTGTTCTTCTACCTTTTCGTTATTATTTTCTTCGTTTTCATCTTGTAACCAATCATCTACACTTTCAGCATGAACTGTAGGGGCATTTATCCATATCAAACATACAAGTAGGATACTTACGTACATTTGGTAAGCTACATGTTCTCTTTTTATACCCATAGCTTGTTACGACAGTGCCTTTTCAATCGCTTCAATGACGCGATCTGCTTGAAATGGTTTTACAATAAAGTCTTTCGCTCCAGCTTGAATAGCATCAATAACCATTGCTTGTTGCCCCATAGCTGAACACATAATAATCATTGCGTTTGCATCCATTGCTTTAATTTCTTTTAAAGCAGCAATTCCGTCTTTTTCAGGCATTGTAATATCCATAGTAATTAGATCAGGCTGAAGCTCTTTAAACTTTTCAATTGCTTCTGCTCCATCTTGTGCTTCTCCTACTACGTCATAGCCATTTTTCACTAAAATATCTTTAATCATCATGCGCATAAACGCTGCGTCATCTACAATGAGAATCTTTTTTCCCACTCGATATTCCTCCCTTTATTGTAACGATTTAATTCGATCAGTTTTACTAACAATATCCGTAACTCGTACTCCGAAGTTCTCATCAATAACAACTACTTCACCTTTAGCAATCAATTTTTCATTAACTAAAATATCAACGGGTTCTCCGGCTAATTTATCCAATTCCACGATAGATCCTGGAGATAAATCAAGAATTTCACGGATGGGTCGATTCGTACGGCCTAATTCAACAGTCACTTTTAATGGTACATCTAATAACATATCTAAGTTTCGATGTTCATTTTCTGATAAAGGAACTTCTTCGAAACTTGAGAATGACGCTGTTTGGACATTTGCATGTTGTTGATCTGCATGAGTACCTAATATTTGTGGGTGACGTGGTTCATTTTCTACTGATTGAACTTCCTGTTGTTCTTTCCCAACTCGAGGTGACTCTACATCATTTTGTGCCACTAGTTGTTCTTCTTGTAACGTTTCATCTGCTGCATTTGCTTTTTTCATATCTTCCATATTTGACACTTCAAGTAATTCTTCGACTAAATCATATGCAAACGGAAATGGAATTAACTGCATAATACTTGAATCGATTAATGTACCAACTTCTAATTGGAAAGATACTTTTACAAAAATTTCTTCATCAATTTCATCTACAAAGTTCTGATCTCCATAAGCCTCTTTAATTTCAATGGACGGCGGAGATATATTCACTCGTTTATTAAAAATTGTTGACATACTTGTAGCTGCAGTCCCCATCATTTGGTTCATGACTTCCTGAACTGCACTTAAATGAATTTCAGTTAATTCAGTATCGGGATTTGTTCCATCTCCACCAAGCATAATATTAGAAATAATTGCGGCATCTTGAGATTTCACAACAAATACGTTTTCGCCTGAAAATCCTTCAACATAGTTTACCTTTACATTGACATGTTCTTCTGAAAATTCTTCGTTTAATTCAGCTTTTTTTACAATTGAAACTCGGGGAGTAGTAATATTTACTTTTTGGTTTAATAATGTCGACAAGGTTGTCGCAGAACTGCCAATTGAAATATTTCCAATTTCGCCGATCGTATCTATTTCGATGGTCGATAAATAATCACGAACATCGGCTTTATATTCATTTTCTGGTGAATCGACGGGGGTATCGTCATTACCGATCGATAACAATGCGTCAATTTCTTCTTGTGAAAGCGAACCATCACTTACCATGTTCATTTCCCTCCTTCACTCTTTCTAACACTTGAACCGCTACATGTTTCTTAGATGTTCCAGGTTGTACTAAAAACTTCGGCTCATCATTGATCCGTAATTCAAGGGGGTCCTCAATCGATTGTTTTAATTGGATCACATCATCCGTATGTAATTTAAGAAAACTTTCAATATCAATAGACGTTTCCCCGAGAATTGCTTTTGCTTCTATTTGTGCATGTTGGATATTTTCGGTTATCCTTTCATAAGCCTCTGGATCTCGTTCTTTATCTATAGTTTGCATCCAGTAATGTACAGATAGATTTGGAATAATAGGCTCAAGAACAATATGTGGAATACATATATTAATCATGCCACTTGTATCACCAATTTCTGTATTAAAGGAAACAACTACAACCGTTTCATTTGGGGAGACCATTTGTAAAAATTGAGGATTCACCTCAAAATCTTCTAATACAGGCTCAATATCAACAATAGATGACCAAGCTTCCTTTAGATTACTTAAGGATTTTTCAAATAACTGGGACATAAGTAGTGTCTCAATCTCAGTTAGACTATCCACTTGTTTCACGCTGTTTCCTTTCCCACCAAGTAAACGATCTAGTAAACTATATGCAATATTCGGATTCACTTCCATAAGCATTCGACCTTCAAGAGGTTCCACACTATAGATATTCAGTACTGTCATCTTAGGTATGGACCGAATGAATTCTTCATAGGGAACTTGGTCGACAGATGCTACTGATATATTTACATATGTTCGCAATTGTGCTGAGAAAAAGGTCGTTAATAAACGTGCATAGTTTTCGTGAATGCGCGTGATTCCCCTGATTTGATCCTTTGAAAATCTTAATGCTCGCTTAAAGTCATACACGCGAACTTTTTGTTCTTCCTCTTCCTGCTTTAATTCCTCAGCGTCCATCTCACCTGACGTTATAGCCGATAACAAAGCATCAATCTCACCTTGTGACAGAACTTCTTCTACCAACATATTCACCTCCACATTGGAGCTCTACCATTTTTATTGTAAAATCTTATGGATGGTATACACTTCTGTAACATTTCCAGTTGTCATCAGCTCATTTAATCGATCTGTTAAACTGTCTTCCAACTCATCTAATCCAGTTTTGAATACTTCTTCATCCATTGTTGCTAATTCTTTAATTAAAATATTTTTCAATTGAAAATCTCTTTTGGAAATTTCTTCCCGGGCTTTTTTTCCATTCGTCACAATTTGAAATTGAATTCTCACAAAACTACCATCTTCTAAATCTGTTGTAATTTCGGGAGTTTCATAGGAATATTTTACAATCTCATCTACGGATTGAGCTTCTGCCTGATTATCATCATCCATGTTTAAAATGACAACAAGGGCAATGGCACCGCCGATTACTACAATGGCTAAAGATGTGACCATTGTTTTCATTAATTTACTCATTTGAACGATCACCTACTTCAATATCATCACCATGGATGCCAATCATTTTATAAAATGCATGAATCTTCTCAATCACTCCATCTTCACTTTCCTTTACAACGATTTTCTTTCCGTTTGTAAGAGTAATCGTTGTGTCTGGATACGATTGAATCTGTTCGATTTTAAATACGTTTAACACAAATGTTTCCCCGTTTAATCGTGTGAGTCGAATCATAGTTCATTGGAGAGTACACCATTACTTAGGTGTACTCTCTCCCTCCCTAATTATCGTTTTAAGTTCACTAATTCTTGTAAAATTTCATCTGAAGTTGTAATAATTCGTGTATTTGCTTGGAATCCACGTTGAGCAGTAATCATATCTGTAAACTCTTCTGCTAAATCAACATTGGACATCTCAAGTGCACCACTAATAATGGAAGCTGCTCCATCAGTTTCAGGAGTACTTATATCTGCATTCTTTCCAGCATTTGGTGTATCTTTGTATAAGTTACCACCTGATTTTTCAAGTCCCCCTGGATTGGAAAAGAGTTGAACGCCGATAAATACTTCGTTCTCATTAGATTCACCTTCAAGAACGTACGTTACTTTTCCATCAGGTCCAATACTGTAGCTTTCTGCATTCTTTGGAATATTAATTTTATTTCCGTTAGTATCTCGTAAATAATAACCATCAGGGTTTACAATGTCACCATTTGTGTCTAACCCAAAGTTTCCAGCACGAGTATACATTGGTTCATCGTCTTCCTCTCTTTGAACGATAAACATTCCGTCTCCTTGTAAGAGTAAATCAAGTGTAACGTCTGTTGTATCTCTAAATCCTTGAGTATGGATCGTATCAATTGTTCCTATTTGTGATCCTGTTCCTACTTGCTTTGCATTTATTCCCCCGCGATTATCTGTAGGTCCTTGTGCATTGCTTGTAGTTTGACTCATCATATCTTGGAACGTTACACGGCCTTTTTTAAATCCAACAGTACTAACGTTTGCTATGTTATTTCCAATTACATCTAATTTGGTTTGAAAACCTTTCATTCCTGCAACTCCAGCGTTCATTGATCGTAACATTTCATTTTCCCCTCTCTTTTTACCTAACATGTGAAGTTGTATCCATCGGTCAACAACTTCATGGCCTCCTAATGTAAGGTCCAGCCTGTTATTCGAGCACAATGGCTCCGTTAATATTTGTAAATAGTTTACTTTCCATTTCAGAACGATTTAATGCTGTAATAACTGTATTGTTTTTTACACTCACCAGTAATGCAGCATCATTCATAAATACGAGTGAATCTGTAACACCTTTTTCGTTTGCTTCTTGTAATTTTTCATGCATTTGTTTCCACTTTGAGTCATCTATAGAAATATTTCTCTCTTTCATACGAGTTTTCGCATGATTACTGATCGTTAATTGTTCCTTTGTAAGTACATCTTTAAATGAAATATTTTTATCTTGTTTTACTTCAGTTGGTATACTATGTTTCACAGGAACTTGGTTATGGACGTGAAATAAATTAGCTTTCATCTGGTTCACGTTCCTCTGAATCTTCCTTTTCACCTTCAGGAATACGAGTTTCTAAAATAGCATCCGCAATTACTTTCTCTCCGTTTGCTAGTTTTAAAATCGCCCAACCATCTTTTTGTGTAACCGAAACTACAGTACTCGTTTCGATACTTTCCACTCTTCCAGTATCTTCGTTATATTTCTCATACGTAACTTCTTGGCCAATCATATGAGAATATTTAATCACTGGAGAAATCATTTGATTATCCACAAGTTGCTCAATGGATTGGGTCATTGTCATCATTTGTTCCAATGAAGAAAATGTTGCCATTTGAGAAATGAAGTCCCGATCATCCATAGGATTCAGTGGATCCTGATTTTGCAGTTGGGTCATTAAAATTTTCAAAAACTCATTTTTTCCTAACTCAGGTGAAGGTGCCCGACTCGGTTGCTGGGACTGCACATAATATGTTGGATCAATCGTACTCATTTATGGTTCACCTACTGCCTCTGCTAATATTTGTTCAAACTGTTCTTCAAAGCTATGCTCCGGTTGGTCTTCTGCATGTTGTTCTTTTTCATTTCCGTGAGATGACTTATGCTGTTCTTCACTCGTATCTTCTTGATCAAATGTTGCTTGTTCATCTCCATCTTGCTTTTCAATCAGCACTTGATGTGGTGCAAACATGTTTTTCAATTGATGAAGATTAGACTCTAAAGCACTCTTAGTTGCTTGAGAAGAAACGGTTATTTTCGCAATCATTTCTCCATCAATCTTCACAAGTTGGATGGTCATTTCACCTAATTGTTCC
>DATGUV010000033.1:0-5550 GCA_035301025.1 Bacillota bacterium | reverse complement strand
ACTATAATGAGCTACGCATATGAACGTAGTTTACTAGTTTCATTTTTGCCTTTCAATAAAAATTACAGGAAAAGGATAAAATTGAACCTTTATACTTGCTATTAATAATATATATAGGTACATAGGAGCAGGATTTTATATATGGAAAGCTATCTATTTCGTGAACGCACTTCTACTTTCCCTACGTCTGTCTTTACATACACCTCATATGTCGCGTTTGGAACTCGTATGGATGGGTGATCTCCAAATATACGTACAGAACCTACATTAGAACTCCCGTGAAAGGACACATTACCTGGTTGTTCATCTACTGTTAATTTCACACTTCCTACATCAGACAACAAATCCATATTTCCAGTCACCTCGGAAATATCTACTGATACACTCCCTACATTGCTGGAAATACTCATATCACCTGCACTATCATTCACTTCCACGGCACCTACAGAAGAGCTCGCTTGAATGTTTTGCGCCTGTACACCAGATACGGCTACTTTTTGTACATCTGTTTGTATTTTCAAATCATCTACGTGAATGTCTTGAACAGACACAGAACCAACGGAATTCTGAATATCCAAAGCCTTTAATTGATGTTCTGGAACATGAATTTTCATATGTTGTTTTTGCACTCTTAGTGTTGGAATGGGAATGAAAAAACTTCTTTTCTGGCGTTTGATAATCAGTTGGTTTCCTTGTTCATCAATGGTTACATGGTTGTCACTGCGATTTTCATTTTCTTCCCAAGACACAGTAATATGTGCATCATTTGAAGGTGTGACTTCAATAGATGCTACATGGTCTTTAATAAAAATCGTATCTATTCGATCATGTTCAACTTTATATTCGTGCTTAACATTTGTCGTTTCCAAATAATTAGATAGGGTAAAAAAGATTCCAACAACTCCGCAACTTATACAAATAATACTTATCCATATACGTAAATGTCTCATAATCTACCCTCTTGCATGACACGTTTATTCCACGCGATATATTTCTTTGTCATATCCACAACAAAATGAATCCCTTGAATCACCCAAGGATAAATGAGCAAAGCTACTCCAAACAACACAAGAGAAACCATGAACTCAAATAAATGTGCCCCTTGTACGAAAATATTCAATAAGACGAGTAATGGAGAGATAAGGCATACACCAAAGGCAACTAAAAGAGAAATTCCTGCACCTACTAGTGCAACAAATGGTCCTAAAACGATAATTACATTAAAAAAGATAAGTCCAATGATCATAAGAATAGACGAAACATTTGACTGTGTTCTTTTTCCTCTATCCACTTCTCTCTTTTCCATAATAGATGTTGCAAGTACTTGGGCACTCCCGCCTAACCGATCAATAATTTCGTCATCCGTGAAGCCTTCTTTTTTGGCTTCTTGAAAATACGTTTGATAATCTTCCATAATCTCATTTATCTCATCTTCCGGAAGTCCGCGTAATTCCATCTTCAATTCTAATAAAAATAATCGTTCACTCATAATACACCTCCGAGATTAATGAGTATATAATCTTATATTGTAACATAGCTGTTACATAAATCATATATTTCGTAATAAAAACTTCAAAATAATGATATCTCTTGCTTTGCAATCGTTAACAATGTACTGTATTGAAAAGGTTTGTGGAAACTGACACGCAACTAACATGAACTTTTGTAATCCATTTATTTTTAAATGACAACTTCACCTTCCACACCTTTAATATTCATACTCTTCAAATAAGAGTGTGAAATTTTATTTTTGGAGGAAAAAGAATGGAAAAAGTTAAAAATCGTTGGCTTATTGCCGCTTCTGCATTAGGAATCCATATGTCTATTGGATCTGCCTATGCATGGAGTGTATTCACGGTACCACTGCAAGATGCATTTGGTTGGAAACAATCTCAAGTTTCCTTCGCTTTTAGTTTAGCGATATTTTTCCTAGGCACATCCGCAGCATTCATGGGCCATTTTGTTGAAAAACATGGTCCGCGTAAATCTGGAATGGTGTCTGCTACATTTTTTGGGATAGGTGTTGCTGGGACAAGTATTGCTGTACTAGCCGGATCACTACCTCTTCTTTATTTGTTTTATGGAGTGATTGGGGGTATTGGACTTGGAATTGGTTATATCGCCCCTGTATCCACCCTTGTAAAGTGGTTCCCAGACAGACGGGGATTGGCTACAGGACTTGCTATTATGGGCTTTGGATTTGCAGCACTGATTAGTGGACCTGTTGCTGAGAAACTCATTACAAGCGTTGGACTTGGATCGACCTTTTTGATTCTTGGAATTTCTTATTTCGTGATTATGATGGCGTCCGCTCAATATCTATCTCCCCCTCCTAAAGGATGGGCTCCAAAAGGGTTTAAAGAAAATGCAGATAATGGTCGCGTAAAAATTCGCCCAGACCTTGCTCAACTTACAGCTAATGAAGCTGTAAAAACCCGTCGTTTTTGGATGTTATGGATGATGCTATTCATTAACGTTACATGTGGGATTGCTCTACTTGCCGTAGCTTCACCAATGGCTCAGGAGCTCACAGGCATGTCCGCAGTATCTGCAGCTACCATGGTTGGAATTATGGGATTGTTTAATGGTGGAGGAAGAATTGCTTGGGCAACTGTTTCCGATTATATTGGGAGACCTAACGTCTATACAACATTCTTCGTCATACAAATTGCAGCTTATTTCTTATTAAACATTTCAACGAGTCAAATATTATTTATGACACTCCTTTATGCAGTCATGACAACGTATGGAGCAGGATTCTCTTGTATTCCAGCTTACATCGGAGACATCTTTGGCACGAAACAGCTTGGGGCTATTCATGGGTATATCTTAACCGCTTGGGCTGCAGCTGGAATTGTCGGTCCTCTTCTGATATCATTAGTGTATGACCGTACGCAGAGTTATTCGCTTACATTGTCAATCTTTGTTGGGATGTTTGCAGTCGCTTTAGCTATATCCATTTGGATCCGAGCAGATATAAAACGACTGAGAGACTTGCAAAATAAAGAATTAGCTAAAGAACCAGCAGAAAGTCTTGCTGGGAATCTATAAATCATGCATTCTAGCATGCATATATGAGCGAATTGTATGAATAAGAACAATCATTTGATGAGCATCGTAACCCAATCTTTTTACAATTTAAAAAAGAGATTTGTTGCGGTGCTCTATTTAGGTCGCAATGAGACATCCTCGTCTACTTGAGCGGCTGCATGTATTTTATATAGGAGGGATTTCGTTGGGAAACACGAAGCATACAGGACCCATTAAACTACCTAAAAAACCTGATCCAAGTTTATGGGTAAGTAAGATTCCATTTGGACTCGGAAAGATTAAACCACATCACATTCGAGACACCATTAAAACGATGTGGGATAACAAAGATAATTTACCTTACGCAACGCGGATTTTAACACAAGGAGTTTGTGATGGATGTGCGTTAGGTGTATCAGGATTAAAGGACCAAACATTAAAAGGACCTCATTTATGTACGACACGATTAAACGTCTTAAGACTCAACACAATGCCTGCCATGGATGAAGATGTCATTCATGCAGATATTAATGAATTACGGAAAATGGATAGTACAGAGTTACGCGAATTGGGACGAATTCCATATCCACTCATTCGCAAACCTGAAGACAACAAGTTTTCTCGGATTAGTTGGGATGATGCTCTTGATATTGTTGCTTCAAAAATGCGCTCATTAGATCCTAAACGATATGCGTTTTATTTAACAGCACGTGGAATTACAAATGAAGTGTATTACACAGCGGCGAAAATGAGTCGCTTCCTAGGCACGAACAACATTGACAATGCTTCTCGAATTTGTCACTCTCCATCAAAAACGGCTCTTGCCCGTTCCGTTGGTATTGGTGCATCTAGTTGTAATTATAAAGATTGGATTGGCACAGACGTACTCGTATTTTGGGGATCTGTTGCTGCAAATAACCAACCTGTTTCAACGAAATATATGTATGCGGCAAAGCGTAAAGGAACAAAAATTATCGTTATTAACCCATACCACGAACCATCCATGGATGAATATTGGGTGCCTTCAATTCCAGAGTCAGCATTATTTGGCACCAAAATTGCGGATGACTTTTTCCAAGTAAATATCGGTGGAGACATCGCATTTATGCACGGAATTATGAAACATTGGTTTGAAATGGAAGAAGAACGACCAGGTTCTGCATTAGACCATGATTTCATTCGAAAACATGTCAATGGCTTAGAAGCTCTTCGCGAGAAAGTTACATCTTTTAAGTGGGAGCAATTGGAGAATTCCTCAGGAGTGACGAAAGAACGCATGGGTGAGCTAGCTACGTTACTAGCAAACTCTAATTCTGGTGTGTTCGTTTGGTCCATGGGATTAACGATGCACCGATTTGCGACTGATAACATTTCCCAAGTGGCCAACTTAGCATTATTACAAGGATTCCTCGGTCGAGAACATTGTGGACTTATGCCAATTCGCGGACACTCTGGTGTTCAAGGGTCTGGTGAAATGGGTGCAGATCCATTCTCACTCCCTGGAGGCGGAATGGATGATGAAGAAAGTAAAAAGCGCGTTGAAGAAGTATGGGGCTTTGACATCCCTGATTGGCAAGGAGATATCGTTGGAGTCTCCCTAGAAAACGCCATGCTCCCTGATGATCATGAACGTAAATTAGATTTATATTATATGTCTGGTGGAAACTTCTTAGAAACAATGCCAAATCCTGACTTCGTCCAACAATGTTTGGAAAATGTGGATATTCGAGTGCATCAAGACATTATCTTTAACACGTCAACACTTGCAGACGCACGAGAAGCTGTCATCGTACTTCCTGCCATGACAAGATATGAGCAAGAAGGTGGCGGAACATCTACAAGTACAGAAAGAATGGTCTATTACTCACCAGAAATTAAAGGACCACGAATTAAAGAAGCTCGTTCTGAGTGGGAAATTTATGTCGATCTCGCTAAACGAGTGAAACCTGAAGAAGCACATGTAATCGATTTCCAAAGTGCTCAAGAAGTAAGGGATGAAATCGCTCTTGCAGCACCAAATTATGACGGAATTCAGCACCTAAAAGATCGTGGAGACGTATTCCAGTGGGGTGGCGCATGGCTTTGTGAAGGTGGAATCTGCCCTACACCAGACGGAAAAGGAAACTTAATCGTCGCCGAACTTCCTGAATTACGTAAACCTGAAGGACACTTTTACGTAACAACTCGCCGAGGAAAACAGTTTAACTCGATGATTTATGGCGAAAAAGATCCATTTAACGACGCCGACCGTTACGACGTACTTATGAATGAAGAAGATGCTAAAAAGCATGAGATTCAAGATTCTGATGCAATCGTTGTATATAACGAGTATGGTACATTTACTGGTCGAGCAAAATTCGTTCCTATCCGCTCTGGAAACATTGAAGTTCACTGGCCAGAAGGAAATGCTCTGATCAAAGACGGAGTATATGAAGAATTTGCCGGAATTCCTGAATATCACACAGCTGTCATTGTTGAAAAAGCTGAAACATATTACTCTCAAAAAGATAAGAAGTATGT
>DATGUV010000032.1:0-2526 GCA_035301025.1 Bacillota bacterium | reverse complement strand
TCCAACAATGGCACTGCCACCATGCCATACTCTGTTTCAATTTTATGTTGCAGACGGAAAATTATCTTGCCAACTTTACCAAAGAAGCGCAGATATCTTTTTAGGTGTACCATTTAATATTGCAAGCTATGCGTTGCTTACACATCTCATTGCGCACGAATGTGGACTAGAAGTAGGAGACTTTGTTCATACACTTGGAGATGCACACATTTACTCAAATCACGTAGAACAAGTTGAGACACAAATGAAGCGCTCGATTCGTCCATTTCCAACACTTACGTTAAATAAAGAAAAAACATCTGTATTTGATTTTGATGTGGATGATTTTACGATTGAAGGATATGATCCACACCCTGGAATTAAAGCGATTATTGCTGTTTAATGAATAAAAGGAGGGACTCTCATGATTTCATTTGTTGTAGCGATGGATGAGAATAATGTCATTGGAGCAGATAAAGATTTACCATGGCCATATTTACCGAAAGATATGAAGTTTTTTAAAGAAACGACAATGAACGGTACAATGTTCATGGGAAGAAAAACATACGAAGCAATTGGTCGGCCACTACCAAATCGAAAAAGTGTTGTTCTTACTAGGGGAGAAGATGTTTTTCCTGAAGAAGTAGAAGTTGTAAATGATTTTTCGTATGTAAAAGAATATGCAGAAAAACACCCAGATGAAGAATTATATGTTATCGGTGGGGGAGTTGTCTTCAAAGAGACCATGCCTATTGCAGATCGCTTATATGTCACTTATATTCATGCATCCTTTGAGGGAGACACTGTATTTCCTGAAATTGATGAGAAGGAATGGACATTAACATCAGAGGAATATGTTGCACCGGATGAAAAAAATTCCCTTGGCATGACGTTCGCAGTGTACGATCGTAAATAAAAAGATAGATCCACTGCATACTTACATACTTGAATGTTATAATGACTAAAAATAGCTACCTGTCAAACACACGCAGCTTCGCATGACTGAATGGAACTATATGTGCTCATCAGGTAGCATAACATACGCAAGACGCAATTCATGAACATAGGAGGAAATTCAATGAAACCACTAATTGGTATTTCAGCAACAGAGGAGAAGAATGGAGAATCTATTGGAAAGGATTCTATAAAGGCCGTTGTACAATCGGGTGGAATCCCAATCGTACTTACAAACTTCGCATTAGAAGAGGATGTAAAAGCTATTGCAGCAAAACTAGACGGATTACTATTAACAGGAGGGCATGATATTGATCCAACATTATATGGAGAGGAACCACTTCCTAAATTAGGAACAGTTACTCCTGCAAGAGACCGTTTTGAGTTAGCAATTGCTAAAGAGATGCTTGCACTGGACAAACCGATTATCGGTGTTTGTCGTGGAAGTCAAATTTTAGCTGTAGCTACAGGTGGAACAATGTACCAGGATATATATTCTCAGATTGAAGGAGACCTTCTCCAACACGTACAAAAAGCACCTTCTGAGCATGGATCACATTTTATTGAGATTGAAGAAGGAAGCTTATTGCATGCATTAACGAAGCAAACGAAACTAAAAGTAAATAGTCGTCATCACCAAGCAGCGAAGGATGTAGTAGCACCATTACATGTGTCTGCAAAGGCAAGTGACGGAATTATTGAAGCTGTAGAAAGTAAAGAACACGCATTTGTATTTGGAGCCCAGTGGCATCCAGAAAACATGGCTGTAGATGGAGATAAAGATTCCATTGCTATTTTTGATGGCTTTATTGCAGCTTGTAAAAAATAAATGAAAAGTGCGACCCAGATGGAAATAGTCTTCCGAAGGTGTCGCACTTTTTAATGCTCACAACTAAAAGAATATCATCAATAGTAAAAATACTATGATGAAACGTATTTGAATGAATAAACCATGTCCGTTTTCTAGACTTCCGTCAAGAAAACGGACATGGTTTTACGAGATTTTTATTTGAAAATCACAATCATCAAGTTAAAACCGTCTTTTCCGAATGAGGTGATATGATTCTCTCTAATCATCAAGTTAAAATCGCTTTTTCTGAATTAGGTGATATGATTACGATGAGGGTTCCGAATCATCTTTAAACCGTTTGATCCATTTCATACAACCGTTTGTATTTCGATTCACGCTTCATTAGTTCTTGGTGAGAGCCTTGCATAGTAATGACTCCATCCTCTAAAAAGATCACTTCATCCATCACAGCGGCACCTGCTAAATGGTGGGTAATCCAAATGACCGTTTTGTCTGTTGTTGCCTCAAGAATTGTGTCAATGAGATCATATTCAGTTAGAGGATCAAGCCCAATCGTTGCTTCGTCAACAATAAGAATCGGTGTGTCTTGTAACAGTACACGGGCAAAAGCAATCCGTTGACGTTCTCCACCCGAGAAGCGTTCACCAAGTTCTAACATATTCGTATGAATACCTTTAGGAAGGGATTCAATCAGTGGAGTTAATTGTGCTTGTTCTGCCACTTGCAATACTTCTTCATCCGTAGCATCTGGACGACCAATCCGAATATTGTTGGCAATGGTC
>DATGUV010000031.1:0-3621 GCA_035301025.1 Bacillota bacterium | reverse complement strand
AAATATTAGTCATCATACATATATTTGCCGCTATCGTTGGGCTTGGTCCTGGATTCATTATGACGTTTATTGTGACCAAAGCTTCGTCAATGACAGAGCTGCGGCATGCATATTTTCTTCGGAATCGTGTACACATTTTTGTAATGATCGGCGGTGTACTACTGTTTGTAACAGGAATGGGGATGGGAATGATGAATCCTTCTTTGTTTAAGCAGGGATGGTATATCATCAGTCTAATCTTATTTTTAATGACACTTGCTGCAGGGCCCCTCGTTCTCAAGCCAATATCTGCACCAATAAAGGATATTTTGGCGGGGCATAAAGGAGAAGAGATTCCTAGTGAATATTCAAAGCATGCACATCGTCTCTTTATGTGTGAGCGAGTGTTAAATAGTATCTTTTTAGTCATTATTTTATTAATGATTTTAAAGCCTTTTTAAAAGGACATTTCCATACGGAGAATTATCTTTAAAAACGCTTGGATACATGTATCCAAGCGTTTTTTGAATGGGATTATTTTTGTTCAATATATTCTTCAAAAGTAATATCTTTTTCATAGATCTCTGTAGCCACTTTTTCACCAACATATCGTAAGTGCCATGGTTCATATTGATATTGGGTAATATTTTCTCGGCCTTCTAGGTAACGAATGATAAAGCCATACTCATGTGCATGTTCTGCAATCCATTGCCCCTCAGGTGTATCTCCAAATTCAATGACTAAATTAAAATCCACTTCCCCACTGGTTACATCCATCGTCAATCCACTTTGATGCTCACTTTGACCAGGGCGTGCACTAAAATTATTCGCAGCTTTTTCGCCATGTTGTTCTGCATTGGCAGTGAAAATAGCGACTTGACGGTCATATGAACGATATCCAGATTGAGCGTATAACTCTAAACCCGCTTCATCTGACGCTTTAAATAAATCTTCAAGAGCATCTGCTGCGATTTTACGCAATTGTTTTTTCGGAAGCTCCTCAGTAAAAGGATATCGTACATTTGGAAAAACAAGATCTTCTGGTACATAATTACCAGGCAGTGCATGTTCTTTATTAATGAGGGCTAGAACGTCATAAGGATTTTCAACTGTATCGGAATCTAAGCTTGATAAATAACCTTCACTAGGCATTATTAACCCGTCTTCTGGAGTAATCTCGACTTCTTCATTTACTGCAGATTGTAAAAACTGTTTTGTTTCTTCATCATACAATCCAGTTGGTATGATTTCTTTAGATTGAAGTTGGATGTCGGTTAATGCCCATGTGGTCCTTTCATCAAATATACCAGAAGCTTCTATGTCATACGATAGGGCTTTAAGGACTTTTTGTAGATTTGTTACATCATCTCCTTCATCCCACTTTTGTAGTAATGTATCTGGAAGTGTTCCTTCTTCTTCAGGTTGTTTATTAGGTTCTGTTTGCACAGGTATGTCCTCCTTATTCTCAATTGTAGGCTCTTGTTGTTCTTGTTGGATAACAGAAGCGGTTGTTAACAATATACATCCACCGATGAGAATTACATAAAATATCAATCTTTTTACATGTAACATACTGCACCCCGCATAAAAAAGTGTAGATGTAGTATAGCATGTTTTAATCAAAATATATATATGAACGCTATGCCCTTCAATCAAACATTTGTCTAATAAGCGTCCAATCAGTTAAGATAGAAGGTACTAACAATTTGGAGGGATTTTCATGGCAATCACAGTCTCAGCGGAATGGGTACATGAAAAAATGAAACACGAGCAACCAAATCTTGTCATATTTGATACACGGTTTAGTTTAGGGGACCCAATATTTGGATTAGAAACATATAAACAAGAGCATATTGTCGGAGCGCAATATTTAGATTTAAATAAAGATTTATCTGGTGAAGTACACGTACATGGTGGGGGACATCCATTACCAGATCCTGATACCTTTGCAATGAAAGTAGGTGCTGAAGGGGTTAGTAATGATACGACAGTTGTTGTATATGATGATGGAAATGACATGTTTGCAGCGCGGGCGTGGTGGACATTTTATTATATGGGGCATGAACATGTGTATGTACTTGAAAATGGTATTACAGGATGGAAAGAAGCCGGATACGAAACAACTGAACAGGTCACAGATCTAGAACCACGCACATTCACTCCACATGTGAAAGAAGATGAAATCGTACATATGGAAGAAGTACGAGATAGAATTGGTAATCAAGACTCTGTATTAATTGATTCCAGAGCACGAGATCGCTATTTAGGAAAGTCAGAATCTATGTATGCTAAATCAGGACATATTCCAGGAGCGAAAAATTACTTTTGGCAAGGTGTGTTAGATGGAGACGGTTCATGGAAAGATGAAGAGGATCTACAAGAACACTTTAAAAACATCGATAAAAATAAAGAAATCATCGTATCCTGTGGTTCCGGTGTATCTGCATGTCCAAATATTATTGGATTAAAGAAAGCTGGGTTTACCAATGTGAAGTTGTATCCAGGTAGCTTCAGTGATTGGATTAGCTATTCTGACAATGAAGTAGAGAAGAATGAAGAATAATATTAGCCGTTGTTCATGGGTGACGGATGACCCTTTATATATTACGTATCATGATGAAGAGTGGGGACCATTATATACGGATGGTTTTCCCCATTCAGACACATATTTATTTGAAATGTTAACCCTTGAAGGGGCTCAAGCAGGTCTCAGTTGGATGACGATTCTTAAACGAAGAGATGCATACAAGCAAGCATTTGCAGGATATGATGTGGAGAAAATTGCTACGTTTACGGAAGAAGATGAACAGATGATTCTTACGTCGACAAATATTATTAGAAACCAATTAAAGGTGCAATCAGTGATCCAAAATGCAAAAGCATTTATTCGTGTTCAAGAAAAGTTTGGCAGCTTTCAAAATTATATATGGGATTTTTTCAATCAACAACAACGTATAAACCATTTCAACAACCACGAAGATGTTCCAGCATGGACAGAAGAGTCAAAAGCATGGAGCAAGGATTTGAAAAACAGAGGGTTTTCATTTGTCGGACCTACCATTTGTTATGCTTTTATGCAAGCCGTGGGGATTGTTTTTGATCATACGATCCAGTGTGAGCAATATAAACAAATGAAAAAGATGTATACAAAAGAGCCTTAGAGATAACTGTCTCTAAGGCTCTGTTATGGTTATATTATAGTTCCTCATCTTCAGAAATGAGACCTGATAATACTTATACTTATTTTCTTCAAAAAGAACCCTCCATTTTTTATTGTATACTTTTTGTATAGACGATATGCAGTACTATAAACCTAAACTTCATACTTCTTAGGAGTTATCCTTATTCTATAAAATAGCCTTTTGTGTGAATTTCATACATTCCATAAAAAAGATTTGACTACATATGAAAAATAGTGATGAGAGATTGAATAAAAGCTATAAAATCCATTACACAATTAGAGCTATCAGATGAAAAGTTTTTTCTCAAACCGTTAAAAGGTTGATACAGCTTGATAGGCATGGAAATATCATAGGAATGAAGTGGTTTTAATATAAGAGCGATATATTTATGTATAAATACAGTTGAATTCGAAGTATTTCTATATATAAATGTTCAAACATATGGCTTTCAATGATGTGA
>DATGUV010000030.1:0-3182 GCA_035301025.1 Bacillota bacterium | reverse complement strand
ATTAAATAAAAAGGGAGATGTTGTCTGTATATGATAGGTACAATATTAATGATTTTGTATGCATTTCCGTATTTTTGGCTGTTAAATCAAGGATCAGTTGTATTGCTTTTTGTAGCTACTATTCTAGGAATCGGAATTATTTGGGCTCCAATTACTGCGGTGTTAGGAACGATGTTTTCTGAGATTTTCGCTGCAAATGTGCGCTATACGGGAATTTCTTTAGGATATCAAATAGGTGCAGCAGTGGCTGGTGGAACAGCTCCACTGATTGCTACATACTTATTGTATACATTCAATGATTCCTATGTTCCGGTAGCCTTATATATGATTTTAACTTCGATTATATCTTTAGTGGCGATCTGGTCGGTGAAAGATCGAACAAGTGAAGAATTAGATGAATTGGATGAAGAGCAGATACCGTTATAGAATAAGAAGTACGTTTCAAACGTGTAGATGCTGATTATAAAACTACCATTAGAATAAAGGAGAATGTTTATTTTATTGTTAAATGAACGATTGATTCAAGAACACTATTTGATGCATGACGCCTATCAAGATTTACAAAAAGGAATTATCGCTATGCAACAAGGAAAAATTATAAATCCAGGTCGAACGGTTATTGAGTTTGAAGAACATGAAGCTTCTGTTCTTTACATGCCTAGTGCAGATACTTCAGAAGAACGCACAGCGACTAAGGTAGTAACTATTTTCCCACACAATCCACAGGTGCATAAACCGACAACACAAGGGGTCTTATTATTATCTGATGCGGCCAATGGAGATCATATTGCTATGATGAATGCATCGTATTTAACAAGACTGCGAACGGGAGCATTAAGCGCCGTAGGAACAAATAAATTAGCGCGAAAAGATGCACATGTGTTAGGTGCGATTGGCACGGGTGGAATGGCATTTGAACAAGTGCTTGGAGTTCTGGAAGTTCGGGATATAACGCAGATTTTATTGTTTAATCGAACAGAAGAAAAAGCACATCAGTTTAAGGAAAAGTTAATAGACTTTGGTGTAGATATTCCAATGGAAGTTGTCACAACCTCTGAAGAAATTGTAAAAGATGCGGACATTATAAATTGTAGTACACGTTCAAATGATCCAGTTTTTGACGGACACTTATTAAAGAAGGGAACACATATTAATGGAGTCGGTTCCTATTTACCACACATGCGTGAAGTGGACGTAGAAACTCTTCGTAAAGCTTCTTTGATTGTAGTCGACGATCTTGCAAGTGTAAAAGAAGAGGCTGGTGAAATGATCTATGCGGACAAACATACGGATTGGAGTTTTGATCAATTATACGGGGAACTATCTGATTTAGAAATGAATGATACATTGATCCGAACATCTGATGAGGAAATTACATTTTTTAAATCCGTTGGGACAGCTTACTTTGATTTAATCATCGGAAATGGAATATACAACAAAGCAGTCGCTTTAAATATTGGAGAACAAATTGAAATCTAACAAAACAAGGATACAACCTAGAAAGAGTAGGTTGTATCCTTGATATTAGTTGATGTCTTTAATTCCTTCTTTTTCTAACTTTTTCTTCACTTGAGCATGTCCGATAAATAGACAAATCGTAGCTATAATGAAGCAAAGGTTTGAAAATGCAAGAAAGTCCTTAAGTGGTTCAGGAACATTTTTGTAATACAAGGCTAGTGGAACAAAATAGATGAGTAGGGATAAAATATAAAATGGTTGCCATCTACCACCTCTTTGCATCTTAATAATCGATACAATTGCCACAACTAGAAAGATGGCTAAAAGGACTCCAGGAATGACGACCCAAGAGGTAATACTTATGTCGAATAAATAGGGATCCACCGTGCTTACAGTAGCATATGCATATAAAGCATATGTACCAGAAATGACGAGTAATCCAATAATGAGAAACATAAATCCTAAAATAATCATTTTTTACCACCTTTTTAAACATAGCTTCATAGAAACGTTTTCTTCATTGATGTACTGTGCTCTTAAAAATCTCATATCTCGATTATTTTATCATACATTATCAATGATTGATAGGTCGAAAAAGAGTTGCATTCATTTAAGTAGCTTCTGGGCGATAAACTCTGTATGATATGGACGGGTAGCTTGATTACACCTATGAAACTAGTATTTCATTATATTCATATGGATCGACTGCAGAAAGGAAAGAGTGAGAGCGAACAATGGTAGAAAGAACGTTTGATGAAGCATTAAATATTCACACAATTGGAGTGCGTGAATGGAAAGGAAAAGAGGAAGAGCAATACAATCGGTATGAAGCAACTCCATACGAGGCACTAGAAATGTTTTTCAATCAGTATGAACTTAAGCAAACAGATACACTCGTTGATTTTGGTGCTGGTGAGGGGAGGGTTTCTTTTTATGTACATAATCGATTTAATATCCCAGTGAAGGGAATTGAGAACAACGATAAAACATTTGAAGAAGCATTAAGAAACCAGAAAAGTTACCAATATCGAGGGATTGAAAAGGATGCACCGATTTACTTTGAATTTGGGCTTGCGGAATTATATGAAGTTCAACCAACAGACAATCGATTCTTTTTATTTAATCCTTTTTCCGTATCCATTTTTAAACAAGTAATCGCGAATATTACTATTTCACTAAAGGAACATCCACGCATGGCTGAAGTCATCTTATATTATCCACTGCCTGCATTTAAACGGGTTATGAAACATACCCCTTTTCAAAAAATCAAAAAGATTAAAGTTCCAAAGATTCATGGGAAGTACGGAAAATTCATTATTTATCGATTTACACCAGAAAGTTTATAAGAAAAAGCGGACTTCTTACACGGAGAAGTCCGCTTTTATGGTTACGAATTATTTATTCGAAAGGGAAATTGCTGATTGGGTAAGAACTTTTGCTGCTGGAAGCAACGATCGTTCGTCAATATCAAATTTTTCATTGTGATGTCCTGCTGCAAGTTCCGTTCCGAAAACTACATAGGTTGCTTGTCCACCACGCTCTTTTACACGTTCCATAAAATACGTAGCGTCTTCAGAACCTGCTGCAGAATGGTCTGCTTCTATACAATGTTTCATTTCTCCTGTGTCCTGGGCGATGTGATACATGCGCTTGGCAAGTTCAGGTGAGCATGTACTGCTAAGGGCTTCTCCGACAGTTTCCAAATGATAGTCTACTGAATACAT
>DATGUV010000029.1:0-5616 GCA_035301025.1 Bacillota bacterium | reverse complement strand
ACAACACTTAATTTTCTAATACCGGTATTCATCATTGCAGCCTTTCTTATTGGTTTATTTGCACCGAAGATTTTTGCGAATTCTGAAGAAGATATCGTTATTTCTATGGCGGAAAGCTTGACAACTTCATTTTTCAGTATGACAGTTGATGAAGACTTCGCGGAAATTGATATACATTTCAGCCATGTAAAAGCGGAGGTAAAGGAAAAGGAAAGTAAAAACGATCCCGGCTTATACAAAGTAACGGGAGAGTTTAGCTATGATGGAACAACATATACCTTCTCTCATGAGGTAGCTTTTTATGATGGAATGTATATGCATCTCAATTTCCCAGATTTTGAAGAAAAATAATTCTATCATGCAAATGAGAATCGTTACTCACGGTTCTTTTTTGTTAGAGTAGATTTCTCTACATCAATTTTCCTTTTTCATCACCAAAAGAATTATTTTAATAATTGCAATGGTTCACATATAATGATTATGGATGGACTAGTCGATTCCGCCCCAGTTATTTTTCTCGTATTAGTTGCTGGTGCTGCGATTGGAGTGCTGCTCGCCTCTGGTGCAGTGGATAATATTTTAAACTGGGCCATCTTTAAATTAAAAGATAAAGGATTAATTATCTTAGTAAGCGCCATGTTTTTATTAATTGTTTACATCGGTGGATTTGCTGGAAGTGATGCTCTTATTGCACTTGTACCTATTGGAGTCATCTTTGCCCGCAAACTAAAACTTGATCCGATTGTTGCCATGGGAATTACGACTTTTCCAGCATTGATTGGTTTTGGTACAGGTCCCCAAGGTGTATTTGTCCCACAAATTATGATTGGCCTGCAACCTTATTCAGGCTTTGGAACACGATTTATTATCATGAATATTTTCATGCTTCTCGGTCTTGCCTATCTCATGTTTTACATTAAACGTATTCAAAGAAACGAAAAGAAGTCTCTTATGTACAAAGAAGGATGGCGCCCTGGAATAGACGCTGTTGTCGGTGATGATGAAATAAAAGAAGAAAAGTTAAAACCTACTAGTGTGCTAGCGTTAGCTTCTTTCATTGCCCAGTACTTAGTTATTATTTCTTTCTCAACCTTTGGTGGGGATAGCGATTTACTCTATAATTTTATTGTCGTAGTAAATATATTAACAGCTATACTCATTGGTCTTTTCACAAAAATGTCTTGGAATGATTTGGGGGATTATTTTGATAAAGGACTTGCTTCCATGGCGTTCATTGGGTTTGTTATTGGACTTGCCCGCGTGATGTCCCTCATGTTAACTGAAAGTAATATTTTAGATACGATTGTATATACTCTTACCCGACCGATTATGGACGTAAGTGAAGGTCTAGCCACCATTGGAATGTCCATCGTTGTCGCTATTTTAAACCCATTAGTTCCGTCAGCGACGAGTAAAGCAGCCATTTTAATTCCAATCATCGAACCGATTGCCAACACCCTGCATTTACCAAAACAAATTGCGATTCAAGCATTTCAGTTTGGGGATGGGTTCACAAATATGGTCTCCCCTGTCTTAGGATGGACCGTCGGATCTTGCGTGCTTGCAGGTATTTCATTCACAAAATGGTTACGTTGGGTCATTCCTGCAGTCATTATATTCATGCTCATCGGTTTTGTTATTTTATTCATTTTATCATCAATTGGTTGGACAGGTGGCGCCGTGTAACACTTCGCTCCTGTAAGAAAAAATATATATTTCATAGAAAGGGAGAAAAAGATGACCACATTTCAAGCAAATGATTTTTTAACAACAAGAGCCGAAGAATTAGAAGAAGAAACCATTGAAACAAGAGCTTATTTACACACATACCCAGAGGTGAGTTCAGAAGAATTTGAAACGAGTAAATATCTTAAGAAAAAAGTGACGGAACTAGGCTTAACCGTAGAAGAAGTTCCAGAAAGCACAGGATTCACTGCCCTACTCGATACTGGGAAACCTGGAAAAACTGTCGGCATTCGAACAGATATTGACGCCCTACCCATTGAGGAGCATCCGGAAAATTTGGCTGGTAAGCGAAAATATATGTCTAAAAATCCTGGTGCCATGCATGCATGTGGACATGATGGTCATATGGCAATCGTTCTAACTGTTATCAAAATGCTTTCGGAAATAAAAGATAAACTTACTGGAAAAGTCTACTTCATTTTTGAAGAAGCCGAAGAAATTGGTGCAGGAATTGAGCCGATGATTGCTCATTTACAAGATAAACACATTGACGCCATTTATGGAAATCACCTTACTTCATTCATGGGAACAGGTACGATTTGTGTAGACGAGGGACCACGCATGGCTGGAGCTATCTTAGTAGATTTCACCATTCACGGAAAAGGCGGACATGGATCACGTCCAGATTTATCCATCAATCCCCTCTTCGCTGCGGCCCAAGTATTAAGTGCGTTAACGAATGCCTGGGCGAACCGAATTGACGTAACGAAAACAGTTACGTTAGGATTGACACAGATCCATGGTGGAAATGCGAATAACGTCATCCCAGATAAAGTCAACATTGGTGGATCCATGCGGTTTTTCGATGAAGAAGAAGGAAAAAAAGCACTCGAGCTATCCAAAAAGGTCATCCAATTAACCGCTGAAGCCCATGAATGTACGGCAGAATTTCCATCCACATTCGATATTAAAGGAAAACCAGTAATGAATGACCCAACATTAGCAACTCTAGCACAAACAGGAATTGCGGAACTCATGCCAGATGCGCTCGTCCATGACGTGACATGGTTTGCCTCGGAATCCTTTAACCAATACATCCGCATTGCACCGACTCTTTTTGCATTTGTCGGTATGAAAAATGAAGCATATGGAAGTGGGGCTGAACATCACAACAATTATTTTGACGTCGATGATGCCGCATTAAAACACGGCGTTCTCGCCACAGCAAAATTCGCAGTTGATTTTTTAACGAAAGCATAATATTTACTATTGAAAGGAAGATGTTTTATGAGTTATGACTTCAACACAAGAACTAGTCGAAAAGGTACTGGTTCATTAAAGTGGGAGCAAATGTATGACTTTAATCCGCATATTAGTGAGGAAGCTATTCCCCTATCAGTAGCGGACATGGAATTTAAAACCGCACCAGAAATTGCGGAAGGATTAAAAGATTTTCTCGATGATGCCATACTTGGATACACAGGTCCATACGATTCCTTCTTACAAGCGGTCGTAGATTGGCAAAAAAATCGCCACAACTGGCAGATTGAAAAAGACTGGATTGTAAATACCCAAGGAGTTGTTTCAGCCCTGCATGCTGCCATTCGGGTTCTCACACAAACAGGAGACGGGGTCATTACCTTCCATCCAGTGTACTATCCTTTTGGTGTAGCCATTGAAAATAATGACCGGACAGAAGTAAACGTTCCCCTGCAAAACAATAACGGACATTACACGATTGATTTTGACGCTTTTGAAAAAGAAGCTGCCAAATCAACGAACAAAATGGTACTCTTTTGCAGTCCCCATAACCCAGGTGGACGTGTCTGGACAAAAGAGGAATTGAAAAAAGTTGCAGACATTGCTGTGAAACATGACTTGTACGTCGTGTCTGACGAAATTTGGTACGATTTCACCATGCCGGGACATGAACATACGGTCCTCGCGACAGTCGATGAGAAAATCAATGACTTACTCATCACATGTACCGCACCATCCAAGTCTTTTAACTTAGCCGGTCTCATGATTTCCAATATCATTATTTCCAGTGACGATATTCGGAAAAAATTTAGTGCAGAACTTGACCGCACCCATACAAATATGATTGGTATTTTAGGCTTTAAAGCATGTGAATTAGCATATACAAAAGCAGAAAAATGGCTAGATGAAGTCATTGAGGTGATTGATACGAATCAACACATCGTTCATGAATATTTCAAAGAACATTTTCCACAAATCAAAGCACCTCTTTTAGAAGGAACGTACGTACAGTGGTTAGATTTTAGTGGACTCGGGATGACAGATGAAGAAATGGAGGAAATACTTTATCAGGAAGCGTCCTTCATTACTGGTCGCGGAAATATTTTTGGGGATGAAGGAGTCGGCTTTGAACGATTAAACATTGCCCTTCCAACAGACGCGCTACAAGAAGCATTAAGTCGTCTTGGGACAGCACTAAACAAACGATTGAATAAATAAAATAACCATGTACACGAACGTAAAAAATAGTGAGGAAATCAGGCATTTCCCTCACTATTTTTCTACCTTTTCAGAGCTTCCAAAGTATACTATACTGATAGAGTACAACCTGCGCCCACGCGCGTGAGTGTAACTGATCCTATGAGGAGAATAAACATGTCGAGAGAACATACATTTAACGAATTAATGGATACCCTTTATGGCACATCAAGATTAATCAATGCTTATGAAAGCATTCCCCGTACATATGGGACTGACGATAAGTTATACATGGTGGAAGTACATACACTAGACCTCATTGGAAGGAAGCAAAAAACAACGATTTCCGAAATCGCCGCACGAACAGATCGTACTGTAAGCGCCGTTTCCCAAATCGTCAACAAGCTCGTTGCCAAGGTCTTAATCCATAAATACCGGAATGAAAACAATCATAGAGAATTCCTCCTAGAGCTTACTGCAACAGGTGAAATTGTCTACAACTATCATAAAAACTTAGACAACATTGAATACCGTAAACACCTAGAAAATCTGCACATGTTCAACGAAGATGACTTTAAGAACTTCATAGAAATTGCACAAAAAATAAATAAACGAACAAAACTTGTCATTGAAGGGAAAGAAGCGTTAGGATAGGTGTCCTAACGCTTCAACCATACAATGAATCTAAAGAAGAATATCTATAACAATGCATCAAAAACGTATGTTTGAAGTGGGTTACGTTAGTACAAAAATAAACATGATCAATGCTAACACAAATAATATAAACCAAAAAGCCGTATTGGGAGTTTGTTTATTTTTGATTCCATTTCTAGAAAAGGTCCTTTCAGCTTCACTCCCTATTACTGGGTGCCGCATCATTTCTCGTGACTTCTGTGCGTAGTCATGGAGCCCTTTATTTAACCTTGTTGTAAAAATGCGAATTAATTGTTCATCTGTTTTATTCGAAAAGTCTTCCCCTTCTTCTATCGCTACTAATGTTTCCTTCATATCTGGACCAGCATTCCTACTTGTCATATTCTTTAAGAGACGCACATCTGGTTTTGGTGCAACTTGTTTAATGGAATCCTCATTACGTTTCTGATAAATCAAATCAAAATCTGTTCGGTACGCATACCTATCCTTTACTTGCTTATATTGAATCAGATTCAACTGTGGTATAAATTCCACAGATTTCTCAACGTCATTATCCGTAAAATAGCCACGTTTTTGAACCTTTTCATACAACACATCCGCTTTTTCACTTAACTTCACAAGTTCTTTTTGTTGAATTTCCATGTCTCGGAGCGTGTCATAGGCACGTGTATACACTTTTTCTTCTTCTAAATCGAGTACGTGAGCATCCACAATAGATTGTATGTAATTTTTCATCGTAAGAAGCGGAGTCATCTGCAAGGAAGCAAGCTGCTTACCAATGTTCATCATTGTATTATTTGTGACGCCATAATAGACGTG
>DATGUV010000028.1:0-15682 GCA_035301025.1 Bacillota bacterium | reverse complement strand
CGTTTTCATTATACTTTGAGTAATGCTTAGTAAATTCTTAGGTGGTTTCGTCTCGTCCTATGAAAACGTTTCACTTAAGGATGGCTATGCATCGTTTTTTTAAATCATTAGGAGGGTATATTACATGAGGAAGTATACATTTTTGCTGATCGGAATATTGAGCCTTGTTTTTATGGCTGCTTGTTCTGATGATAACAAAGATGGAGCAGATAACAATTCTTCATCTGGATCAGGAGATTGGACTCCAGAGCAATCCATTGAGATCGTAGCTCCTTCAGGTGCTGGTGGTGGTTGGGATACAACTGCACGTATGGCAGCAAAGGTACTTGAAGAAGAAGGTATTGTTGATGTGGACATGGGAGTCGTAAATAAAACTGGTGGAGGTGGAGCAGTAGGTTGGTCATATATTGCCGGACATGCTGGAAGCCCTTATAATATTTTCGTTACGTCCCCACCGATTATTGACGTTCCATTAAATGGACAGTCTGAATATGATCACCATGACTTTACACCACTTGCAAACATTATTGCCGACTATGGTGCATTCGCAGTTGCTGCAGATGCTCCGTGGGATACGTTACCGGAATTATTTGATGATATGATTGAGGATCCTTCAAGTGTTACAATTATTGGGTCATCTTCTCCGGGTAGTATGGATCATTTGAAATTTGCTCGTTTTGCAAAATCATACGGAGTTGACGTGAAAGAAATCAAATATGTATCTGAGCAAGACGGTGGAGAATTAACTGCACTATTAAATGGAAGTGTAGACGTATTCTCAACAAGTGTTGCACAAACAGTTGAGCAAGTAAAAGCAGGAAAAATTAAAGTTCTAGCGATAACTTCTGAAGAAAGACTTGAAGGAGAAGTTCTAGAAGACTTTGAAACTGCGATTGAACAAGGTATTGATGAAACATATGTAAACTGGAGAGGGTTTGTTGGACCAGCTGATTTAGATCCAGAAGTAGTTGCATACTATGAAGAGGTATTCAAGGAGTTAACAGAAACAGATGCATGGGCAGATATTCGCAGCCAGTACGGTTGGGATGACATGTACATGGATAGTGAGGAATACAAAGAATTCCTCGATAATGAACAAGAAGCAACTCGTGAAATTCTCGAAGAACTTGGCTTAACGGATTAATAAAACCTTCAATCCCCCACTATCTTTAGTGGGGGTTGTTATCTAAAAACACCGATTAAAGGGGTGCTTAACGTGCTACAAACAACAAATCGGAAGGTAGCGATCGTGCTCTTCATAGTATCGCTCGCCTATCTATTCTTTAGTTATAATTTACCAGAGTATCCTTACGTACCAGTAGATGCAGACGCCGTCCCACTTGTACTAGGATTTTTACTACTTATTTTATCTATCTCGCTATTTTTCCAAAAGGATGAAGAACAAAGTGAAGAAAGTAAGAAAGTACAACAATCAGGCATAAAGGAAGTTGGCATGCTTATTCTGATTGCTGGTTATATATTTCTATATGTTCTACTACTAGAAACACTTGGCTTTGTTGTCGTTTCATGCTTATTTATTTTCCTCACGACAATAACGCTTGGATATAAGCGTCATATTATTAATGCGATTGTATCTCTTGCAATCCCGCTTTTATTTTACTATGCATTTAACAACATACTAAAAATCGTATTACCGAAAGGGATATTGCCTTTTTAAAGGAGGATGTACATGAGTGTTTTAGAAGGAGTCTTGTCAGGATTCCAAGTCGCATTTAGTTTTCAAGGGCTTATGTTTATTTTTATTGGAGTATTTCTCGGAACTATTATTGGAATGCTACCTGGACTCGGGCCAATCACTGCAATTGGAGTGATGATTCCTATTTCTTATGGGATGAATGTTGAGATGGCATTACTTATGATGGCAGGAGTTTATTACGGGGCAGTATTTGGTGGGTCTACTTCCTCTATTCTATTAAATGCTCCAGGAGTTGCTGGAACGGTAGCAACAGCATTTGACGGCTATCCGATGGCACAGAAAGGTCATGCAGGAAAAGCGTTAGCAATTGCCGCGATTAGTTCCTTTGCTGGAGGTACTGTTGGGGTTATTCTTTTAATGCTGTTCGCTCCTGCTTTAGCAACAGTTGCTGTCGCATTTGGGCCTGCAGAATATTTTGCTTTGATGTTGCTAGCACTCACCGCCATATCTAGTTTGTCCGATGGGTCAATGACAAAGGCACTTATATCTGGAACGCTTGGATTTATGGTTGCCACCATCGGAATTGATGGACAAACAGGGACACCGAGATTTACCTTTGGGAATGTGAACTTGTTAAATGGAATTGAATTCCTCATTATTGCCCTTGGTCTCTTTGCCCTTGCGGAAGTGTGGTCCTTAATTTTACGCCGGAAAGATAAAACAGCAGAACACATGCATAATGTGGGCTCCCTTAAAATAACGAAAGATGAAGCAAAGGAAATGAGTGGACCTGTTGGAAGACAATCAGTTCTTGGATTTTTAATCGGTGTACTTCCTGGTGCAGGAGCTACGATTGCATCATTTATTGCGTATATTACGGAGAAGAAAATTGCAAAAAAACCAGAAGAATTTGGTAAAGGTTCTGTAAAAGGATTAGCTGCACCTGAGACTGCGAATAATGCTGCAACAAGTGGTGCTTTTGTTCCACTTCTGAGTCTTGGGATTCCAGGGTCTGGTACAACGGCCGTTTTACTTGGAGCACTTCTCGTCATGGGTGTTCAACCTGGTCCCCTACTAATGGAGGATCAACCAACATTATTCTGGGGAGTAATTGCAAGTATGTATGTTGGAAATATTATGCTACTTGCCTTAAACTTACCGTTAATCCCGTACATTTCAAAGATTTTATTAATTCCGCGGGCAATGCTTATTTCTCTTGTGACCGTGTTCTGTTTAATTGGAGTGTATGCGTTAAGTTTTAATACGTTTGATCTTTATTTATTACTAATCTTTGGTGTTGTTGGATACATTATGAAACTTTTAAAATTCCCACCTGCACCTTTTATATTAGCCTTTATTTTAGGCGGTATGATGGAGCAATCGTTACGTAAGGCATTAACGATTTCTAATGGAAGCTTAGCTGGTTTCTTAGAGCGACCAATTGCACTTGTAATTTTAAGTTTTGTCGTTCTTTCTTTGATTGGACCACCGATCTTTAAGTTGTTTAGAAAGAAAGCACCAGCTGCTTAACGTTATTTGTCCAAACGAAACACATATGAACAATTAAGGAACCATTACACCTTAGAATTGACTGAATTGCTTTGGAGGTTTATATGAAAAACATATTATTAATATCCATGGGTGGAACCATTTCTGCCCGTGGACATTCAAGATGTGATTTAAAAGACTATGTATCAGGTCAATTAACAGCAGAAGATTTTTTAGAAGATATTCCTGAAATTGCGTCCATTGCCAACATAGAAATTATACAAATGGATAATATAAGTAGTACCCAGATTAACGAAAATCACTGGATTCAGATGCAAGAAGTCATCACTCATGCCCTAGAGAAAAATGAGTTTGATGGAGTGGTCATTACACATGGAACGAACACCCTTGAGGAAACAGCTTATTTTCTACATTTAACGGTTCCAACAACAAAACCAATCGTTCTCGTTGGTGCCCAGCGCCCTTTCACTGCGATTAGTAGTGACGCTCATATTAATTTATTGCACGCAATTCGAGTAGCTGTTGATCCAAATGCCCATGAAAAAGGTGTGCTTGTTGTAGCCAATGATGAAATTAGTTGTGCGAGAGAAGTTACAAAAACGAATACATACCGTTTAGAAACCTTTCAGTCAGGACAGTTTGGCTATCTTGGTTTTGTAGATCCAGATGATACCGTACAATTTTATCGCTCACCTGCTCGTTTACATACCATTCAATCTGAATTTGCGGAGCGGTCGTACGAACATATGCCAAAAATCGGGATCATTTATTCGTACGCAGGAGCAAATGGAGATTTAATTCGTCAAATTACAAAAGAAAAGTTATATGACGGACTCATTATCGCCGGTACAGGTGCAGGACGTTATTCTCCAGATGAAGATCAGGCGTTAGAAGAAGCTGTTCATAACGGAATAATAGTTGTGCGTGGCAGTCGAGTTGGAAATGGTCGTGTAGTGGCGATGAATCACTATAATCGATATCCTTCCGTTTGTGCCGATAACCTTATCCCACAAAAAGCTCGTATTTTACTGATGCTAGCTATGACAGCATACAGTGATCCTGCATCCATTCAAACCATCTTTAATACCTATTAAAACAACCATCTTCACGAGGACGCTTGCACACTTACTCATGAAGATGGTTTTTATTTAGATGTAAACGTCGTTGCAGAATAATCCTTATTTTGTACTAAAAAATTGTAAAATGCACGGACAGCTGCAAATTCCATTGTATTGTGATGACAATAGGCCCATGTATTTCTTGTGACAGGAACACCTTCTTTCGTATGGAGTTGTTCAATATATAAGTCCCTTTCTTCAATTAAACAAATTCCTGGAAGTAAAGCATAGCCCATACCTACTCGCGCCATTTCCTTTGCTGTTTCCAAACTATCTACTGACATAGACCTCATACTTGCTGTAGAAAAAACATTTTTCCACCAATCATCAACAAGCCCTTCTAAAAATGTATCCATTTCATAACGAATTTGCGGAAGCTTTGGTAAGTCAGGAATGGAAATCGGGTCTTTTTGTACAATGCAAATAGGTTCTTGCGCAAGTAATGTCTTTTCCTCATTCCAATAATCAATTCCACGAACAATCGCGATATGAACGTCACCTGCTTCAAACAACTCCATCACACGCGAACTGAATCCGGTTACAATTTGAAACGTAGCATCTGGATAGATTTCCTGAAATGTATGTAAAATGTTCGGAAGTATATACTGCCCATATGTAGATGCTACTCCTAATTTTATCGTGCCTTTCACATCTGTATCCATCATCTCTAGTTCCTCAAAAGTTGCATTAATTTCTTTTAATAAACGCTCAGCAAAGGCAATGACGACTTCTCCTTGGTAGGTTGGTCTTAGACCACTTCTCTCACGAATAAATAACTTACAGTTAAAAGTTTCTTCTAATTGTTTTAAGCGATATGTAAGAGCAGGTTGAGTAATAAACAATTGCTCAGCTGCTTTCGTTATATTTCTTTCTCGATGGAGTGTTAATAATACATGGCAATCTTTTTTGTTCATAAAATGTCCTCCAATAGGTAACAAATGAGTGTATTTCGTATGGATATAACATATAATACGGATGATGAAATTCATAAATGTGCGTAAGTCCTCTAATCCATTATAGCAAATATATTCTTTTTACCAACATTCAATCTTATATCCTTATACAGTAAGTAGTGAGTTCTTCTGAGTGAATTTCATCTTTTACTTGTCCATTGTATATCTAATCTATTTCTTTTATAATGAATGATGGATTGTAAAATGCTCCCAAATAAAGAATCATTATGGAAAAGATAATCGACCATGAAAGGTCTTCTTTTACATATAACAACGATGACATACTATTGCAATTATAAAAGGAGGTAAGGCATATGAATCGGACAGTCAAAGAAGTTTTCCTAATTATATTAGGTTCATTTATTTTTGCCATTGGAGTCAACTACTTTGCAATTCCTAACAGACTTTCTGAAGGCGGAGTTATTGGAATCACCATTGTTACGTATTATTTATTCGAATGGTCACCAGGTCTCATAAACTTGTTGATTAATTCTGCACTACTTGCCGCCGGCTATAAATTATTTGAAAAACGCGTGACAGCTTACACGATTATTTCTATTGCATTTTCATCATTATTTTTACATATTACAGAGAGATTTGGTCATGATTATGGAGATACACTGCTCGCTGCATTATTTGCAGGATTGCTCATCGGCGGTGGGATCGGACTCATGTTTAGAGCCGGAGGAACTTCTGGTGGATCATCCATTTTAGCTCGATTGGCCAATCAATATTTAGGCTGGGGAATTGGAAAAGGAATGCTTATTATTGACATTGCTGTTATTGTTGGGTCTGTTTTTGTAATTGGCCAAGAAAAAGCTATGTATACATTAATTTCAGTGTATGTCGGTGCAAAAGTGCTTGATTTTGTCGTGGAAGGTGTAAGTGAAAGAAGTGCGGTGCTCATAATTTCCAATAAACCTGAGGAACTTCTCCATCATGTAACCGATCAAATGGCCCGTGGATTAACTATTTTAGAGGGGCGTGGTGGATTTACGGGGAAGTCAAAAGATGTACTTTACCTCGTCATTAATAGCCATGAAATTGTCATGTTACGTAAAATTATCCAAGAAGTTGATCCAAACGCATATATTACTGAACATCCGGTGCAAGAATTAACACGGACTGGATATAAACGGTCTACATAAAAACTACAAGCCTAAAGCTGGCTTGTAGTTTTTATTATTTACACCTGATCATTTGTGCAGTCAATGATTGGTTATAACATATTATTCAATAGCTTCATTCGAATGAAACTTTGTAACGTTCTCATACATAGAACCTGTTTCTTTTAGTCGAGCATGCCATGAAAATGCTTCGGCTAAGACGTGCGGAGTTTGTCCCCCACTTGCTACGGCTTGTTTATAATAATTACGCATTTGCGGTCGATAGCTTGGATGCATACAGTTTTCAATAATTGCTTCGGCTCGCTCTCTTGGTGATAATCCTCGAATATCTGCGTAGCCTTGCTCGGTAATAACTACATCTACGTCGTGCTCCGTATGATCTACATGACTCACAAAAGGTACAATACTAGAAATCAAACCATCTTTTGCTGTTGATTTGGTCACAAAAATAGCGTAACGAGCATTTCGCGCAAAATCTCCTGAACCACCAATTCCATTCATCATATGTGTTCCACCAACATGCGTCGAATTCACATTCCCATAAATATCAAATTCAAGAGCTGTGTTAATAGAAATAAGGCCTAGCCTACGAATCACTTCTGGGTGATTGGATATTTCCTGTGGTCTCAGCACAAGCTGTTCTTTTAAATCTTCGAGTCGACTCATAACATCATCCATTTTTCGTTCAGATAGTGTCATGGAGCAACCAGAAGCAAATCGTACTTTCCCTGCATCTAATAAATCAAATACAGCATCTTGTAATACTTCTGAGTAAACATCGATATTTTCCCAGTCCGTTTCTAGTATTCCATACATGACTGCATTCGCAACGGAGCCAATACCTGATTGAAGTGGTGGAAATTCCTCACCAATTCGCCCAAGATCTTTTTCACGTTGTAAAAACTGAATGAGATGTGAAGCAATTTGTTCTGTTTCCTCATCTGGTTCTGTAATCGTTGAAAAAGAGTCTGACTGATGTGTAATGACAATCCCGGCTACTTTATCTGGATCTACTGGAATAGCAGTCGTTCCAATCCGATCATTCGCTTTCATAATTGGGATGGGTTCTCTTTCACCATAATCTTTTATATCATAAATATCGTGCAATCCTTCTAAAGCAAGTGGTTGTTCAATATTTAATTCAATAATGACATGTTTCGCATATTTAGCAAAAAGTGCTGAGTTCCCAACAGATGTAGTCGGTATGATATGCCCTTCTTCAGTAATCGCTACCGCTTCAATCACGGCTACATCAATGGGAGCTAAAATACCATTACGTATTTTCTCAGCCATATGGGATAAATGTTCATCTAAAAAGAACATCTCTCCTTCATTAATTTTCTGTCTCATTGTACGATCTGCTTGAAATGGAATACGCTTTTCTACCATGCCAACTTCTGCCATTAATTCATCAATGCGTGATCCTAAAGAAGCACCTGTGTATACGTTAATTTTAAACGGTTCTTTTCGCGCACGTTCAATACATGCAAGGGGGACAGCCTTTGCTTCTCCTGCTCGTGTAAATCCGCTTAATCCAACCGTCATTGAGTCCTGAATATATGCAGAAGCTTTTTCTGCAGAAATCACTCGGTGCATGTAATCTTTATACCGAATGCGATCCTCTACTCGTTTATCCATTGGTTACACCAACCTTTACCTATAGAATCAATTATTTATATCCTATCAATTGGTTGCGCTTCCTGCACGCTATCTTGAATGAAAAGGCTTTTATTTGTCACGAACATGTCTTTTTATGCACCCAATTTTTCTCTAAAAATACAGTTGTGCTCGGAAATATTTTGCATAGGATTGACTTACTGGAACTCGAACGCCATTTTTCATAATTAATGTAAATGTTGAATGTGAATCCGGGTGTATCTCAGCAATTTGTTTCACATTAACGACGTAGGAACGATGACAGCGCATAAAAGATGCAGGTAGTTGTGTACTTAATTGAGTAATATTCAATTTATGCACCCCTTCAATTCCTCTTCCATGTACAATGGTTTTCCTACTCTGGGCTTCAATAAAAACAACATCTTCAAAAGGAATCATTTGCCATCGATCAGAGGTTCGAATAGCTAAAGACGCCATTTCTGTAAACTGTTGATGAGATGGGCGAATAATGGTGACACATCCATGAATCGTATCATCATGCATAATAGGCATGGACATCCCGTAATACGGAACACCAAACTCAGCACTATCTTTATGGGCGGTAATTCGCTCCTTTTTAGTTAGTGCAGCATGTGTAACGGTCCGATCACTCACTTGATCTCCCGGTCGAATGTGCAAATCCACCTCTTTACTTGGGCGATAATAGATGAAACGCTCATCATTTGCTAAAGCAATTGAAGTGTCCGGTAAATCAAGTTCATTTAAAATGTGCATCATCGTTTGAACAGATATCATTTCCATTCATTTTTCACCTTCCTCAATTTATAAACAATCATCTCTTCCTCTAGTATATCCCTTATCCTTCGATTTGTCTGTGAATATATTCGCACGTTTGATTTGGTTGTTTTTTAAAAAGAGAGTTGAAGAGCTTTATAAAATTATTTTTTAGCCGATATACCAATAAAGAACGCATTTTAGGAGGACTTTGCAATGGTGTTATCAATTTTCAAAAAGAAACATACAAGTGAGACTGAAGAATTTACACTTGAAGAACTAAGCAAAGGGATAGAAGCTTCGGTTCATTTCCAAAAAGGAAGTGACCTAGAAACACAGTTGAAAATGCTAGATTTAACTGAAGAGGATTTTCGCATTGCTCGTTCGATTCAACCATTAATAGAAAAAGAAATTGATCAATTGGTAAAACAGTTTTATAAAAATATCGATGTAAACCCTGATTTAATCAAAATTATTAACACATATAGTTCTGTCGAAAGATTACAAAAATCTCTACGCATCCACATTATTGAAATGTTTTCTGGGGTAATTAATGAAGAATTTATTACTCAGCGTAAACGCATCGCTCATGTGCATGTAGATATCGGCTTAACACAAAAATGGTATATCGCTTCTTTTCATAACTTATTTAATGGTTTTGTTGAATTGATTGTAAAACAAATGGCTCATCAAAACGATCGTTACTCAATCATTCAAACGCTATACAAACTTCTAAACTTAGAACAACAAGTCGTCTTAGAAGCATATGACGAAGAAATGAACCGAAGAAAAGATGCGGATATGAAAGTGAAAATCGAACTCATTCAATCCTTGGAGCAGACGGCTAATGAGCTTGCATCTTTAGCTGAAGAAACAACAGCTGCTATCCAACAAATGACAGCACAAGTTGGTGTCATTACAGAAAGCTCTAAACGTGGAACAGAAGTTGCCAATTCAGCAAAAACTTCCGCAGAGGATGGCCAAAATCAATTATCTACCATGAGTACATCCCTGCAAATGATGGAAGATAGCACAGCTGAAGTTACGAGTGATATGGGGGAACTGGAAGAAAGATCCACTCAAATTGAAGACATTATACATATCGTAAAATCAATTGCAGACCAAACAAATTTGCTTGCTTTAAATGCCTCCATTGAAGCTGCACGTGCTGGTGAACATGGGGTTGGTTTTGCCGTTGTTGCTAATGAGGTGAGAAAACTTGCTGAGCAAACTGGGGAGGCCGTTACAAACGTAACAGGACTTATTCACGAAACTGGGGAGCAAATTAATACGAGTGCGAACTCTATTCAACAAATGCGTATATATATGAATGATCTACGTGAACAAATGAGGATAACCGAAGCTGCGTTCCAGAAAATCCATGAAGGCATGGATTTAACACAGCAAAGCAACGAGCATATTCAAACTGATTTAGAAGGGATTAACCAAGCAATTAAAGATGTTGACCAAGCATCAAATGTAATTTCTACTTCTGCGGATCAATTGAATCACATGATTGAAGATACGAAAGAAACTTCATATACTTAACAAAAAAGTTGCTAGAAAGATTGTTTTCTAGCAACTTTTTTTGTTTCATTCATCCCCATTCGTGTATGATACAGATAACCACTCTCAAAGGAGGAAGAATGATGGATGTAGAAAATTATATACAGCGAATAGGTTGTTCAATCAAAGAACCTTCTTTCAAACATTTAGTAGAGCTACAACGCACTCATTTACAAACAGTGCCTTTTGAAAATTTAGATGTTATCCGAAATGTACCCATTTACTTATCCCTTCCACATATATATGAAAAAATCGTGACACATCACAGGGGAGGGTACTGTTATGAATTAAATGGATTGTTTCACTGGGCATTAAGAGAAATGGGCTATGATGCTCGCATGGTTCCAGCTTCCGTGATGCGTCCAAGTGGTTTTTTTGCAAAAAAACATACACATGTAGCCATCCTTGTTGTTATTAATGGGATGATGTACGTAACAGACGTTGGATTTGGAAATCAGCCACTTGCTCCAATTCCTTTAGATGGTACCACCTATACAGATCCTAGTGGAACGTATTACATTCAACATCAACAAAAGAATGTGTATCGACTCATGAAACGCCAAGAAAATTCCTGGAATACCGTCTATGAATTTTCAACAGACGAATGGGAATTAACTGATTTTCATGAAGGCTGCGTCTTTAATCAAATCTCACCGGAATCAACATTTACCCATACAGATATCGTCTCTTTAGCCACAAAAGACGGGAGAATCACATTAAAAGATGCCGAATTATTAACCATTCAACATGGTGAGAAAACGATTCAAGCATTAACAGAAACCGAGAAAATGAACACATTAATGGATACATTTAATATTCGATTGTAGTCATATGAATGCATTTCATGTATAAAGGGACAATGAAAAGAATCTAATACAACCCTTCATTGTCCCACTTCCTTTACCCTTGCATGCATGTAATTAAAATCGACTTTTGAATGTGTAAACGATTAGCGGCTTGCTCAAACACTACAGATTGCGGACCGTCAATCACATCTGCTGATACCTCTTCTCCCCGCTTAGCGGGCAAACAATGGAAAAATAAGCAATCTTCATTCGCCTCGTTCATCAAATTCTCATTCACTTGGTATGGTTTAAAATGATCTACTCGACTTTCCGCTTCATCTTCCCATCCCATACTTGCCCATACATCTGTATAAATAATATCTGCATCTTGAACAGCTTTAATGGGGTCATACGTATGTGTAATGATGGCTCCAGAATTTTTCCCAAGTTGCTTTGCTTTATAAAATATTTCTTCATCAATTTCATACCCTTCAGGACCAGAAATCGTACAATTGATTCCCATAATTGCACATCCAATCACAAGAGATTGGGCCATATTATTTCCATCACCAACATAGGTTAATGTAATATTTTCAAAAGACCCTTTCATTTCATAAATTGTCATTAAATCCGCTAACACTTGGCATGGGTGATCATCATTTGATAATCCATTTATAATTGGAATCGGAGCATTTTCCGCAAGTGTCGTTACATTTTCATGTTCAAATGTACGCACCATAATGCCATCTACATATTCCGAGAGGGTCTTTGCAGTATCAGCGATCGTTTCTCCGTTGCCTAGTTGTAAATCGTTTTTCGTTAAAAATAATGCATGCCCCCCTAACTGGAACATACCGGTTTCAAAAGATACGCGTGTACGTGTGGAAGGTTTCTCAAATATCATCGCCAACGTTTTCCCTTCTAATAACCGATGAGGGATTCCTTTCTTTTGTTGTTCCTTCAAGTAACATCCATATTCAATCAATTGAAATAGTTCTTCTTTTGTAAAATCAGCTAACGTTAAAAAGTCAGTTGGTTGAACAGCTTGTTTTAATTCTTTATTCTTATAAGAAATCATTTGTATACCACTTCCTTCTTTAAATTTTTTGTCCATTCATTTTTTGATTGAACGAATGAGTGTTTTATTGACCGTGCTAATAAAGATGCAGTTTCAAATGTGGAAAGTGTAATTAAACCTAATTGTTGGCCGAGTATTCGTACCGTTTTATCTTCTCCCCAACTAATGAAGGCTAGACCATCCTTTTCATGTTGCCAACGTAAAAAAGACATTTCCGACTCCCGTGTTACTTGCCAACCAAATTGGGTATATATATCCTCCAATACATCTTGTTTAGAACCTTCTCCTTCAATCCATATTGCATGTGTTGATTTTTTAAATTGATTAAACAATCGTTCATTATGGAAGAATGCTTGAAATGCAACATCTTCTATATGTGAACCAAATGCCATTAATTCACCTGTTGACTGCATTTCGGGAAATAATTTAGGGTCTATTCCTACTAGTTTTTCTGTCGAGTATACAGGTGCTTTCATCGTATAAAATGGTTGTTCTTTTCCTAACCCGATATTCGGTGCAATGGTGGAAATATATTCACCGTGTAGTACCCGTACTGCATATTCAATAAATGGAATCGATGATTGTTTACTAACTACGGGAACTGTTCTCGATGCCCGTGGATTTACTTCTAAAACGTATAATTCATCTTCTTGTAAAACCAGTTGAATATTACATATGGACGGCTTTCCAATTCCCTTTGCAATTCGTTCAACATACGTAACAACCTGGTCTTTCACACGTGTACGTAACGTCATTGGAGGAGAAACAGATATGCTGTCTCCTGAATGGACACCTGATTTTTCAACGTGTTCGAAAATCGATGGGATGTAAATATCCTCCCCATCTGAAATGGCATCTACTTCAATTTCAATACCTTTCACGTATCGATCGACTAAAATCGGATAGTACACGGATTCTCTCCTTATATAGGATTTCAATTCTTTCTCAGAATTTAAAATGACCATCCCTTTCCCACCAATTACATATGATGGTCGGAGTAACACCGGATACCCAATTTCCTTAGCAGTTTTTTGTAAAGCATGTTGATTATGGGCTGTTGATCCAGGTATGTGAGGTACAGCGATATTTTTCATAAATTGGTAGAATGAATTCCTATCTTCCATTTGTTCAATGTCTTGATGAGTTGTTCCAATTAAGGGAATCCCTAATTGTTCTATCCCCTCTGCAGTATTGAGCGCTGTTTGACCACCAAATTGAACACTTATTCCATCTACTTGCTCATACATGGCAACGTTGTAAATATCTTCAAGGGAAAGTGGTTCAATGTATAAACGATCTGCTATATGAAAGTCTGTACTTACTGTTGCAGGATTATTATTTATCAATATAACTTCATACCCTAATTTTTGAAAGGCCCGAACAGCTTGAACGGAACAATAATCGAATTCAATCCCTTGACCAATGCGAATGGGACCTGATCCAATGATTAATATTCGCTTCTTCGCATTTTGAGGCCGTGTTTGCATGTCAACACTATCCCAAGAAGTAAACATAAAGCGATTTTCAGCCGTTACGTCATGTTCATTAATTTTCGGAAATAGATGCCATTGCTTACGTTTTTCTATAACTTCTTGTTCAGTTACATTCCAAATCGACGCTAATTGTTTATCTGCATACCCGGTTTGTTTGATCTGCTGCAGTTGATCTTTTGTAATATCTTGCAAATCAATCGTATGCATTATTTTTTCCTGGTGAACGATGTTTTTCATCACTTCTATAAAATAAGGACTTATTTTTGTTTTCCAATAAAGTTCCTCTACAGTAAATCCTTTATATAACAATTCTATCATTGCAAAAAATGTACGATCCTCTTTATTTTGAATGATATCAAAAAGTTTTTCAGTTGAAAGTTTTGTACATGTTGTATGTCTCATTCCAATCGTATCTTCATCAAGAGACCGAACAGCCTTATGAAATGCTCGTTCTATATTCATCTCAAAAGCTATTACTTCTCCAGTCGCCTTCATTTGTGTTCCTCTAGATCGATTTGCGCCCTCAAACGTATCAAATACCCATCGTGGAAACTTCACTACAACATATGGGTATGTAAAAGAATGTTTTGTATATGGTTGGTTTGACATGGGATGAATGAGCGCATCCAATGTTTTTCCAAGACTAATTTCAGTTGCTAAATATGCAATTGGACAACCAGTTGCTTTAGAAGCCAGTGCACTGGAGCGGCTTACTCGTGGGTTAACTTCAATAAAGTAGTACGTTCCATTTGTTGGATGAAGTGCAAATTGTACATTACAAGCACCAATAATCCCAAGTGTATCAACCATTCTTTTAGCAGCATCTTCTAGTATTTCCTGTTCTATTTCGGACCACGTCTGAACCGGAATAACAACGACAGAATCACCTGTATGGATACCAACTGGATCGATATTTTCCATTTGACAAACGATTATACTATTTCCCCGATGATCCCGTAATACTTCAAATTCTATTTCTTTCCATCCAGCAATACTCTTTTCTAGTAAACATTGCTGAATCGGACTTTCTTTCAATCCACGTGAGACAATTGTTCGAAGTTCTTCTTCCGTATGAGCGATTCCTCCACCTGTTCCACCTAAGGTATACGCGGGACGAACGATAACGGATTCCTTCACTTTGCGCATAAATTGTACTGCTTCTTCAACAGATGATATCGTTTTACTTTCTAATATAGGCGCTTGAATCTGTTTTAATGTAGAGCGAAACTGTTCTCTATTTTCGGCTTTTTCCATCGATTCAACTGATGTACCTAAAATCTGGACACCATACTGTGCTAGGATACCTTCTCTTTCTAAAGATGTAGCTAAATTCAATCCAGTCTGACCACTAACTGAGGCTAATAACCATTTGGGTCGCTCTTTTTTAATAATCATTGCAACAGATTCAACAGTGAGCGGTTCAAAATAAATAGTATCCGCATATTGTTCGTCTGTCATAACTGTCGCAGGGTTATTATTCATCAAAACAATTTCATATGAGGCTTGACGCAATGCCATACAAGCTTGTGCAGAGGCATAATCAAATTCTGCACCTTGCCCAATGACAATAGGACCTGATCCAATAACGAGCACTTTTTCCTTTCCTATTTTCTTACTCATCGAATCACCCTTTTTGCTATGTCTTCATGTTGTAAACTCTTTTGTAAGCGCTGGACAATAAGATCCATTTCTTCATATGTAATTGTTAACGGTGGCAATAAACGAATGACGTTCTTTCCGGCTGAAAGAACAAGTAATCCATAATCAATGGATTTCTGAATGATGGTTGATACGTCTGCATACATTTCAATGCCCAACATCATCCCTAAACCACGAATTTCGATCACTTCATCGAAAGGTTCTAGTGTTTCCATAAGTTTTTCTCGTAAAATAATCGATTTTTCTTGTACTCCATGTAAAAAAGTTGGAGTCATCTCACGTAAAACAACTTGCGCTGCAGCCAATGCCACAGGATTACCACCAAAGGTCGAACCATGCTTTCCTG
>DATGUV010000027.1:0-2270 GCA_035301025.1 Bacillota bacterium | reverse complement strand
CGTAGTACCACCGTACGTGCCGGAAACAGATGACTAAATTATCCAGTACGCTTCAAGCGTCAGAGCGGTAGCGTAAAATCATCAATGAATACACTAAGATGTTTTAGTGTATTCATTTTTTTGCCTAAAAATATGTACCCGTTAAAAAATGTGGTACAATAATTAAAAATAACCTATACAAACTTCATATGAGATCCCCTCTGGATTCAATCGTTATATAAAAATACAATTGAATCTAGTGTATCTTTACTAGAAAAACAATGCGCTTGTTTATTTTTCGCTCCAATTGATCGAAAAGAGTCTTTCTCGGTAAGGATAGGTGTTCGTAATGATTCAAGCAATCATTCGTTACTTGAGTGAATTTCATAATTACCAAAATCAGCTATGTCAATACAGCATGTAGTTTCGAAAGACCTAACGGAACTACATGTTGAAGTGAAATAGTATAAAATACGTATTATGAAATTCATTAACTTCATAATTTATTTGGATTCATTCCAATGAAGGAGGGGCTGTTTATGAATGTATCAATCCTGGATCAGCACGCACATAATTTAAGAGAAGCACGAGGACTACTACAATCTCAAGCACATAGTCGCGATTCAGTGGATCGGTTATTATGTTCCTATTGCCTTACATCCCAATCAGCCATCATTAAACGAACAGGTCTAGAATTTATGTATATGAATGAGTACTATCATGAATTGCAAAAACTTATCCATATAAACGCTGTTCGACCAGAGTTTGAGAATCAACAATGGGCCCATGTCTATCAAGTGCTCCTCAACCATAAAAACAATACAGAACACCCGAAGGAATTACTAAACGAACTTGAAACAATAGAGAAGTCGAGCCCATCGATCACAATCATTGTTGAATTGGCTAAAATGACTATCTATCAATCCATGCATGAATACCGTTATATTGGTGAATATATTGATCGCCAGCAACAACTCATTGATGATATTCACGATCCCATGTTGCGACACTCATTTCAATTACGTTTACGTGAACAATTATTTATGTATTATTGGAAGCGTAATGAAGGAATCATTGCTCGTAAATATGCATATAAAATGTTAACACATGAGCTGAAACCATTAACTTGTATTCGCATGCATGTAAATCTTGGACTCACTTATTTATTCGATACCTTTGAACAAGGGATGTTTCATTTTAATAAAGCGATATGTATTGCTAAAGAACACCAAGAAACAAAAGCACTATATTCCATCAACAACAAAACCATTCCATTTTTTGCTGCATATTTTAAACGAACGGAAGGTATACGTTCTGAACTTCTAGATGAACAAGCCTTCGTGCTCATTTCCCAAGGGAAAAAGAAAGAAGCATTAACGTTGCTCCAAAAAACTTCTATAAATGACCCATATTTATTATATTACATGGGGTTAGCTACAGGGGAAGACCATTATTTTATTCGGTCCTACGATTGTTTCATTGAACGAAGAGGAGATCTTTTCTTTGTACGACTTCCAGTAGAAGCGCTTCGCAATACGTAACATACGTTATCAATAGAAAACCTTATATCTTCTGAATATGTAAATCAATGAATTTCATAAAACGTTTGTTATGCTACTTTACTACAACATGTAGTCCCGTTAAGAGGTCCGAAAATACATGTTTTATTCGAGTAGCTAATGTTGGTCATTATGAAATTCCCTCAGCTAAGCAGAGGCACTACATGTTCAGAAGATATTCTTTTGCTCAAAATAAAATCCCACCTTAAAATTAATTTTCTTTTTTTGTCATAAAGATACATCTTGTCCTTTTTTTGAAATCATTCATAAACAAGTTTTTGTAGTAATAAAATGGTACAAACCAAGAGAAATAACAACGTCTGAGGTGAGAGCTTACGTGGGGAGAAAGATGGATGAATCATAAAGTTCTTATGACCCATACATTTCCCGCAAGTAATTTGTGTCCGCATTCATTTACTTATCCAGTGAACTTCATATTGATGTTGAAGAAAAACATCGATGAAATTTACGAATCCGTCATATTGCATGTATATGCATGCCTACAATCATATGTTGCACCTTGTCTCAAAAGACACCTCGGAAATATCCAACTTAGGGAGGCGAATGGTGTGCATGATTACATCAAAGAAAGGACTATCAAAATCGGAAATCATGTCGTAGAGACGAGGGAAACCGTCCGAATGATAGCGAAAAAATTTGGTGTCTCAAAAAGCACAGTACACAAAGATTTAACAGAACGTTTACCAGAAATCAATCCACTATTAGCGAGTC
>DATGUV010000026.1:0-6105 GCA_035301025.1 Bacillota bacterium | reverse complement strand
AATTGGGAAAGAGGCGTTAATATTTTTCAAGTTATTTTCCTTTGCACCAACAACTTTGATCGATCGACCGTCTGGTTGTTTTCTTTCATTTGGCAGTGGAATGAACTTTTCACCGGATAAATATTGACCTGTTAATGACTGCTTATTTTTTTCGATTTCTGCAGGTGTTCCACTTGCCACAATATGCCCACCATGTTCTCCAGCTCCTGGACCAATATCAATGATCCAATCTGCCGCTCGCATTGTGTCCTCATCATGCTCTACTACAATCAATGTATTATCCAGCTCACGCATACTCATCAATGTTTCAATCAACCGGTCATTATCCCGTTGATGGAGTCCAATAGATGGTTCATCAAGAACATATAAAACACCTGTTAAGGCAGATCCTATTTGTGTTGCTAAACGAATACGTTGTGCTTCTCCACCTGATAACGTTCCTGCTGAGCGTGAAAGGGTTAAATAATTTAAGCCTACATTATCTAAAAACTTCAGACGTTCTTCTATTTCTTTTAAAACGAGTTGAGCGATTTGCTCTTCACGTTTCGTCAGTTCTAGCTTCTCAAAAAACTGACGTGCGTTGGTAATCGAGTAATCTGTCACTTGACTAATATGCAATCCTTGGATTTTCACTGCAAGTGCTTCTTGTTTTAAACGATATCCGTCACACACACTACAAGGTTTTGTCGACATGTATTTCTCCAGCAACTCCCTCGTAAAGTCTGAGGATGTTGCTCGGTATCTCCGAGCAATATTCGCAAGAACTCCTTCAAAAGCAATCTTGTTCTCCCGTTTACGTCCAAAGTCATTGACATATGAAAATTGAATGTTCGTTCGTCCACTTCCATTCAATATTTTATTCATTTTTCGCTTTGGAATGTCTTTTACAGGAACATCCATTGGAATATCATAATGATCACAAACACTCTTTAACAATTGCGGATAGTATGTTGAACTAATCGGTTCCCATGGTGCAATCGCATGTTCTTCTAATGTTTTTGACCAATCCGGAATAACTAAATCAATATCTACCTCTAAGTTTGTACCAAGTCCATCACACGCACTACAAGCACCATATGGACTATTGAATGAAAACAAACGCGGTTCTAACTCTCCGATCGAAAATCCACATTCAGGACATGCATGATGTTCACTAAAAACAATTTCTTCTTGATCAATAACGTCCACAATCACTTTTCCCTTCCCTAATTTTAGGGCTGTTTCCATAGAGTCACTTAATCTGCTTTCGACTCCTTCGCGAACAATAATTCGATCAACTACTACTTCAATGGAATGTGCTTTATTTTTATCGAGTACAATGTCATCGGTTACTTCACGCATTTCACCATTGACGCGTAATCGAACGAAACCTTCTTTCTTTATATCATCTAGCACTTGAATATGTTCACCTTTACGTCCAGAAATAACAGGTGCTAATAATTGCAACCGTGTGCGTTCAGGATATTCTAAAATACGATCAACCATTTGCTGGACGGTTTGAGACTTGATTTCAATTCCATGAATGGGACATGTTGGACGCCCGATCCGTGCAAATAATAAACGTAAGTAATCATATATTTCTGTAACAGTACCCACAGTTGAACGTGGGTTTTTACTCGTTGTTTTTTGATCAATTGAAATGGCTGGTGACAATCCTTCAATCGAATCTACATCTGGCTTATCCATTTGCCCTAAAAATTGGCGAGCATATGCGGATAATGATTCTACATATCGTCTCTGTCCTTCAGCGTATATCGTATCAAAGGCTAAAGAAGATTTTCCAGATCCTGATAAACCAGTCATTACAACAAGATTGTTTTTTGGAATGGACACGTGAATATCTTTTAAGTTATGAGCACGTGCTCCCTGTACTTCAATGGTTTTTTTAGCCATGGTTTATCCCCTTTCAGCTTGTAATTCGAATAAAATATCTCGTAGTTCTGTAGCGCGTTCGAAATCAAGCTCTTTTGCAGCTTCTTTCATTTCATTCTCAATGCGTTGCAGCACTTTTTCTCGTTCTTCTTTAGGTAATTCAGACATTTTCTCTGATGCAGACTCATACTCTTCGTTCGTGTCTGGGGCAACGGTTGCTCGAATAACATCTCGAACTTCTTTAATAATTGTTTTAGGTGTAATTCCATGCTCCTTATTGTATGCACTTTGGATTTCTCTACGACGATTCGTTTCTTCAATCGCATATTGCATCGAATCAGTCATTTTATCTGCATACATAATGACTTGTCCATTTTCATTTCGTGCAGCTCGTCCCATCGTTTGAATGAGAGAACGTTCAGAGCGAAGAAATCCTTCTTTATCTGCATCTAAAATTGCAACAAGAGATACTTCTGGAATGTCTAAACCTTCTCTTAATAAGTTTATCCCTACTAGAACATCATATTTTCCTATCCTTAAATCACGAATAATTTCAATTCGCTCAAGGGTTTTTACTTCAGAATGTAAATATGCAACTTTTAAATCTAGTTCTTTCAAATAATCGGTTAAATCCTCAGCCATCTTTTTCGTTAACGTTGTAATAAGTACACGTTCATTGCGGTTTATACGTTCATTCATCTCACCAATAAGATCATCAATTTGCCCTTCAATCGGTCGGACGGATACTTCCGGGTCTAATAATCCTGTTGGTCGGATAATTTGTTCAATCATCTCATCTGTATGTTCTATTTCATAAGGTCCAGGTGTTGCAGAAATAAAAACAAATTGGTTTGTTTTCTCCTCAAATTCTTCAAAGGTGAGTGGACGGTTATCCAACGCTGAAGGAAGTCTAAAGCCATGATCGACTAGCATTTGTTTCCGTGCACGATCCCCATTATACATTCCTCGGACTTGTGGAAGTGTTGCATGAGACTCATCTACTACAAGTAAGAAATCCTCTGGGAAATAATCAAATAATGTATTCGGTGTTGACCCTGCGTCCCTTAATTCCAAATGACGTGAATAGTTTTCAATACCTGAACAAAAGCCCATTTCATTCATCATTTCTAAATCATAATTGGTTCGTTGTTCTAGTCGTTGTGCCTCTAGCAATTTATTTTCTGATGTTAAATACGTTAATTGTTCTTCAAGTTCAACTTCAATACGCTTAATCGCCTTTTGTAATCGTTCCTCCCCCGTAACGAAGTGGGATGCTGGAAAAATCACAACATGTTCCCGGTCACCTATAATCTCTCCAGTCAAGGCGTCTACTACACGTATCCGGTCTACCTCATCTCCAAAAAACTCAATACGGATACATTCACCTTCTCGTGAGGCTGGAATTACTTCGACAGAATCTCCTCTCACTCTAAAGGTACCCCGCTGGAAATCAATGTCATTCCTGGCATATTGAATATCTACAAGATCACGAAGCAATTCATCACGGTCTTTCTCCGTACCAATTCGAATAGATAACATATGATCACGATATTCGATTGGGTTCCCTAATCCATAAATACACGAAACACTTGCCACAACAAGTACATCATTACGTTCAAATAAAGAAGAAGTGGCGGAGTGTCTTAGTTTATCTATTTCGTCATTAATACTTGCATCTTTTTCTATAAATGTATCTGTTGAAGGTACGTATGCTTCTGGTTGATAATAATCATAGAAGCTAACGAAATACTCAACAGCATTGTTTGGAAAGTAGTCTTTAAATTCACTATATAATTGACCTGCTAATGTTTTATTATGAGCCATGACTAATGTTGGTCGGTTAATCTCTTTTACAACATTCGAAACGGTAAATGTCTTTCCTGTACCTGTTGCACCAAGCAAAGTTTGATACCGTTGACCAGCTAATATTTTTTCAACTAATTGATCGATTGCTCTTGGTTGATCCCCACTTGGTTCATAAGCGGCTTGTAGGTCGAATACTTCATTCATGCATAATGCCTCCTGCTAATTATTAGTTAATAAAGTCATTCCGTACTCTTCTTCTAGAGTAACATATGCTGTTCTCAGTATATCTCTCATACTCTTCTATCATACCACAAAAAACAGAACAAACATTCGTTTTTGCTTAGAAATAAATGAATTTTCTCATACGTATGGTATGTTGCTTACTATTGCATGCAGTTTCGTTAAGTCTTTCAAACCTATAGTGGTAGGAAGTCGCTAATTTAAGTCATTATAAAATTCATTCAAATACATCATTACTCCCTCTATAAATTAAAGTTATCTTAGATTTCCTTCGTTTTTCTCCATTTTTCTTTTGAACAATTAAAGCTCATGATGGTCGTTTCTATTTTTAAACGCTTAAAATTAGAGCCATATGAAAATAGGGTAACTTTAATAAACATCAATGGTTGTTTACCATTAAATGGAAAATTAAATCTATGATCGCACCTTGGATCTCCACTTTTTCATGGCGGTGGACCCTCCCATGTCTCTCGGCGTCTACGCGCGCAAATTCCTTCGTTCGACCTGACCATGGTGGATGCCGGAAATGCTCCTTAAGTGGGTCAATGCCCTAATGGATAAAATAACGACCGGCTTCTCCGTGCTTCAATTGTTAAAAAATATGTGTACAAACGGCTTTCATTTTTTCTGTTAAGCGACTTCCTGTCCTGTTGAAATCATTGGAATATCACGAAGCATGCGTTCTTCACTAAATGTACACTTACGTGTACCTAACACAAAAAAGATTTTGATAAGCTTTCGACTTAGCGCAATAAATGCTTGTTTTCCCGTTAACGGGTTACTAGAACGATGACGATAATATTGATACAGTTGCTTAAAGCCTTCATTGTGCAACGATAAAGGACGTGCTACTTGATAGAGTAGACTTCGCAATCTTTTTCGCCCCCGTTTTGTAATCGTTGTTTGGCCTTTGAAGAGTCCGGATTGATTCATCTTTAAATTGAGTCCCGCTAATTTAATGATTTGGCGTGGATCTCGATAGTTCGATAAATCACCCGTTTCAGCGAAGAAACCAGCGACCGTTATGGAACTAACACCTTTGATCGCTATCATCTGATCAGATCCAGGGATATGAAGAACGAGTTCTTCGAGTTGTGCTTCAAGAGCGATAAGATGTTCTTCAAGAGCCTTATACTGATAAATCAAATACCGAATTTCTTGACGTCCCATTCTAAGTCCTACTGTGAGTCCCACTGTGTTCTCAGCTGCCTGTTTCAATGCTTGGATACGTTTAACCCCTACACCACGCTTGGCAGCCTGTTTTACTTCTAGAAGCAAAGCTTCTTCTGTCGTTTGGCGGATATCTTCTGGCATATAACCTCTTTCCAATAAATGTAGAGCTGCCTTTCCTGTCCAATCTTTAAAGACGTGGAGAAACTCCGGGAAATATCGATCAAGCGCATTATGCATTTGAGCTTTAATCGAAGACATATCTTCTTGAATGATGTCATAGAGTTTCATGCCTTCCCGCAATTCAGCATATACATCTTCAGGTAAAGTGGGTTCATGATAACGACCATCGCGTACAACTTGTGCGATAACTTTGGCATCTTTTGTATCATTTTTTGTTGGCGAATCATCGTCCATTTCTTTAAAACGTTTAACTTTCATCGGGTTGACAACAACCACTTTAATGTCTTGTGCTTTCAAATGATAAGCTAAATTGAGCCAGTAATGACCCGTTGGTTCCATACCAACAATCAAATGAGGGCGTGCGTGTGTTTCAGATAACTCAATCGCCCATTCTATTAAATCTGAAAATCCCTGAAGGGAGTTAGGGAATACCAAACGTTTAACAAGATCCCGCCCGCGATCATCGATCGCTCGAGCAACATGTTTGCGTTTCGCTATATCCACCCCGATAATTAATGTGTGTTCGTTTATTTGCGCTAAACGATTATTTTGTGTAAAATCCATAATATAAGTCCTCCTTCGGTACTAAATTCGAGGTCATCTCGATGACACTCTCTATCGTACCAAGGGGGCTTTTTTTATGCACGCTTCATTTTCGTGAATTTACCTTCAAATTTCTTCATTACAGGAATGCTCCTTATAATTTTGAGTGTAACTCTGCTTACAACACTTTTTCATCTGATTGATTTTCATCATATCTCACTAGATTTTACTGCCTAACATAGTTGCAAAACATGATAAATGATACCAATCTCATACATAATTTAGTAAAGC
>DATGUV010000025.1:0-7696 GCA_035301025.1 Bacillota bacterium | reverse complement strand
ACAGTTCTACCGAATCGTCATCCATTACAACATCACAAATACGTAACGATGGAAGATTTGCAACATGATAATCTCATCATTAGTAAAGAGGGATTCCAAACACGAGAAGATATTTTAAATGAATTTCGAAAGTCTGGAATTACACCAAATGTTCAATTTGAAATTGAACGTTTCGAAACAGCTTGTTCCTTAGTTAAAGAAGGACTCGGGATTACAATCGCTCCAGAAAATTATATGAAAACATGGGATCGTCCTTCATTTATCATAAAACCTTTAAAAAACGATTACTTATCGCGAACTGTCTACCTTGCGTTTTTAAAAAATCGTTATCTACCACCAAGTGTAGAACATTTTATGGAACGAATACAACTACATTTTAAATTACATATGGACATATAGCATCATAAAAAGAGAAGCCCTCATAACAAAGGCTTCTCTTTTGATCCCTTATTATCCCAATATGGGCTTACTTTGCTGTATCAAATGATAATTTTTAAGCTAATTTATGTATGTTGAAAGCTCATTGTGCTAATGTAGAGTGAATAGTCTATTAATTGTAGTTTTATGAGCGGGGTACTTTCCATACATAATTTGGGGCTATAGACTTAACCTATAACGATACGCAAGTGTATCCATGTTATTCACGAACAACAAACCTCTCCGTAAAACTTTTACGATGCAATAGGTTTCAATTTCAAGGAGGAATGATGATGTCACAAACAACTACATCTCAACCAACAGATGGCTCTGCACTAACAAGAACTCGATTAACATTATTAGAAGGTATTGGTATGATTGTTGGCGCCAATATTGGGGCGGGTGTATTAAGTCTAGCTTTTGGCGCAAAAAACGCTGGCTGGCCCATCCTCGTTTTTTGGGTGATTGTTGCAGGTATTCTCACAACCATTACAATGCTCTATGTTGCTGAAACGACTTTACGAACGAAAAAGAATTTACAACTTAGTGGACTTGCAGAAAAATACATCGGAAAAGTAGGATCTTGGCTCATGTTCTTATCTGTTGTCGCCAATTCATTAGGTGCCATGATTGCCTACACATCAGGTAGTGGCGAGATTTTATCCGAGTTTCTAAATGTCCCAGCACCTGTTGGAAGCCTTATTTTCTCTATTCCAGCAGTCGGAGTAATTTGGTTTGGGTTAAAAGCGACTGGAGTTTCCGGTAAAATAATGACGATTGGGATGAGTGTACTCATTTTGATTTTGGTAACAGCTTCCATCATTGGGCCAGGACTTCAAGCAGAGTTTTTATTTTACACAGATGTTAAATTTGCAATACCAGTATTTAGTCTAGTCATATTTTCATTTATTGCTCAATACACAGTTCCCGAACTAGCAAGGGGTTATTCAAAAGACAATATTAAAAACTTACCAAAAGCTATTATTTTAGGAATGTTTATTACAGGGATCTTTTTATTATTGGTTCCAATGGCAGCACTAGGATTAACGGGACCTGATCGTGTTACAGAAGTTGTTACGGTTGCATGGGCTGACGCACTTGGACAATGGGCTTTCTTTACAGCTAACGGATTTGCTTTAGTCGCAATGATTACTTCCTACTGGGCAATTGGACAAAGTTATTTAACAAACATTGTAGATAAATTCAAATTCCCTTCAGAATGGAATGTTAAATATCGTTTAGTTTCCTTAGCCCTTGTTGCTATTCCGCCATTTGCAATCGCATATAGTGGTTTCATCGGATTTGTGGATGCCTTATCGATCGCAGGATCCTTTGCTGGTGTCATTATGGCAGTAGTGCCAGTAATGATGATCAATCGTGCTCGTAAATTGAATGAACAAGAACCATTATGGACATGTGGCCGATTAGCACATCCAGTCATACAAGCACTCATCATTATTATTTTCGTAGGAGCAGCTGTATATACAATGCTCGGACTAATAAATGTTCTCCCGAAAGGATGGTAACGTTGAAACGATTTAACAAAGGTGAGACAATCACTTCATTTTCTGCCCAAATGGAGGCTAAACATCACATCGATTTAGAGGAAACAATCCAAGTCGAAACATATGATTGTTATGGCGGACAAGTGAAAGATGAACAAACTCTTCGCCCAGATATTGACCTTAGTATTATGAATCAAGCAACAGGTCCATTTTATGTAAATGGACTAACAACAAATGATACTTTGGCAATCGATATAGTGGATATTGAATTAGATGCGTTCGGATGTATGTTAACCTCTAATGGATTAGGGATTCTTGGGAGTGAAATTAAAAAACCAGAAACAAAAATTTTACCAGTACATGATGCATATGTACATGTAACAAATGATGTGCGTGTCCCCGTACAACCAATGATCGGTGTTATTGGAACTGCTCCTCAAATTGGAAGTGTAACATGTGCCAACCCGGGAGATCATGGAGGAAATATGGACACAAAAGAAATAGCTCCAGGACACACATTATATTTACCGGTATTTCAAGATGGAGGATTATTTGCACTTGGAGATGTTCACGCGGCCATGGGAGATGGAGAAATGAACGGAACAGGGGTAGAAATCGGCGCTACAAGCACCCTGCATATTTCTAAAGTAAGTAATCAACAAATTCCGTCACCTATTATTGAAACGGATGAACACTTTTTATTTATAGCTTCAGCAGAAACGTTAGATACGGCTATGCAATTAGCAGCAACACATGTGGTAACCCATTTACAAAAACAACTATCTTTGGAATTCGGCATCGCCTATCGCTTACTGAGTGCTGCATGTGACATGCGTATTAGCCAAATCGTCAATGAACTAGTTACCGTAAAAATCGCTGTTCCTAAAACAATTATGGCTGCATTGTTTTAACTCAATACCATCACAAAACAGCTTCCTTCATCCACACTCTGGATACAAGGAAGCTGTTTTATGATATTGAAAAAACCTAACCGTTTCTTTCACGGCTAGGGTTTTTCAACATTAGATTATATTTAAAAGGGCCATACAAATAAATGGGCAATGGTTACGAGAATGAGTCCGACAACAAATTGAAGTAAAACTAACGGGATAACCCATTTCACCCATTTCGTCCATTCAATTTTAGCTAGTGCAAGTGAAGCCATCAAAACACTACCAGTTGGAGTTAAAATGTTCGTAATCCCGTCTCCAAACTGAAATGCAAGTACCGCCGTTTGCCTGCTTACCTCTGTTAAATCTGCTAAAGGTGTCATAATTGGCATTGTTAACGCCGCCTGACCACTTCCCGAGGTGACAATAAAGTTCATGAAGTTTTGTGTGACGAACATACCAATGGCCGTTAAACTTGATGGTAGTTGACTTACAATATTAGAAATAAAATAAAGAATTGTGTCAATGGTTAAGCTTTCTTCTAAAACAACAAGTATTCCATAAGCAAATCCTACAACAAGCGCCCCAACGATTAACTCCTGGCTCCCGCGTACAAATGCATCGGACATTTGGTTAATACTCTTTTTACCAATAATTCCCATGACGATCCCCATTAGAAAGAACAGTCCTGCAAGCTCAGTAATATACCAATCAAAAAACATTACACCTATTGCCAACCCAATCATTGTTAACCCAAGTACAGCAATAATCATCGTCTGTCTTGTAGTTAACTCCTCTTCTTTTGAAGGTCCATCCTCAAAGTCTCGTTTTAAATCAAATGCATACATGATACTTTTCTCAGGGTCCTTTTTTACTTTTCGTGCATACATCATCACATAAAGAATTGTAACAGCTACAAAAACGACCCAAACAACTAAACGATAACCTAATCCTGAAAATAATGGTAGTTCAGCAATGCCTTGAGCAACTCCTACGGTAAATGGGTTCAGAAAAGCAGCTGTAAAACCTGCATATACCCCAACAAGAACCATTGCTACACCAACTAAAGAGTCAAAACCTAACTTTAGCGCTAAAGGAACTAAAATTAAAATAAACGGAATCGTTTCTTCTGCCATCCCAAACGTAGCTCCTCCTAACGCAAATACGGTCATGACAACTGGGATGATTAGCATTTCTTTTCCGGCCATTCGATAAGCGACTCGACTTAATCCTACTTCAATCGCTTTCGTAGACGTTAATATCCCAAAAGCACCTCCGACAATTAAAATGAAAAAGATAATCCCTGCACCTTGTTCCATTCCTTTATGGATCGCTTCAAACACTCCAAAAAAGCTGGTTGGATTTGATTCAACAGTATGGTATGTTCCATCTACAACAACTGTCCGATCTCCTTCAATCGTCTCCCGTTCATACTCTCCCGCCGGAATAACATATGTGAGTGCTGCCATAACAATGACGAGAAAAAATAATAGGGCAAACACGTGAGGAAATTCAAATGTCTTCTTTTTTGGATTCCTTTGTTTTTTCTTAGAAACTGACGTATCACTCAATGATCATCCACCCCTAATCATAATAATGAAAGCGCATTCAATTTCGCATTTTGTCTTACATTGTTTCACAGTTTCAGAAAACAATCAACATCCTTTCTCGTAAAAAAAGCTCCCCTTTGACAGTTCAGCCTGTACAAGAGAGCTTTCTATGCATCTGAATGAATTTCATCATGACCAAAAATAGCTACCTCACTACCGCATGTAGGTAACGGAACTCCATGCGATAGTGAGGTAGCATAAAATACGTATTATGACATTCGTTCATCGATTGGTTTAATCATTTCTACCTCTAGCATGTACATCCCAAACTCCTATTACTTCACCATTTCGATGGACGGTATATGTATCAAATGCATTGACTACCGTACATGCATGGTTTGGAATAATGGTCATTTTATCGGTAACACGTAATTCTGGTATTTCATCCTTGAGTGGAATAACGCCGTGTTCTTCAGACAATCGTTCTAATGTGAGATGAGGATATTCCTTGATATACCCATGTCCCATAACACTTTCATTCCCGTGAGCACCTTTGTCCAAATGAAGGGTCTTACTTCCTGCATCAATAACAATCCGGTCCTTTTTCACAGAGCCGACGGTTGATAATACAGTAAGTGCGCAATCTTCTACATGAGCTACTCCCAAACCTACTTGTACCATATCAAAAAAGATTGCATTGCCAGGACGAACTTCCGTAATGCCTTCTATCGCTCCAGAAATTTGGTACGTAGGTGTTGAACCGACACTTTTATGGGTAATGGATATACCAGCTTTTTCACATAACTCACTACTTGTTAGCACCGCTTCTGCTTCCTTCTTAGCAATTTCCTCTATTTCTTCCTGTGAAGTTGCTGCGTAAGAGTGGCCGGCGTGGGTGAAAATTCCTTGTAGAGATAAGGAAGCGAGTGTTTGAATATGTGTAGCTAATTCCACCGCTTCTTCCGCCTCAACGCCACATCGATTCAACCCTGAGTTTACCTTCATCCATACATTCACTTGCACATGTTTATCCTTAAAATAGCGATCAATCAGAGACGCTTGTTCTATCGAATCAACGGTTAGAATAATGGTTGCTTGGGTCATTAATGCTTCTACGCGCGAAAGTTTGGTTTCTGTAGCGATTGAATAGGCAATCAATATATTTGGTATCCCACCTCGCGTCATCACTTCAGCCTCGCCAACGGTAGCAACTGTAACTCCAACCGCTCCTTTGTCCATTTGCATCTTAGCAATATCTATGCTTTTATGGGTTTTAATATGTGGTCGATAATTCACACCATGACTCGCTGCAAAACGAACAATATGATCCACGTTTTTCTCAAGTGTATGGAGATTTAATAATAGAGATGGGGTATCAAGTTTGTATATGTTTTCACTAGGCATTTGGAAGTCTCCTTTATCATCTTCTTATTCCTCTACAACATCTTCCAATTTATATCCAATCCCATGAATCGTTTTTATATAAACTGGGTCTTTTGGAGATGGTTCAATCTTTTCCCTGAGACGACTAATATGTACGTCTACAATTCGTGTATCCCCAGCAAAATCATAGTTCCATACATTTTCAAGAAGTTGCTCCCTGGACAAAACGATTCCTCGATGTTTTGCCAAATATGCGAGCAACTCGAATTCCTTTCGGGTGAAAGATAATCCTTCTCCATCAAATGTTGCTTCATATCGGTCCGTGTAAATAGTCAATTGTCCAATGTGGATAGATTGATAATGCACCGGTTTTTCTTGATTCGTTCTTCTTAGAATTGCTTTTATTCGCGCGACGACTTCCCTTGGACTAAACGGTTTGGTTAAATAATCATCTGCCCCTAATTCAAGACCAAGGACACGATCAAACTCATCATCTACTGCAGTCAAAAATAATATAGGTGTGTCTATTTGTCTGTTTCGTAAATATTTACATACTTCAAGTCCGTCCATTTTCGGAATCATAATATCTAACACAATTAAATCATAGTCGTTTGTTTCCGCCTTTCGAATAGCTTCTTCCCCGTCGTATGCTACGTCCGTTTGGAATCCAGCTTTATTCACATGAAACGAAACTAACGTTACAATCGATTGCTCATCTTCAACGATTAGAATATTTTTTCCCATCTATCCATCTCCTCAGGTTTAAAAACGAAAATGACCGTTCATTACTTTCAATAGTACTGGACCCCCGCAAGAATGTGAACATATTCAGTAGATTGTAAACGAAATTTTACAATTCCTTAAGAATTTACAACTTATTTACATCTTTTTCATACGTACTCAACAACTCCTCTTTAGTATGAAACATGAAAGAACAAATATTTGAAGGGGGAAGATTTACATGAAAAAGATCCTTTTATTGGTAAGTCTAACGATTTTAATAGGAATTGGGGTAGGTTGTAGTTCCGATTCTAGTGAGGCTAGTGGAGAAAAAGATGGAAACAGCCTCTCAGGAACTATTTTAATTGACGGTTCTGGAACTGTTTATCCGTTAATGGCACGACTTGCAGAAGAATATATGGTAAATGAAGAAGAAGATGTATCTGTAGAAGTAAGTCGGGCAGGAACAAGTGCAGGGTTTAAAAAGTTTCTAGAGGACAATGGAACAAACTTCAACAATGCTTCTCGTGAAATCAAAGAAGAGGAATCAGAAAAAGCGGAAGAACTTGGCATAGATACACAAGAGTTTAAAGTTGCTCTAGACGGGTTAACATTTGTCATTCATCCTGAAAATGACTGGGCAAAAGAATTGTCCGACGAGCAACTTATAGAAATCTTCAAAGAAGATAGCGACATTGAAAAATGGTCTGACGTAGATCCAAGCTTTCCAGATGAAGCGATTCAACCATATGGGCCAAATGAAAACCACGGAACATATGAATTCTTTTGGGAAAACATTCTTGAGGAAGAAGATTTAGCGAACCATACAAATTTACAACAAGAATATTCCACTCTCGTAAGTTTAATTGCAGATGATATTAACGGAATAGCTTTCTTCGGATATGGATATTACGCCAGCAATACAGATAAGCTCCAAGCCGTACATGTTGATTTTGGTGAAGGACCTGTGGAACCTTCTCTTGATACGATTGCTGAAGACGGAGAGTACGCTCCATTTACAAGACCAGTTTTCACGTATTTAAACGTTGCACACGCAAAAGAAGAACCACATGTACTAGACTTTGCGTACTACATTGTTAACAATATGAACGAGTTTACTAGTGAGACAGGATTCGCACCACTACCAGATGAAGAAATCAACGCTTATGTGGAATTTTTAGATGGATTACGTGATGAGTAACAATAGTTTTCTAGAAAGGAGGCGGCATTT
>DATGUV010000024.1:0-5566 GCA_035301025.1 Bacillota bacterium | reverse complement strand
TCACCAAGTTCTAACATATTCGTATGAATACCTTTAGGAAGGGATTCAATCAGTGGAGTTAATTGTGCTTGTTCTGCCACTTGCAATACTTCTTCATCCGTAGCATCTGGACGACCAATCCGAATATTGTTGGCAATGGTCGTTGAAAATAAATGTGGTTTCTGATTTAACACAGCAATATGTGTAGACAACACATCTTTTGTATACGGTTGACCATTCATCATAACTGAACCTTCCGTAGGAGATACCACCCCTGCAATAAGTTGCATAAATGTAGATTTTCCAGCACCACTTTTTCCTAGAACAGCAAGTTTTGTACCTTGTGGAATCTCTAAAGATACATGTTTAAGTGCTGGCGTATGAGTCTGCGGATATTGAAAAGTCACTTGATTTAACGTTACATCAAGTTCATTAGATAGTTCTACCGGTGCGTAGACTGGAGATGTGTCTTCTGTATTATTTTCTAACCGCTCCATTCGTCGAACAGCATCCTGGTACATTGGAATTTCTTCAACAGCTGGGCTCATTGGAATAAAGGCCTCAGTTATTGAAAAAATCATTAGTGTAAATGCTGCAATCAATGTTGGTGCAATGTGCCCTGCATCTGATGTGTAAGCTGACCAGGCCATAACTGAAATAACTCCAATGCTGATGATGACCTGAATGGCCATGTCACGCCATACGTGAAATTGATCGAGCTTTAGAGTAAGCTTCGTCCGTCTGCCATCAAGGGAGCTCGTTTGTGTAATCAGTTCTTTCATGCGATTACTTGCTTTCCAGTCAGTAATACCAAAGAATGCATCTGTTACATTGGAATATAACTCTCCATTGATTTGTTTCATGCTCTCATGTTGTTTACGCATCCGCACAAGTGAAAGATATGGTATAAAAAACACAATCACTCCAAATAACAAGATCATAAATAAAGCAAACATCCAATTAAAGATGCCAAATACAAGACAAATGATTCCGTATAGTAACAAGCCAAAAACACTAGGGAAGATTGTTCGTAAATAAAAGTCTTGTAAATGCTCAATATCATCTGACAGCATCCGGAGTAAATCACCAGATTGATACGTTTCTTGCAGCGCTATAGCTTGTGGTTCTAAATGATCATATAGTTTATTCCGCATGTTTTCAAGCATACGCAGAACAATGTCATGGCTCATGAGTTTTTCAACATATGCAAATAATGCTCGACTGATACTGAAAGCACGAACGGCAACAATTGGTACATAGACTGCCATAATATTTTCCGGACGTAAAGCGGACTCAGAAATTAAATATCCAGATACAAATAACAACATAGCTCCAGAACCTAGACCAATAAAACCAATGAGAAGGGAAAGGATAATGCGTGTTTTAAACATTCTTATATATGGAAATACCCACGTATTCATAATCTTTCCCTCCTTTGTTGCATGGTCGTCCTTAATGTATGAAAAGCACCCGATTGCTTCGCTCCAAGGGCTTCATAAGTTCCGGATTCTACAATAGATCCATGATCAAGCAATAAAAGATGATCCATTTCTTTTAGCCAATGCATACGGTGTGTCGCGAAAAACACAAGTTTTCCAGCAAACAGACGCATCATCATTTCTTTTAGTTCATATTCGGTTTCAATATCTAAATGTGCTGTTGGTTCATCTAGTAAAATGATAGATCGATTACTTAACAATGCGCGTGCAAGTGCAATACGTTGTTCTTGTCCACCACTTAACGTTCTTCCACCTTCACCAATTTGCTCATTCATACCAAAAGGCAATGTAGACATAAACGGACCGAGACCGATTTTCTCAATAACTGATTGAACATCCTCATTCGTTGCTTCAGGTGAATAGAAGCGAATATTGTCTGCAATCGACATCGGGAAAATATACGGACGTTGCGGAATATACGCAATTTGTTGTAGCCAATCTTGCCTGTGTAAGTGAGATACTCGTTGATCCCCAATGAAAATCCTTCCATCTTCAGGTTGCAATGAACCTGCTAATGTATGAAGAAGAGATGTTTTTCCAGAACCACTTGGTCCAACAAGCCCAATTAACCCTGGACCATCAAAAGAAAAATCAATGTTCTTCAAAATCGACTCTCCATCAATATCTACAGATACATGTTTAAAGGTGATGGATGGTTGATCCACCCAAGAAATATTTGCCTGTAGATGCTTGGTAAATGGTACACTCTCTCCTTGTTGAATCAGATATTCGACTTCACTTAATGCAATCTGGCCATCAAGAGTTGCATGATAATCCATGCCTACTTGACGAATAGGTAAAAAGTATTCAGGTGCAAGAATGAGAATTGTTAGAGCAGGAAGCAACATCATTTTTCCTTCAATAAGATTAAATCCAAGTCCAACTGCCACAAAAGCAATCGCTAAACTTGTAAAAAAATCTAGGGCAAAAGAAGAAGAAAACGCCATTCGTAATGTTCTCATCGTTGCTTGACGATATTGCTTGCTAACCTTAGCAATTTTCTTGCCGTGCTGTTTACTTTGACCTAAAAATGTTAATGTTTCTAATCCTTTTAATGAATCAATAAAATGGTTTGATAACAGACGGTATGAAGCATATTGTTTATCTGCTAACTTTTGTGCAGCTAGACCGAGTAAAACCATAAATATGACAACCACTGGGATAACTCCAACTAAAATATATGCAGACGTATGGTGGATAAACCACACATACATAACAATTCCAGCAGGTACAATGACTGCTTGAAACATCCGAGGAATCGTAATGTGTAAGTACGTCTCAATTTGCTTTATTCCTTCAATGGCTAATGTAACTGTTTTTCCGGTTCCTTCTCGTGAAATATATGCTTGTCCGAGTTTTTCAACATTCGTTAATAAATCTTTTCTAAGCATGGTAGCTGTTTTTGTTGTATGACGTTGAGCAAGGCTTCGCTTGATAAATGTGATCCCATGACGAAGGATAAACATTAGAAAAAATAATAACATGCGCGGAATTTGCGTAACTAAAGCAGCACCTTCAAATAACGACGAAATGGCTGTCGCTAAGTGGACAGCCTGTGCAATAATCGCAATGGTTTCAACCATCGTTAAGAACGTAATAATGATAAACAACGAGCGGCTTCCTGGGTGGTTCGGAAGACCGCGCTGTCGTTTCATTAATATTCTACCTTGTCATTTTTTTGAATACGTTTATGGAATACATAGTAGCTCCACCCCTGATAGCCTAATACGAACGGTAATAATGCAAGAGAAGCATATGTCATTACTTTTAATGTGTATGCTCCTGAAGCTGCATTCATAATTGTTAAACTATATGAATCACTAATTGAACTAATCATAACCCGTGGGAACATTCCAATAAAGATACTCGCTGTTAAAAGGGTAATGGTCGCTGTTGTCATGAAAAATGCCCATACGTCTTTCTCTTTTCCGTTTAAAATGGATGCAAGAAAGAGAGCAACAATAGCGAGAATTGGAAGGATGATCCAACTAGTCCCGTGATATGTGAAGATATCTGTTTTAGCATATCCAAATACAACGAATAAAATTAATAGGATAATGGTTACTGGTGCTAAACGTTTACCAACCGAACGTGCTCTTTCTTGTAGTGTTGATGTTGTTCGGATCGTAATAAATTGTAATCCATGGGTAATGCATAGTGTTAAGAACATGACGCCACCGAGTAAAGCAAATGGGTGTAAGAATTGAATAAATCCTCCAGTCATCTCCATGTTTTCATCAATCGGCATTCCAGTCATAAAGTTTGCTAGAACAACACCCCATAGCACAGGTGGAAGGAAACTACCAATACATAAGGTCCAGTCCCACGTATTTCTCCATGCATGGGATTCTAATTTATTTCTAAATTCAAAAGAAACGCCTCGAATAATTAGGGCTAGCAACATGAATACAAGAGGAATATAAAATCCACTAAACATAGTTGCATACCAATGTGGGAACGCTGCGAACATGGCTCCACCAGCGGTAATTAACCATACTTCATTGGCATCCCAAAATGGGCCAATTGATTGAATATATGTTTGTTTTTCACGGTCATTTTTACCTAAAAAGCGTACAACTGAACCAACACCAAAGTCAAACCCTTCTAGAACGAAAAATCCAATGAATAAGACGGCGATGAGTATATACCATAGTTCATTAAGAGACAATGTTCGTTCCCTCCTTATTAAACGGGTCGTCAGTTTGTTCGATTGCATCTTCTCCGTGATCTTTTTTCTTAATGTGTCTGACGAACAAGAAGACAGTAACAATCGCTAAAATTGTATACATCGCTGTAAAGGAAATGAGTGAAAAGAGTACCTCATTAAAGGTAACACTTGAAGATACTGCATCTTCAGTTTTCATGCGACCAAATACAATCCATGGCTGACGCCCCATTTCAGTCATAATCCATCCAGTAGAATTTGCAATGAATGGAAGTGCAATTGCAAAAACCATGATTTTTAAATATTTTACGTTATGAATCAATGTTTCTCTTCGGGCAAGAAATATTCCAATTAACCCAAGTAGAAGCATAATACTTCCAGAACCTACCATTGCTCTGAAACTCCAGAACAATGTTCGAACTGGTGGAATGTAATTTCCTTCTCCATATCTTTCTTCGTATTCAGCTTGCAGTTCATTCATTCCTGTTAGGGATCCACTAAATTCGTTATAGGCAAAGAAGCTTAAAATCCAAGGAATTTGTAATTCTAAGGAGTTTTCTCGTGCTTCAGGATCAATCTTTGCAAATACTGTAAATGCTGCCGGATCATCACTTGTATTCCATTGTGCTTCTGCAGCAGCTAGTTTCATTGGTTGTGATTGAACAATGTATTGTGCTTGTTGATGTCCTGTGAAGAGAACAATAACAGATGCTAAAGTTGCAACAGTAATACCAATGTTAAAGGACTTTTTAAATAATTCTACATCATGTTTGCGAAGGAGTTTCCATGCACTAATTCCAACAACTAAAAATGCACCTGTTGCAAATGCAGTTAATAACACGTGTGGAAATTGTGACCACACATGAGGGTTTAATAATATTTCTGAAAAACTAGTCATTTGTGCACGATCATCAACGATTTCAAACCCAACAGGATTTTGCATAAATGAGTTTGCGGTTAAAATCCAAAATGCGGATAAAATAGTACCGATGGAAACGAGCCAAATAGATACAAGGTGCACACCTTTTGATAATCGGTCCCAACCGAAAATCCATATACCGATAAATGTTGACTCTAAGAAAAATGCAGCCAAACCTTCAATGGCCAAACTTGGTCCAAATACATCACCTACAAAACGAGAATATGTTGACCAGTTCATTCCAAACTGGAATTCTTGTAAAATACCAGTGACGACACCTACGGCAAAGTTTATGAGAAACAGAGTACCCCAAAACTTAGTCATTCGTTTATACATGTCATCTTTTTTCACTACATACATGGTTTGCATAATTGCTATAATCAATGCTAACCCAATGGAAACTGGAACGAAAAAGTAATGGAAAATGGTCGTAGAAGCAAATTGGATTCTAGCAAGATCTAAAACGTCCATTTGAATGTATCTCTCCTTTTTTCTTCATAATAA
>DATGUV010000023.1:0-6339 GCA_035301025.1 Bacillota bacterium | reverse complement strand
TCAAATAACTGCTTAGCTACGTGTTGATCATATCCATTTTTCAAACATCCCTCGATAAATGCTTGCCTCATTTCATCGATTAACCGATGATCCTTTTTACTAATTCCTCGCCTTAGAATATCCGCTTCCCCGTAAGATAATCGGGCAATTTGATGACTTAGTTGGATGATTTGCTCTTGATATACGAGTACCCCATATGTTTGCTTTAAAATAGGTGCGACATCTTCGTGGGGATATGTTATTTTTTCCACGCCATTTTTCCGGTCAATAAATGTAGAAATATATTCCATCGGACCTGGTCGATATAGAGCATTTACTGCTACTAAGTCTTCAAACTCCGTCGGCTTCAACGTTTGTAAGACCCGAGTCATTCCGGCTGATTCAAATTGAAATACGCCTGCTGTTAACCCTTTACTTAACATATCAAAAGTGGCTTCATCTTGTTCAGGGATGTCCTCTAGAACGAAGGTTTTCTTAGTTTGGCGTTCTACCATTTTCTTTATCCGCTCTAATAAAGAAAGATTGCGCAACCCAAGGAAATCCATCTTAAGGAGACCAACAGCTTCAATTTCATTCATCGCAAATTGAGTCATATATTCCCCACTTGTACCGACTGTAAGGGGAGTATATGTTGTTAAAGGATCTTTACTGATAACTACTCCAGCCGCGTGCGTAGACGTATGTCTTGGAAGTCCTTCTAGTACACGAGCGTATCGAAAGAGTTGCTGTAATGAAAGAGACTGCTCAATATAGCTACGTAATTCTTTGGATTGCTTTACGTAGGTAACAATCGAATGATGCGCTTGTGCAGGAATATGTTGCAAGACAAACTTGACATCTTTATCGTTTAACTCAATGACTTTCCCAATTTCCCGAACAAGGGAGCGAGGTCCATATGTTCCAAAAGTAATAATTTGTGCTACCCGTTCTTTTCCGTATGTATCCCTTACATACTCAATCACCTCATCTCGGCGGTGATCAGAGAAATCAATATCAATATCCGGTAAAGACTTTCGCTCAGGGTTTAGGAATCTTTCAAATAACAAGTCATGTTTGATAGGATCAACATTTGTAATTCCAAGTAAATAAGCAACAAGGGACCCCGCTGCTGATCCCCTTCCAGGTCCAACAGCAATTCCTTCCCGCTTTGCATAGTCTACAAAATCAGCTACGATTAAAAAGTAATCACTAAATCCCATCGATTGAATAATTTCTAGTTCCATATTCATGCGATCAATAACGACTGGGCGTGTCTCTTTAAAACGTTCTTCCATCCCTTTCTCACACAATTCGCGCACAAATCCATCTGCATCTTTTCCATCTGGTACAGGAAAAGAAGGCATATGTACATGGTCAAAGTCAAAATGCACGTGACACATACGAGCAATTTCTTGCGTCGCTTCAATAGCTTCAGGAAATACTTCTATAAACAACTCTTCCATTTCTTCCATTGTTCTAAAGTGTCGTCGTTTATCTTCAGCTGTTGACGCTCGCTCTTCAAGAAGTTGTCCAGCTTCCATAGCCCGTAAGCATCGGTATGCTTCTTCATCATGTTCATGTAAATAATGAACATCTTGAATAGCAACCACTTTTACATGATATTGATCATACAACTGACGTACGTGACGAATATTTGTTCTTTCTTCCTGACTCCCATGGTCCTGAATCCCAATATAAAAGTTACTCGCACCTACTACCTCTTGCCACTGCTTCACGTACATGAAGATATCTTCATAGACTTGAGTCTCACAAGCTTGAGTAAAAGAAGGGTTCATCCCGTGGTAAATACAAATAATATTTTCATCTATATATGTTTGAAATCGGTCAAACGAAATCGATTCTTCTGTATGTATTTGAATATGTGTACTCATACGAGAAATATGAGCATATCCTTCATTGTTTTTAGCTAACACTGTGCATATATGCCTATCCCCTTCAGACGTTTCTACATGCACGTTCATGCCTACAATTGGGTGGATTCCTTCTTTCTTGCATTGTTTATAAAATGGAATCACACCGTATAGTACATGTTCATCTGTAATAGCTAAAGACTTCATATCATTTTTTTTCGCTTGCTGAATAAGCCGATCCACTTGAATCGTGCTTTTCATTAAACTATAACCCGTTTGAATGTTTACATGTGAGAATGCCATTTATCTTTCCTCCAACGATTGTACATGTAAGTATACAACAAGAAAATGTGTGATGCATGGTTGATGCTTTAAAAACATAACTTGTCCTCGGTGCGCATAATATGAACATATACGTCATATTCAAGGAGAATCGTACCTTATGGAAGAACGGTTTATTGTCGCATGTATCCATTGTTATTTCATTGCTTTTGGCGTTGTCATAGGTGGATCTATTATTGGAAGTATTGGGTCCTTTATGACAGGCGATCCTCCTTTTACAGCCATCATGAGGATTGCTAAAAGTTTACGTATTTGGGCCATTGTTGCAGCAATTGGTGGAACCTTTGACGCTATATCCAATTTAGAAAAAGGATTACTAGGAGGGTCTACGATTGATTTATTTAAACAATTGTTTATTATTTTAGCAGCAATGGGTGGCGTGAAGTCTGCTCTTATCATTATTAGTTGGTTTTTACAAGAGGATGTGATGTAATGCATATTCCTCCCCTATATAAAAAGACTTCTTGGCAACGATTTTTCATTGGAGTAGTTGTTGGATGTGTTGTAGCGTACATCATTTTATTGTTTATACATGGGACGATGTATGAACAAGTGATTCAAGAGAATAGTAGGTTACGTGCAACAAATAAAGAATTAACCAACTTTAATCAGTCATTAATTGCTGATAAAGAAGAAGCTGAAGAACAGGAGAAAAAACCATACACGATCGAGCGCATTCAAATTACCATTGAGAACGAAAAGCAACTACGGCTAGATCGGCTCGCAACCCACCAACTGAAAGAACTTATTACAGATGAAATCGATTTAATTGTTGGAAAAAGTGTACAATCTACAGCTGAAAATAACGAATTACTCATTGCCGCAATCGAAAATAAAACATTTAAAATTGATGACTTGTCCTATTCCTTTGAAGTAACAAAATTCATCTTATACTCCACTGTACACATAACACTTCACGTAACATTAGAAACTTAACGTCTCTTTACCCCTTTCTCATCAAGGAGTAAAGAGACTTATATCACTCTGCACACACTGCTTCTAATTGAGCGATTAACGCATCAGCTTCCTCCCACGAATGAACAGTTGCTCCTGAAGCCAGTGGATGACCTCCCCCACGGAATCTCTCAGCAATTGTGTTTATAATTGGACCTTTTGAGCGGAGACGAACGCGTATGCGTGTATCAGACTCTTCGATAAAGAATACCCACGCCTTAATCCCTTTAATATCTCCTAATACACGGACAAGTTGTCCCGTTTCCATAACATTTAATTGTAATTCCTTCAGCTTCTCAGCAGTAATTTTCACTGCACTACAGCCATTTTCCGAGATGGTGTACTGTTGAAGGACATATCCCCTGGCACGTGCAATTCGGTCATCAACTTCATACATTTGATCGTACAATGCTGTTCGGTCAAAATGATATTGAATAAGTTCAGTGGCATATGAAAAAGTTGTTTCCGTTGTACTTGGGAATAAAAATCTCCCCGTATCTCCTACGATACCCGCATAAATAAGACGTGCACCTGCATCATTTAGACGAAGGCCAGCAGTTTGTCCTTCTTTATATAAAGTATAGATCATTTCACTCGTTGAACTTGCACCGGTCTGCACCCATAAAATATCACCGTATGGATCGTTGTTTGGATGATGATCAATTTTAATAACCTTTTCCCCTAGCAGGTAACGCTGATCACTAATACGCCCGGTATTTGCAGTATCACATACAATGACGAGGGCGCCATCATACTGCTGATCTGTGATGTGATCCATTTCTACTAAAAACGTAAGTGAAGGATCTTCTTCACCTACTATAAATACGTTTTTTTCTGGAAATGAATGTTGAATGATTTCTTTTAAACCAGCTTGCGATCCTAACGCATCTGGATCTGGACGTTCGTGTCTATGAATAATAATCGTTTCGTATGCTTGAATGGTTTCAATAATGGATTGTATTGGCACTTGTTTTCCCCCTCATTTTTCTTAAAACATGCCCCTTGTTCATTTTTTAACATCTAGTCTCACTATACCATGAAGACGAGTTCTTGCACGAATGAATGTGATCATGACCGTGAACATCAGTACCCTGATACATGATCTCAATGTTTTATGAAATGCACTCACATAGATATTTTCGCGGAAATACGTTACAATACACATAGAGTATGTTTTATGAAAGTGAGCGAAGTCTATGATTATTTTTACTCTTTTAATCGTTTTTTCGATTGTCTTTTATGTATATTATAAAGTAGCGATTTTAAAAACGAAAGATCCGTTAACACAAGCATATTATAACGCTAAATCCCGTCTTGCGTTAGGGGCATTTATAATTGCTTTTGCGATTAACCAATATCTTTTTTATCAATCAAAACTTTCACTTGTCATCGGATTGATTTTTTTCATTCTTGGTTTTTTACAAATCAATCTTGGTTTCAAAGAAGCACGTCATTACAAAAAAGAATATAGACGATTAAATAATATGTAATCATCAACACCTCTACAAAAGTACATTGTAGAGGTGTTTTTTTAACGATTGATGAGTTGTGCAGATAGTAATCCTTTTCCAACAAGTTTCTTCTCTGCGTAAATATCAACGTCTACTGTAGCGTGCATACGCCCAGCTTCTAACAAACGAGGGTGGATTGTAATTTTCCGGTCAATTTGCACGGGTTCAATGTAGTAAATGGTGATGTTTTCAACAACAATTTCACACTTTTTTTCAATTAATAACAGTCGTCTACTAGATTCTGTAATTAACGAAGTAAGCACTCCATTGGATAATGTACCTAATGCGTTTGTCATTTGTGGGATGACTTTCGTTTTAAATGTTGTTCCTCTACCATGTGCTTCTGTTAAATTGCTTGAAACAATATCGTCGATCGTTTCTCCTACTTGAGGCTGTCGTTGCATATGTTGCAGAGCTTTTAATACATCTTGCCTTGATACAACACCGAGCAAGCGATCAGACTCATCAACGACTGGAACGACTTCAATCCCTTCCCATACCATCATATGTGCCACGTACGCTAGTGAGGTTTTTTCATGTACGACTAAGGGAGATTTCGTCATGATTTTTTCAATATGTGTACTTCTTGGTTTACCAACAATATCTTGTGATGTAACAATTCCCCGCACACGCATCGAAGAATTGACCACGGGAAACCTTGTATGAGTGGAATCTGTGTTGAGAGAATACCATGTATCAATCGTATCTTCGGTATATAAGAAATGCACCTCTTCTAGCGGCGTAAAAATATCTTCTACTGATATAATGTCTTTTTTAATCATCTGGTCATAGATCGCTCGGTTAATCATAGAAGCTACCGTAAAGGAGTCATAGCTTGTTGACATAATTGGAAGTTCTTTTTCATTGGCCAGTTGCTTAATATGATCATCCGTGTCAAATCCACCTGTGATTAACACAGCCGCCCCTTCACGAATAGCTATTTCATGGGCATTTGTACGGTTTCCAATAATTAATAAAGAACCAGCTTCTGTATAGCGCATCATTGCGTCAATCCGCATAGCTCCAATAACAAATTTATTTAATGTTTTATGAAGACCATCTCTTCCTCCGAGAACTTGTCCATCCACAATATTGATTACTTCTGCAAAGGTTAACCGTTCGATATTATCTTTTCTTTTTTGTTCAATTCGTATCGTTCCTACACGTTCAATCGTACTAACAATACCTTGATTCTCCGCTTCTTTAATTGCTCGATACGCCGTTCCATCACTGACATGTAATTCCCTAGCAATTTTCCTGACGGAGATCTTTTCTCCTACATTGAGTGATAATATATGACGGATTATTTGTTCATGTTTTGTTGACATGCTTTCATCACTCGCCTTCAACTGTACTAATTGTTTTTATAATTAATAGTATACAGTTGGTTTGTTGAAACATCAACGACTACGAGCTCTTACTTGTTCCTGTTCCTCTTCTATCAAGCCTGTTCTAGTTTTCATTTGTAAAAAGGTTAGTCCATTTCCACCAACAATGAAAACAAATAACGTTAACCATACTCCCCAAAACACCTTTTCAATCCCTGTTTCCATCCCTGGAATATGTGGCCACGCGGTATACAATAAAAAGCAAGCAAATAAAATACGAAACAATGCAAAATGATTCATAATTTCACTCCTTTGTATTGTATAGTCTATGAAGCCACGCTAGTATTCAGAACG
>DATGUV010000022.1:0-10610 GCA_035301025.1 Bacillota bacterium | reverse complement strand
CTTAGAACTCCAATTAAGAGATAAACAGATTCAAGAACTAGTAACAAAGAGAATTGATGCATTAATTGAAGAAGCCACAATTGAAGAATACATGTAATAAAAGCCGTTCTCATATATAGGTGAGAACGGCTTTTTGTCTGTCTAGGCAGATCGTATGATTTCAGTCAATGCGGATATAAACCTACTCATTTCCTCCCTCGTTCCAATGGTAATACGGATGTAAGAATCAATTGGATCTTGATTAAAATGTCGAATAAGAATGCTGTGTTTTTTCAATTGCTCATATAACGTTTTTGCATCGATGGTTGCATGTGTAGCACAGACAAAGTTCGTCTGAGATGGTAATACATCAAAGGATAACTCCTGTAATTGTTTCGTTACCCAGGAACGAGTGTGTACAATTTTCTTCGTAATTTCCTGTGTGTATGATGTATCCTTTATCGCAGCAGTTGCAGCATTTATTGCGACACGGTCGATCGTATAAGAGTTAAAAGAATCTTTCATCCGGGTTAATCCGTTAATTAAACTTGGGTGTCCAATCGCGTAGCCGACGCGTAAACCGGCTAGTGCTCTTGATTTTGACAACGTTTGGATGAGAAGTACATTGTTATAGCTTTTTAGTCTGGAACTGAATGATTCTGGGGCAAAGTCAATATATGCCTCGTCAATAATCACTACTTTGTTTGGATTTTTTTGGACAATAGTTTCTATAGCATCAAGTTCTAAAAAAATTCCTGTAGGAGCGTTTGGGTTTGGAAATATGACGCCACCTTCTGCATCGAAATAGTCCTCAGGGTTGATGGTGAAATCTTCTTGTAAAGGGACTTCCTCATAAGGAATATCAAATAGGGTAGCATATACCGGATAAAAGCTATACGTAATTTTGGGAAAACGAATGCGCTCTCCAGGTTCGAAAAATGCCATAAATGCAAAAGCTAATACTTCATCTGATCCGTTCCCTACAAAAACAGAATCTTTAGTCACGTCATGTTGTTCCGCGATTACTTCTCGCAAACCGTCTGTTGTTGGTGATGGATATAAACGAATGGTCGCATCCGCACTTCTTTTCATAGCTTGTAATGCGTTAGGAGAAGGAGGATATGGATTTTCATTCGTATTTAATTTTAAGATGTGCGAGTCGTTTACTTGTTCACCAGGAACGTAAGGTTGAGCTCGTTTAGCCATAGAACTCCAAAAATTACTCATGACGGCCTTCCTCCTTAGAGATATGGCGTTGCAACAATTCATTTTGAATCTGCGTAATAGATATTCCAAGTTCCTCCATTAACACAAGCGTATGGTACACAAGATCTGAAATTTCCCAGATGACTTCTTCTTTGTCATTGTTTTTAGCACCGATAATAACTTCGCTTGCTTCTTCGCCAATTTTCTTTAATATTTTATCGATACCTTCATTAAATAAATAAGTTGTATACGCACCTTCCACAGGTTGCTTTTTACGTAGAGCTATTTTCTGTGCAAGTTGATACAAAACCGTTCGTGACGAAGGAGGGGTGGATAGTATTGGAGTCAAAAAGCACGTGTCATTCCCAGTATGACATGCAGGTCCATTCGGAAGAACAGTGACTAGAATTGTATCTCCATCACAATCAAGTTCCATCTTTGTAATCACTTGGGTATTTCCCGAAGTTGCTCCTTTGTTCCATAATTCATTTCGACTTCGACTATAAAACCATGTTTGCTTCGTTTGGATTGATTTCTTTAAAGACTCTTCGTTCATATAAGCGAGCATTAGGACGTCTCCTGTTTCGGCGTGTTGAACGATTGCAGGAATAAGTCCCCGGTCATCAAAAGTAATGCTAGTCATGTCTAGATTTTGTACGGACATATGCTCGTTTTCTCCTAACGTCATCAGTTGTTTGTTGAGTGTGGGTATGTCCACTTCTCCGTAATGAAAAACAGAAGCGGCTAATGCTCCACTGACATTTGTTTTCATAAAAACATCTATAAAATCTTGCACGGAACCTGCACCACCACTTGCAATAATAGGTACCGAAACAGCTTCTTCCATTGCTGCTAACAGCGGAATATTAAATCCATTTTTCATTCCATCGTCATCCATGGAATTGATTACAAGTTCACCAGCACCACTGTCAACAACTTCTTTCGCCCAAAGGAGAGCATCTTTTTTAGAATCCTTTGTTCCACCGTGGGTATATGCGTTCCACCTATGTGGCGCAACTTGTTTAGCGTCAATTCCAACTACAATAGCACTAGATCCAAAGGTTGCAGCAGCCTCACGAATAAGTGAGGGATTAGCTATAGCAGCACTATTTAGAGAAACTTTACTTGCTCCCGCACGAAGTACTTGTGAAATATCTTCAATCGATTGAATGCCACCACCGACAGTTAATGGAATAGATATTTCCTTTGAGATTGTCTGAATGGTTTCAATAAACAAATCTGTTCCTTCCGTCGTAGCAGTAATATCGTACATGATTAATTCATCTGCCCCCGATTGATCATATGCCAGCGCCAAAGGAAGTGGATCGTCTATATCCTGCAGCTGTTTAAATTGCTTTCCTTTTACAACTCGACCATTTGTAATATCTAAACATGGAATAATGCGTTTATTTTTCATTATAATCACCAACGATTTCTTCAAGTGTTATTCTTCCTTCATACAACGCTTTACCAACAATTGCTCCATACATATCGAGCTCACGTAATGTGTTCATATCTTTCATTGTCGTCACTCCACCTGAGGCAATGACATCCATTGAAGTGGCTTCATGTATTTCTGCTAATGCATCGATGTTTGGGCCTTGAAGCATCCCGTCTTTAGCAATATCCGTGTATACAATTGTTTGTACACCAATATCTTCTAGAATCGGCAGAATATCAACAGCCTTAGTAGTGCTTGTTTCCGTCCATCCTTCCGTAGCTAACAAGCCGTTACGGGCATCTAATGAAATAGCGACTTGAGATGTGAACGTTTTTACTGCCTCAGTGACAAACGAAAGATCGTCAATAGCGGATGTGCCTAAAATAACGCGGGATACTCCGTAGGAAAGATATTGACGAATGACTTCCATGGAACGAATTCCACCACCAACTTGTACGGGAACATTCACTTCTGTTACAATTTCTCGTATAACATCTTTATTTTGAGAGTGACCTGATTTGGCACCATCTAAATCAACAATATGAATATACGTAGCTCCTTTTTTCTCCCATATACGAGCCATATCGACAGGAGAATCTCCGTATACTGTCTCTTTTGAATAATCACCTTGTATAAGTCTTACACATTTACCACCACGTATATCGATGGCTGGAAAAATAATCATTTTAAAACTCCTTTTTATGAATACGTAAATTATTTAAAGATGAAAAACACTCATGGATTAAAGCAGTCCTTTTGTTGAAGGGATACCGGTAATCTGTGCGTTTTTTGCTGAAGCCTCTCCTAAAGCTCGACCAAACCCTTTGAAAATTGATTCGATGATGTGGTGCGTGTTTTGCCCATACTGTAAATTGATATGTAATGTAATCCCAGCATGGTTCACAAATCCTTGGAAAAATTCTTGCACTAGTTCCGTGTCAAATTGTCCTACAGTGTCTTTTAATCCCTCTACATGATAAACGAGATGTGGTCTGCCACTAATATCAATCGACACAGTAGAAAGGGACTCATCCATAGGGGTTGTTACAGTGGCGTAGCGCTGAATACCTTCTTTCGTTCCAATAGCTTGTTGAAAAGCTTGACCAAGAACAATGCCTACATCTTCTACAGTATGATGCTGATCAACATGTAAATCTCCATCACATTGAACAGATAAATCAAAACGACCATGTTTTGTAAAAAGGGTAAGCATATGGTCGAAAAATCCAACACCTGTACGAATGTTTTCATCTCCTGTACCATCTAACATGAAGGCAAGATCGATTGTTGTTTCTGTTGTGGAGCGTTTGGTTTCATAACTTCGTTTCATCACTTTTCTTCCTTTCTAAGTTGGATTGACGTTGCATGGGCGTCTAATTGTTCGTGTGTGGCGATCGTAATAATGTCGTCGGCAACACGTTGTAAGGCTTCTTTTGAATACTGGATAATGCTCGATTTCTTCACAAAATCATACACACCTAAAGGGGAAGCAAAAGTTGCAGTACCATTTGTTGGTAATGTATGGTTAGGACCGGCCATGTAGTCTCCTAAGGGTTCTGGTGAATAAGGACCTAGGAAGATGGCGCCAGCATGTGTAATCCCGTGCATATGCTCGGAAGCTTTTTCAGTCATCAGTTGCAGATGTTCTGGTGCAATTCGGTTGGCTAAACGGATGGCTTCATCCATTGTTTCTGTAACGATAATACGACCATATCGCTCAATAGATGCTTGGATAATGGATTTTCGTGTAGCACTTGCCATTTGTTTTCGAACAGCAGATTGAATCCTCAGAGCAACTTCCTTACTTGTTGTAATGCAAATTGTTTTTGCTTCTTCATCATGTTCTGCTTGAGAAAGTAGGTCTGCTGCAACAAAAGATGGAGCAACGGACTCATCAGCAATGACGCAAATTTCACTAGGACCTGCAATCATATCAATAGCTACGTCGCCATACACCCACTTTTTTGCCCTAGCGACAAATTGATTTCCTGGACCGACAATTTTGTCAACCTTTGGAATTGTTTCCGTTCCATATGCAAGTGCAGCAATTCCTTGGGCACCACCGACTTTATAAATAGAGTCTACACCTGCAAGATGTGCAGCAACAAGCACGTTTGGATGAATGGTTCCGTCTGGTTGAGGAGGAGTAACAATGTGGATGTTCTCAACCCCTGCAATTTTAGCTGGAAGTACATTCATAAGCACTGTTGATGGATATACTGCTTTACCGCCAGGAACGTATATGCCAACTCGGTCTAGTGGAGACACCTTTTGCCCAAGCATGATTCCAGGCTGATTCATAAACCAGGAGTATTCTTTTTGTGCTTCGTGATAGGTAACGATTCGTTTTTTGGCTTCTTCAAGTGCGTTGTATAATGTCTTGTCAACAATTTGTAATGCATCATCAATTTCTTTCTGTTGTACAATCATATTATCTATACGTATATGATCAAACTTTTCCGTGTAGGAGAGTAAAGCAGCATCCCCTTTTTTTCGAACGTTTGCGATGATTGTTCGCACGATGTCGTCGATGGAAGTGTCATCTATTGATGATTGGAACTTTAATTCTTCTTGATAGTCTTGAAGCGGTATAATCTTCATTTATTTCCCTTCTTTCGGCAAAACGTGATCAATAGCTGTAATCAATTGTTGAATACACGCTGTTTTTGTAGCAAAGCTTGCTTTGTTGACGATAAGTCTCGTACTAATGGAATCAAGTCTCTCTAAAATTGTTAATCCATTTTCTTTAATTGTTGTTCCAGTTTCGACGATATCTACGACCACATCTGCCATGTGGATAAGTGGTGCAAGTTCCACAGAACCATTTAATGTAATGGTTTCTACTGGAATGTTGTGTTGATCAAAATATGCTGAAGCAACGTTGGGATATTTAGAAGCAACTTTAATGGATGAATACGTATGAATCGGTTTTGGAGACATACCAGCAACGATAAAGGCACATGTTCCAATCTGTAAATCTAGCATCTCATAAATATTTGCACCTGATTCTAATATATTGTCCCTCCCAACAATCCCTATATCGGCAGCGCCTGCTTCAACATATGTAGTGACATCCACAGCCTTCACGTACAACATACGAATCTTTTTAGTCTCATCTTCAAAAATGAGTTTCCTAGAGTCAGGATGAAAATCTGGAAATCGAATGTTTGCTTGTTGTAAAATTTGTAAACTTTCTTTTGCAGTGCGTCCTTTGGCAAGAGCTAATGTCAATTGTTGCACGATTTATGTCTCCTTTGATAACAGTGATTGTACGTAAGCTTCCACCTCGTTTTTTCTTGTACAATTAAATGTTTTCTTATGTGTCGTGAGGTGATAAGTGATCTGATCTTCATTTCGTGTGATGTGACAAATGATTTGAGCAGGAATATTTATGTGTTTCTTTTGTATGACGCGCGTCTTCCAGCCTGATTCTCTTAAAAAGGTGGATAAGGATAAACTTTCATTTGTGCACACATCATTCTGAACGATGCAAACATCTAATGACGGTACGGACGACTCTTTGTCTTCCTTACTTGCTACAATGGCGTCAATATCGCAAGCAAATCCAATCGCCGGCATGAGGGTCCCAAATTGTTTCGTCAACTCGTTATAACGTCCGCCCATTAGTACTGGCTTTCCGACATTATGAATAAACCCTTGAAAAATAATGTCTGAGTAATAATCCATATGGTTCATTAAGCTTAAATCAATTACCATATGTTCTGCGAGATGATACGCGCTTAAAAGTTGATAGATTTTCTCTAAGTGATCCATTTGTTTATGGATGATTGGATCATCTATTTTATTGCGTACGAGTTGAATGATTTCTGGTGGATTCCCATATAATAACGGAATGGATTCAATCAACTGTTTCCAGTCATCCGTGCCTTCAGTCTGAGTTATATAGTGTTTTAATTCACCAATATTTTTTGTTTGCAGCAGTTGTTTGAATGTACATTGTTGTTCCACGTCTAAGTCAAGAGCCTCCATGCATCGTTGGAAAAATCCAGCGTGGCCGACTTCTAATGTAAAAGAAGCACATTGCAAATCCTGAAGCGTGTGCATGGAAAGAGCAATGACTTCCGTGTCTGTTTCAAAACCATTCGCTCCAAAACATTCCACTCCTGCTTGTGTATTTTCTTGTGGACGGGTGGAATCTTTTGTGTAACGAAACACATCTAATACATAAAAATATCTTCTCTCATTTGTAAGTTCATGAGATTCTTGCAACAACCGTTTCGTTATTGGAATAGTAGCATCTGATCGTAATGCGAGAATATTTCCGCCATGATCAATCATTTTTACGAGTTCATTTGTTTTTACGTTTTCTTGTAAATGCATATACGACTCATATGCTGCAAATGTCGTTGTAGAAACTTGAGAAAATCCATATGTGGAAAAACGTTTTGTAATTTTTTCTATCCACTGATTTTTTTGTACGTATGTTTGAATGAGTGGGTCTATAGGGAAATTCGTTTTAAAAGTATTAATCGTTGTTCAGTCCCTTTTGCTTCATTACTTTATTGCTTTACTCTAATAAAGTTATTTAGTATTATAGTAGCCATACTAAAAAAAGTCAATGGGGGAATTAAAATGTTTGATTATCATGTACATAGTAATTTTTCAGCAGATTGCGAAACACCAATGGAAAATACAATCAAGCAGGCTATCGCAAACGGATATACTGATATATGTTTTACTGAGCACATTGATTACGATTACCCTGATCCAACGATTGAATTTGAATTGGACATAAAAAGATATAGCGAGAAAGTACATGAGATGAATGCCAGATATGGCGACGTCATCCAAATTCATAAAGGAGTCGAAATTGGTCTGCAACCGCATTTACTATCTCGTTATGAGAAGTTGATGCAGGAAGAAGCGTTCGATTTTGTGTTATGTTCCATTCATACAGTACAAAAGCAAGGACTACATTCAAGGGATTTATTTAAAGGACGCACGGTAGAAGAAGCGTTTCGGTTGTACTATGAGGAATTGTTATATTGTGTACAACGATTTTCTAATTATGACGTACTTGCCCATATTGATCTCGTGAAACGATATACGGATAAACCTAGTGAAGATCAATGTTTAGATCTGATTGAAGAGATTTTTAAAATCATTATTCCTCAAGGAAAAGGAATTGAAATCAATACATCCAGCTACCGATATGGCTTACAAGCAGGCATGCCGAGTACAGATATACTAGAATTATATAAAACGTGTGGAGGATCAACGATTACATTAGGTTCTGATTCTCACGTTTCTGAAACGATTGGATATAAATTTGATGAAAGCAAAGCACTCTTAAAAAATCTAGGTTTTGACACCATTATGACGTATGAAAACAGAAAACCAACAGCTCATCGCATATAACAATGTTGTTTGTTTCATCTCCCTCATTTTGAAATATGAATATCATAAGTTTGTTAAGTGAACATACTACATATCCGATGGAAAAATGGTATAATAAGAACCGATTACCACTCATGAAAATTGGATGTAAAGTATTTGCATGATGAATGCATTTCATAAATGAAGGTATCTATACATATATGTGTTGGTATAGAATATCAAATGTTAAGGAAATGTTCACTTAACATACTGAAATTCAAAAAGGGAATGATTTTTAATGGATGTACGTGAATCAATCTATCAAGCGTTGCAAGACATTGTTTCAAGCAACGACGTAATTAAAGATAAACAATTAAAAGACCATACATATACAAAACTAGGTGGAGCAGCAGATTATTTTGTAACTCCAAGAACGTATGATGAGGTTCAAAAAATCGTCCGATTCGCTCGCCAAGAACATGTACCATATACGTTACTAGGAAATGGCTCAAATTTAATTATTAAAGATGGAGGCATTCGTGGAATTGTCATTTGCTTTAGTAAATTAAATCATATTCAAGTGACTGAACATATAATTGTCGCCCAAAGTGGTGCACGTATTATCGAAGTGTCTCGAGCTGCGTATCGTTCTTCCTTAACGGGACTAGAATTTGCTTGTGGGATTCCAGGTTCCGTTGGTGGAGCCCTATATATGAATGCAGGAGCGTATGGTGGGGAAGTAAAAGATGTACTTACTTCTGCTAAAGTAATGACGAAAGATGGAGAAATCATTGACTTACCTGCCTCCGAATTAGACCTTAGTTACCGAACAAGCAACATACCAAAGAATGAATATATCGCGTTAGAAGCAACCTTTCATTTAAAAGAAGGAGACCAAGAAGCAATCAAAGCTGTCATGGATGATTTAACAGATAAGCGAGAAAGCAAACAGCCACTAGAATATCCGTCTTGTGGAAGTGTTTTTAAACGACCACCTGGGTATTTTGCTGGAAAACTTATTCAAGATAGTGGATTACAAGGAAAGCAAATTGGCGGTGCGCAAGTTTCTTTAAAACATGCAGGGTTTATTGTGAATAAGGAAAATGCTACAGCGAATGAATATATTTCATTAATTGAATATGTGCAAAAAGTCGTTCATACAAATTTTGATGTACAATTAGAAAGGGAAGTTAGAATTATTGGGGAAGATTTGCAGTAAAAAAAGCATTGGGTGCGCAAGTAATATTGCACAACCAATGCTTTTATTTAACTACGGAAACGACGTAAGAAGCTTTGTAGTCTTTCGTTTTGTGAATGTTCAATGACCTCACTTGGCGTACCACTTTCAGCGATAACTCCATTATCTAAGAAAAGTACGCGATCTGCAATATCAAGGGCGAATTCCATCTCGTGTGTGACGAGAACCATGGCCATTTCACCTTCTAAAGCGATATCGCGAATCACTTCTAGTACCTCTTCTACGAGTTCAGGGTCAAGAGCAGATGTTACCTCATCAAATAACATTATTTTCGGACGCATAACTAGGGCTCTTGCCATTGCGACACGCTGTTTTTGTCCTCCAGAAAGTTGATTAGGATAGTTTTCTAATTTATCGCCTAAACCAACTTTCTCCAACATTTCAATAGATCGTTTCCGTGCTGATTTTTTATCTTCTTTTTGTACTTGTACAGGTGCCATCATACAGTTTTCTAAAATCGTCATATGAGGGAATAAGTTAAAGTGTTGGAACACCATTCCAATATCCCCACGAACTTCACTTAAATGCTTCTCATCTGCATCGACGAGCTTACCATTTGATTCCATTTGCCATAAGTTTTTTCCGTCTACTATAATTGAACCTGAAGTAGGTTGCTCTAGAGTCATTAACATACGAATTAAAGTTGTTTTACCTGAACCACTTGGCCCAATAACTGCTACCTTCTCAGCAGGTTGTATATCTAAGTTAATTCCTTTAAGAACTTCTACATCACCAAATGATTTTGTAACATCTTCATACGTTACAATTGGTTTTGTCATTTCACGAAACTCCTCTCCATAAACCTTCTATAAATATTTAAGACATTTTCATTCTGTTCTGTTGAGCGAATGATTCCTCATATCACTCACGTACGTGTAAAATATTTCGTTTATTTACCACCGTTACTATCTAAGTATAAGTTTTCTTCCCCAAAACGTCGATTCATTTTTTCTTCCAATTTGCGTACAAGAATTGCAGAAGGATAGCTTAAGATTAAGAAAAGAATTGCTACAACTGTAATCGGCTCTAAATAACGGTAATGCAGAGCACCAAAATCTTCTGCTAAATGTAAGATCCCCATAACACCAATTGTAGAAGCAAGTGGAATCTCTTTAAACATAATAATTAAATAGTTTCCTAACATTGGAATCGTTGGAGGAAGTGCTTGTGGCAATATCACTTTCGTCCATTTTTGAAAGGTGGATAAGTTTAATGCTTGTGAAGCTTCCCACTGACCCGCATCAACGGATTCGATTCCTGAACGATAGACTTCACCAATATACGTACTAAAGTGTATTCCAAGAGCTAATACCGCACACGCGAACGGTGACAATGAGATTCCGATGTACGGAATAAGCGGTAAAGAATAGAATAAAAAGTACAGTTGAA